>NZ_CP101508.1:3156532-3456765 GCF_024380015.1 Photobacterium atrarenae
GGAAGTGGAAGCCGGTCCGGGCTACCGCCATCAGGAGCCGAATATCGATGAGATTGACGACGATGATATTATCGTCCCGGAGACGGTCGACGAGCTGATCCTGCGGGGCAATACCAAGTTTATCTGGAAGCCGTCCAAAACTGTGGAAGTCGAAGGACGACTCACCGCAATTGCCGGCAATAGTAACAGCACCTTAGAAGCGGAGCTGAATCTGACCAGTGCGATTTCAGAACATATCGCCATTAAGCTGAGCAATACCCAGAAGCTCAACAGCTGGGTACCGGACGGACTGGATAAACGCGACTCCATCATGACCATCAACTTACTATTCAAGCTGAATCCGAACTGATAAGCGCCGCTCTGCGCGCTCCCTCCCCGGCTCCATCCAGTCAATGCAGCAGACACAAAGAGTTGGCCCCAGATAGCAAAAAACCAGCCCGAAGGCTGGTTTTCCGTTTCAACACCAAACGTGATTAGTCTTCAGCGACAACGTTCAGGTTGATTGTAGCGAATACGTCAGAGTGCAGCTGGATGCTGATCTCGAACTCGCCAGTTGTGCGCAGTGCACCTTCTGGTAGGCGAACTTCGCTCTTCGCTACTTCAACACCTGCCGCAGTGATTGCGTCAGCGATGTCACGAGTACCGATAGAACCAAACAGTTTACCTTCATCACCAGCTTTAGAAGCAAGAACAACTGCTTCCAGAGCGTTCAGTTTCTCAGCGCGCGCTTGGGCAGCAGCCAGTTGCTCAGCAACTTTTGCTTCCAGCTCAGCACGACGAGCTTCGAACATCTCAACGTTAGCTTTAGTTGCCATCACAGCCTTACCTTGTGGGATAAGGAAGTTACGTGCAAAGCCCGCTTTCACGTTAACCTGATCGCCTAGGCCACCCAGGTTACCGATTTTATCAAGTAGAATAACTTGCATTATCTTGTCCTCTTAAACGTAATAGAAACCGCTACCGATTACTGATGCTTGTCAGTGTATGGCAGAAGTGCTAGGTAACGAGAACGCTTGATAGCGCGAGCTAGCTGGCGCTGGTATTTAGCGCGAGTACCAGTGATGCGGCTTGGTACGATTTTACCAGCTTCAGTGATGTAGTTTTTCAGAGTTGCTACGTCTTTGTAGTCAATCTCTTGTACGCCTTCTGCAGTGAAACGGCAGAATTTACGACGACGGAAGAAACGTGCCATGGGCTTATCTCCTGAACTAAATTTTTTCAATGTGATCGGCATGCAACACTAATTTCCCGATACCGTTCCGGCCGGTTTGGTAGGAGATATATCCCGCTACCTTAATGTGGCTGCCGACAGCTAAATCTTGCGTGAGTGCTTGTTGACCTTGACCACTGACCACCACGTTAATGTAGCAATACACCTGACGGGGTAAATCAGCTTCCCGCTGAACCGAGCGATGCTCAAGCACAAAATGGCAATGAGGGATGCCCGCCGGGGACTGGCTTCGTTTGGGGTTTTTAGCGATAACGCCGGCCAACTCCAGACGATTGGTCATTTAACAATTACTCAGCTGCAGCTTCGCCTTCAGATTGTGCTTCTGCACGCTCTTCACGACGTGGGGCACGCTCTTCTTTAGCCTTCATCATTGGAGATGGCTCAGTGATAGCGCCTTTGGTGCGCATGATCATGTTACGGATCACAGCATCGTTGAAGCGGAAGTTAGACTCCAGCTCGTCAATTACAGACTGCTCAGCTTCAACGTTCATCAGAACGTAGTGTGCTTTGTGCAGTTTGTTGATTGGGTAAGCCAGTTGACGACGGCCCCAATCTTCAAGACGGTGAATCTGACCACCAGAATCTTTGATTGCACCAGTGTAGCGCTCGATCATGCCAGCAACTTGCTCGCTTTGATCTGGGTGCACCATGAATACGATTTCGTAATGACGCATGGGTTGCTCCTTACGGATTAATCAGCTTCTCTATTTGGCTCGGTCATCCAGGAGAAGCAAGGAACTAAAATAAAGAACCGAGAATTTGGAGGCAGAATAGTACAGAGAATGGGCGATCTTAGCAAGCGAATTTTGTTCTGTCCGGCGAACTTCCGGCGCTGTGGCTATAGCGTCCCAAAACAAACCGGCGCGACCTGAAAGGCCGCGCCGGTTTTCAATATCTTACGCAATATTAAGCGGACTGACGCTGGCGCACCGCCTCAAACAGGCAAATCCCGGTCGCCACGGAAACATTGAGGCTCGAGACCGTCCCGGCCATCGGGATCTTGATCAGATCATCGCAGGTTTCGCGGGTCAGGCGACGCATCCCTTCCCCTTCAGCGCCCATCACAATCGCCAGCGGACCGGTCAGCTTGCTCTGATACACATCATGGGTTGCTTCCCCGGCAGTGCCGACCACCCAGATCCCCTGCTCCTGCAGGCTGCGCAGGGTCCGGGCCAGGTTGGTCACCCGGATCAGCGGCACCACTTCCGCCGCGCCGCAGGCCACCTTGCTGGCCGTGGCATTGAGCTGGGCCGAACGGTCCTTGGGCACAATCACAGCCACCGCGCCGGCGGCATCAGCATTGCGCAGACACGCACCCAGGTTATGCGGATCGGTCACACCGTCCAGCACCAGCAGCAGCGGGTTATCTTTCCCGGCCAGCACATCCTCAAGATCATTCTCGTTGTACTGCTTACCCGGACGCACCCGGGCCACGATGCCCTGGTGGGACGCACCTTTGACTTTATCATCCAGCGCTTTACGACCTGCCTGCTGAATGGTGATCCCCAGCTGTTGCAGCTCATTAAGGATCGGCAGCAGACGCTCGTCCTGACGCCCCTTCAGCACAAAAACTTCGATAAAGCGTGCTGGGTCAGACGCTAACACGGCTTTGACGGCATGAATGCCGAAAATCATCTCATTACTCATGGGTTATTTCTTCTTCGCTGCCCGTTCTTTTTTACCGGCACGTTGTTTCTTTTTGCGAGCCTTGGTGGATTTTTTCTTTTTCCCCTTGGCTTTGTGATCATCAGCCTTATCGCCCGGCGCCTTATCTCCCTCAAGTTTGGGGATCGCTCCGGCTTTGAGCTTCTGACGAACCGAGCGACGCTCGGTCTTGGCTTTGCCGTTCGACTCCGGCTGGGCTTCGCCCTCTTCGACCCGGTACGCTTTCAGGCTCTGACGCTTGAGTCCTTCCGCCTTGCGCATCCGCTGTTGCTTGTCACGAGTCTTGGCGGTCTTGCCGGCGCCGCGCGGCTTGCGGGTACTGCCGACAATATCAAAGTCAATCTGGCGATCGTTGAGGTTGATCGAGGCCACCTTCACTTTCACCGTATCGCCGAGGCGATACACCTGCCCCGAGCTGTCGCCAATCAGACGCTGACCAACCGGGTCAAACTGATAGTAATCATTGGCCAGATTGGAGATATGCACCAGACCGTCAATGTTGAGCTCATTGAGACGGACAAAGAAACCAAAGCCGGTGACATTGGCAATCACGCCATCAAACTCATCCCCGACATGGTCTTGCATATACTCACACTTGAGCCAGTCCGACACATCACGGGTGGCATCATCGGCACGGCGCTCGGTCATCGAGCACTGCTCACCCATAGTGTCGATTTCATCGAACGAATAGTGATAACCACCGGTCGGAGTCCAGCGATCCTGAACATTGCCGGCTTCCTTGGCAATCAGGTACTTGATAGCACGGTGCAGCAGCAGGTCCGGATAACGCCGGATCGGCGAAGTGAAGTGAGCATACTGCTTCAGCGCCAGACCAAAGTGACCGATATTATCCGCCTGATACACTGCCTGCTTCATCGAGCGTAGCAGCATGGTCTGGATCAGCTCCTGATCCGCCCGGCCATGGATCAGGTGCGCCAGGGCCGCATAATCTCTCGGCGACGGCTCCAGGCCACCCGACAGTTGCAGACCCAGCTCGCCGAGGAAGTCACGAAAACCCGTCAGGCGCTCTTCACCCGGCGCGTCATGCACCCGGTACAAGGCCGGCTCTTTGGCTTTTTCCACCAGCCGGGCCGAGGCAATGTTGGCTAAGATCATACATTCTTCGATGATCTTGTGAGCGTCATTGCGCTCTGCCGGTACAATGCGGTCAATCTTGCGATCGGCATTGAAGATAAACTGGGTTTCCACCGTCTCAAATTCAATCGCGCCCCGCTCCTCACGGGACTGCTTGAGCGCCTTATACATGCTGTACAGATCTTCCAAATGCGGAACCAGCGGCGCATAACGCTCACGCAGCTCTTCATCTCCCTCCAGCATTTTGCTGACCTTGGTATAGGTCAGACGGGCGTGGGAATTCATCACCGCTTCATAGTGCTTAAAGCCCGACAGGCGGCCGCTTTCCGAGACCGTCATCTCACACACCATACACAGGCGATCAACCTGCGGGTTGAGCGAGCACAGACCGTTCGACAGCACTTCCGGCAGCATCGGGATCACCTGAGACGGGAAATAGACCGAGTTGCCGCGCTTGATCGCTTCGTGATCCAGCGCCGAGCCGGGGCGGACATAATAGCTGACATCGGCAATCGCCACCCACAGGCGCCAGCCGCCGGATTTTTTGCGCTCACAATACACCGCATCATCAAAGTCGCGAGCATCTTCGCCGTCGATGGTGACCAGTGGCAGGTCGCGCAAATCGACCCGGCCCTGCTTGGCCGCTTCCGGTACTTCTTCGCTCAGGCCTTTAATTTGCTTTTCAACTTCTGACGGCCACTGGTGCGGAATATCATAGGTGCGCAGGGCAATATCAATTTCCATCCCCGGTGCCATGCTCTCACCCAGCACTTCCACGATTTTACCGATCGCGTTGTACTGGCGGGTTGCCCGCTGGGAAATCTCCACCACCACCACGTTGCCCATTCGGGCGCCCATGCGCTGGTCGTTCGGGATCACGATATCCTGGGCAATCCGGGAATCATCCGGCACCACATAGCCCATGCCGTCTTCGACAAAGAAGCGGCCGACAATCTGGCCTTCATAGTGCTGCAGAACCCGGACCACCCGCCCTTCACGACGGCCTTTCTTATCCGTCCCGGCCACCTGGGCCAGAATGTAGTCACCGTGGATCACGCCACGCATCTGGTGGTGCGGCAACAGTAAATCATCTTCTTTGGCACGGCTGCCTTCCGGACGGAGGAAGCCGAAGCCGTCGCGGTGGCCAATCACATGGCCTTTAATCAAATCCAGCCGCTCCGGCAGGGCATAGCACTGACGGCGGGTAAAAATCAGCTGGCCGTCGCGCTCCATAGCGCGCAGCCGGCGGCGTAAGCCTTCGTATTGGTCATCCCCTTCCAGCTTCAGCTCGGTAAACAACTGATCCCGGCTGACCGGTGCGGTAAATCCGCGGATCACTTCCAGGAGCATCTCGCGGCTAGGGATAGGGTTTTCATAATTTTGTGCTTCGCGATCGCGAAAAGGATCGACCGGTAAATCGGTAGTACCTTTGGACATATGCAGATCCGTTTGGGCGAAAATAGTGAGTATCTCCGCCTTTGGGTGAACAGACGGGAGACAGGCTGGGCCTGTCGCCACGGAATAAAGCTAAGAAGTTATTGATTCGTTGTTACGATTATACGACAGGACGGTCCAGAAGGACACGAAGCGGTGGATTATCGGTCACCATGCTGGCCAGGGTATGTTTGTCCAGCTCAGCCAAAAATGCACTTCGCGCGGTATCCAGTATCCCTTTGAGGCGGCACGCCGGGGTAATATGGCAAAAATCATCACTACAGTTGACGATCTGCAACGGTTCAATTGCCCGGACCACATCACCGAGAATAATGTGCTCTGCTGGCATCCCCAGGCGGATCCCGCCATTTTTCCCCCGCACGGTTTCCACATAACCCAGCTGACCGAGCTTATTGATGATCTTCACCATGTGGTTGCGAGAGACACTGTAAATGTCTGTGACTTTCGAAATACTGGCCAACTCACCTTCCGGGAGGGTCGCCAGGTAAATCAGGGCCCGCAGGCCATAATCAGTAAAACTCGTTAGCTGCACAATAACTCCTCCTGTTGCCATTTTAATCTGGTTATTGACTAAAAGATACAGATCAGATACAACTTATAAGATGCATTAAATATACAACATTAAAAAGAGAAAGTCATTCAGCCATGATTAGCCAACAAACCATTGAAACCGTTAAAGCCACCGCACCAATTCTGGCCCAGACCGGCCCGGCCCTGACGGCTCATTTTTACGAGCGTATGTTCAGCCATAACCCTGAACTTAAAGATATTTTCAACATGAGCAACCAGCGCAACGGGGATCAACGCGAAGCCCTGTTCAACGCGATTTGTGCTTATGCCAACAACATCGACAACCTGGCGGCACTGTTACCGGCCGTGGAGAAAATTGCTCACAAGCACACCAGTTTTATGATCACCGCCGAGCAATATGCGATTGTCGGCGGCCACCTGCTAGCCACCATCGATGAACTGCTTTCACCGGGTCAGGCGGTGCTGGATGCCTGGGGTGAAGCCTATGGCGTACTGG
Source organism: Photobacterium atrarenae (assembly GCF_024380015.1). Classification (NCBI taxonomy): domain Bacteria; kingdom Pseudomonadati; phylum Pseudomonadota; class Gammaproteobacteria; order Vibrionales; family Vibrionaceae; genus Photobacterium; species Photobacterium atrarenae. The sequence goes on from NZ_CP101508.1 coordinate 3,163,006, forward strand.
CCGATGTCTTTATCCAGCGCGAAGAAGCGATTTATCAGGAAAGCGAAAACAAGACCGGAGGATGGCGCGGCACCCGCAGCTTCACTCTGGTTGAGAAACTGCGTGAGAGCGACACGATCACCAGTTTCATATTCAAGCCGGTGGACGGTGAAGCCGTCGCTGCCTACAAGCCGGGCCAGTACCTGGGTATTGTGCTGCAGCCAGCCGGATTTGAGCATCAGGAAATCCGCCAGTACAGTCTTTCCGGTGCACCGCGCCCGGATCAATACCGCATATCAGTCAAACGCGAACAAGACGGCAAAGTCTCCAGCTACCTGCATGATGTGATGCAAGTCGGCGATACGGTTGAGCTGGCCCCGCCGGCCGGCGACTTTTTCCTTGAAGCCACGCCGCAAACCCCGGTTGCGCTGATTTCAGGGGGCGTCGGCTTAACTCCGACCCTGTCGATGCTGGAGAGCCTGGCCGAGCATCAAGCCGAGGTGCACTGGATCCACGCCACGGAAAATGGTGCCCAGCACGCGTTTCGCCAGCATGTAATGCAACTGGCTGCGCAATCTGACCATATCACGGCACATACCTGGTATCGCGAACCGCTGGCAGAGGATCGCCCGGCGGAAGATTTCCAGTACCAGGGCCTAGTTGACTTGTCGAAACTCAAGGCATCACTTGACAACCCAGCGATGCATTACTATTTCTGCGGCCCGGTTGGCTTTATGCAGCATATCGCTCAACAATTGCAAGCCATGGGAGTCAGTGAAGACCGCCTGCATTACGAGTGCTTCGGTCCGCATAAAGTCCTGTAATACTAATCAAAGTAAGTCAGTGATCAGAAATAGCGCCGGAAAAATGTTTGAGAACAAGGCAGAATTTTTTGATAAGTAGTTATTCTACAATCAAAATTTCTAACGCAGTTATCGAGCATTTTAACAAGCTAGGATGACCCCTTATTTACTGCGATTGGTATAAGTTCGGCCCGCAAAAGTTGCAAGCCCCAGAAACGCAAAAAGAGAGGTCACTGACCTCTCTTTTATATTCGTGTTTGTCTTGTCGTTCCTGCGATGCTACCGGCTTACCAGAAAGTATCACGGCGCTTGGCCCGGGCAATCACATTCCCCGGCATCCGGCTTTCCAGGCTACTGCGCAGGCGGGTTATCTGACGGTGCTTTTGGTTACTGGCGGTCACAGTGTTATACAGCCAGCGGTAGGCATCTTCAAAGTCCAGCGGGCTGCCGTAATCTCTGAGCAGCAACTCTGCCAGCTGGATCCGGGCATCGACATGCCCCATAGCTGCAGCTTCGCGTAAGTACGGGATCGCCCGCTCCTGATCCTGCTGCACCAGCGTCCCGGTGGCATAATAGCGCCCGAGTTGCTCCAGTGCGGCTGGCGAGCCCTGATGCGCAGCCGACTGCATGTAATACACGCCCAGCTCGACATCCCGCGCAACACACACGCCCCAGGCTAACATGTCCCCATAGAGAAACTGATACGCCGGAGATTCGACCCGGATGGCCCTTGCTTCAATATCCTGGACCAGCTGGCAATCATCCGCCTCGACCCGTTGCAAATGGCTATTTTGTTCGAACAGACGGTTCAGCTCATTGTCGGTATACACAGGCACTGCTTCACCGACATCTTCCAATGCATGTGCAGGTGTTGCAGCCAGCCATGTAAAAAGAAGCAGGGTACGCAGTTTCATGTAAACTTCTCTGTTGAACCGTAGTTATCTTATCGGCGGCCCGGGATCAGACTTTAATCACTTTAGCAGAAAATCGGCATTTTTTTGCCGCTACTTTTTGAGGCCATCGCGAAAGATTTGACGCAACAATGTCCGGTCAACTCTGGGAGCAATATCTAGTCATTGTCTGGGCGGCAGGTATAAAAAAACCAACCCCGCAGGGTTGGTTTTCTCTTTACCGTCACCGAAGGTGAGAGCACATCAGGGACGACCACCCGTGGCAATTAGTTGCCGTATGGGTGAACCTTGATAATCGTCTCGTTGCGATCCGGCCCGGTCGAGATGATGTCGATTGGCACACCGGTTAGTTGCTCGATACGCGCGATGTAATCCAGCGCAGCCTGTGGCAGCGCATCCAGTGACTTCGCACCGAATGTGTTTTCAGACCAACCCGGCATTGTTTCATAGATAAGCTCTAGATCTTCGTAAGCATCAGCCGCCATTGGAGACACTTCCAGAACCTTGCCATCTTTGGTCTTATAACCCGTACAGATCTTGATTTCTTCCAGGCCATCCAAGACGTCGAGCTTGGTCAGGCAGAAACCTGAGATCGAGTTGATCTGAATGGCACGGCGCATCGCCACGGCATCAAACCAACCGGTACGGCGGAGACGACCCGTCGTAGCGCCAAATTCGTTACCGACTGTGCCAAGGTGCTTACCAACTGGGTCTTGCTTCTCTTGACCGTCGTAGAGCTCAGTCGGGAATGGACCGGCACCAACACGGGTACAGTAGGCTTTCGCAATCCCCAGGATGTAACCCAGATGACGCGGGCCAAAGCCAGAACCGGCCGCAACACCACCAGCGGTCGTGTTTGAAGAAGTGACATACGGGTAAGTGCCATGGTCAATATCCAGCAGCGTCCCTTGCGCACCTTCAAACATGATCTTGTCGCCACGCTGACGAGCATCATCCAGCTCTTGTGTCACATCAATGATCATTGAAGTCAGGACATCCGCTTGCGCCATGACATTTTCCAGCACTTCTTCGTAGCTCACAGGCTCAGCATTGTAGTAATGCTCCAGCTGGAAGTTGTGGAAGGCCATGACTTCTTTTAGCTTCTCAGCAAATGCTTCTTTATCCAGTAGATCGCCGACACGCAGACCGCGACGCGCAACTTTATCTTCGTACGCAGGGCCGATACCACGGCCAGTGGTGCCGATGGCTTTCTTACCACGGGCAGCTTCGCGAGCCTGATCCAGAGCGATGTGATATGGAAGGATTAGCGGACAAGCTTCTGACAGGAACAGACGTTCACGAACTGGGATACCACGCGCTTCCAGCGGGCCCATTTCTTTCATCAGTGCATCCGGAGAAAGCACCACACCGTTACCGATGATACATTTAACGTTGTCACGCAGGATACCGGATGGGATCAGGTGAAGAACAGTTTTCTCACCATCAATGACAAGGGTGTGACCCGCGTTATGGCCACCCTGGTAGCGCACAACATACTTAGCATCTTCGGTCAACAGATCAACGATCTTACCCTTGCCTTCGTCACCCCACTGGGTGCCAAGAACGACTACATTATTTGCCATCTTTCTTCGTCTATCAGTAGTTAAAAACCGATTCTAGCACCTTCACCGTCGCCTTGCAGTCATTTTTTAACCATGGGTAATATTTTTGTCCGAAGGGCGTCACGATTGCAGGTTAGGCTATTTTACATACGACTGTACATCATGTAAGCAATCACGCTGCCCGCCGCCACCAGACACCCGCCAATCCGCCGTAAAGTGTTGTCATTCTGCTGACTTAGCTGGCTGACCATCTCGCGCCAGCCTCGCGGGGCCAACAGCGGTCCCAACCCTTCAAACACCATGACCAGCCCAAAAGCCAGCCAAATCGTATCACTCATGGTTTCACCCATCTTCTCTATTGACTCTCATTGTCCTGCGCAAGCTTAACTTCTTACCGCAGCAACGTCATACGCCAGACAAAAAAAAGACAAGGCCGCGGCCTTGTCTTTTGATGTTTCGACAAGCAATTACTGCACGCCGTTGGCTTCTTTCATGTACTTGAAAAAGTCGCTGTTCGGATCCACCACCAGCACATCATTCTTCGACTTGAAGCTGTTCTCATAAGCTTTCAGGGAACGCAGGAAGTTATAGAACTCCGGATCCTTATTGAAAGCGGCCGAGTAGATCTCAGCGGTTCTCGCATCTGCCGTACCGCGAACCATCCGCGCTTCACGATCCGCCTCAGACAGGATCTTCGCCACTTCTAGCTCGGACTGGGCACGAATAACCTCAGCTTTCTCGCGGCCCTGAGAGCGGTGCTTCCGGGCCACCGACTCACGCTCAGCGCGCATCCGACGATAGATCGACTCACTGATCTCATCCGGCAGGTTGATTTTCTTCATCCGGAAATCAACCACTTCAACACCCAAGTCTTTCATGGCACTGACTTTGGTATCGGCCAGAACATTGGCCATAATCTGATCACGCTGACCTTCAATCTCTTTGCGCGGCGCAACTTCAGCAACAATTTCTGTTGCCGGGGCATCCGCCAGTTCAGGACTGACCGAGCCCAGCGCATCGCTGTCTGGACCGGAGACGATCTGCTTGATTTCACGCGAACCGATTTCCGAGCGCAGACTGTCAACCACTTTACGCTTCAGCAGTGCTTCGGCCGTCGAGACATTGCCGCCACCTGTGGTCAGGTAGTACTGGCCGAAATCTTTAATTCGCCACTTCAGGTAAGTATCAATAATGACGTCTTTTTTCTCAGACGTGACGAAGCGGTCGGCCTGATCGTCCATCGTCTGGATACGAGCATCCAGCATCCGGACCCGGTCAAACACAGGCACTTTGAAATGCAGGCCGGGCTCATAAATCCGCGCGATTTCATTGTTGTCTTTTAGGATCCGACCAAAACGGACGACGATACCGCGCTCGCCTTCCTTCACCACGAACATTGACATCAGCAATGCTGCGATAAAGATGACAATCACTGGGATCATTAACTTACGCATAATTAATATCTCCCCTGACGGCCAGTATCACCACGTGGGGTCGGCGATACAGGATCGGAATTTTCTACTTTCTCCAGCTCAATACCATAGGTACCGGATGGCGTCGTGCTTTTCGGCTGGCTGCTCTGGCCTGACTGATTCATCAGCTTGTCCAGGGGCAGGTACAGCAGGTTACCGCTCGAATTCGAGTCGATCATCACCTTGCTGGTGCTGCCGTAAACACGCTCCATGGTTTCCAGGTACAGACGATTGCGCGTCACTTCCTGGGCCGCCAGGTATTCCGGCAACAGTTTTTCAAACTGCGCCACTTCACCCAACGCACCATTGATCACCCGCTCCGAGTAACCTTGCGCTTCTTTCTTCAGACGCTCAGCACGACCGGTTGCTTTGGGCAAAATGTCGTTGCTGTAAGCTTCTGCCTCACGCACAAATCGCTCTTCATCCTCACGGGCCGCGATAGCGTCATCAAACGCATCTTTGACCGCTTCCGGCGGACGCGCCGACTGGAAGTTCACATCCACCACCAAAATACCCATGTCGTACTTGCTGATGATTTGCTCGATCTCTTGTTGCGTCTTCGAACGGATCACCTGACGACCTGTGGTCAGTGTCTCATCCATGCTCGAATCCCCGATCACCGCACGCAATGCAGAATCCGTCGCCTGACGCAGGCTGTCATCGGCATTGGTGACACTGAACAGGTACTTGTTGGCATCCGACACGCGGTACTGAACATCCATTTCGACTTTCAGCACGTTTTCATCTTTGGTCAGCATCAAGCCCGAGCTACGCAGCGAACGGATCGCCTGCACGTTAACCGGCTCAACTTCATCAATGAAGGTTGGTTTCCAGTTCAGGCCCGGATCCACCATCTCGTAAAACTTACCGAAGCGCAGAACCACGCCCCGCTCAGCTTCGCCGATGGTGTAAAAACCGGAAAATCCCCAGACAGCGGCTGCCAGCACGGCAATCGCCCCCAGACCCGCAGCCCCGCCACCCGACGAAGGACCTCTCTTATTCCCCAAAATACCACCAAACTTACGACTCAGTTTTGAGAAAACCTCATCGAGATCAGGCGGCCCTTGATCACGACCGCCGCGATTATTATTCCCCCAAGGGTCTTTATCACGGCCACCGTTGTTACCAGGCTCATTCCACGCCATTATAGAACTCCATCAATATGATATGACGACAGTTTTTCTTATTACTCTAGCAGCCCATCAGGCTACGATAAAGTCATCTAACGCTGTACTTTCTCTTTTTTGCAGCCGGGACCACTCCGCCAGCGGGATGCGAATCTCCACCGTCAGGCTGCCATCCGGCTCATATTCTTCCCGCACAATGCACCCCAGTTGGTAAAATTTACTGCGATAACGCCCAATCAGATGCGGCGGTAAACACAGGGTATGTTTTACCATGGCGCCGGACAGGCGCTCCGTCAGGGCTTCGAACAGCAGATCAATCCCCTGCCCGGCCATCGCGGAGACCCAGACCCGGCGCGGCATGCCGTCATCGTCGCGCTCAATCCGCGGCGCCGCCCCTTCCAGGCAGTCAATCTTATTCATGACTACCAGGGTCGGCACCTCAGCCGCGTCAATCTCTTCCAGCACATTGTCGACCGCCTCAATGTTCTCGCGAAAACGATCATCACTGGCATCAACGACATGCAACAGCAAGCTGGCATCCTGGGTTTCTTTCAGGGTCGCTTTAAACGCAGCCACCAGATCGTGCGGCAGATGCCGGATAAATCCGACCGTATCGGCCAGGATCGTGGTCCCGACATCCGCAACGTCAATCTTGCGCAGCGTTGGATCCAGGGTTGCAAACAACTGATCGGCCGCATACACCCCGGCGTCCGTCACCCGGTTGAACAGGGTCGACTTCCCGGCGTTGGTATACCCCACCAGCGAGATCGTCGGGATTTCGGCCCGGTTTCTCGCCCGGCGGCCCTGATCGCGCTGCTTGGCCACTTTATCCAGCCGTCGCAGGATGGTTTTGATCCGCTCACGCAACAGACGGCGGTCTGTTTCCAGCTGGGTTTCACCCGGCCCACGCAGACCAATCCCGCCTTTTTGACGCTCAAGGTGGGTCCAGCCCCGGATCAATCGGGTTGAGATGTGGCGTAGCTGCGCCAGTTCAACTTGCAGTTTACCTTCGTGAGTGCGCGCCCGCTGCGCAAAGATATCGAGGATCAGACCCGTACGATCCAACACCCGGCATTTACAGATCCGCTCCAGATTCCGCTCTTGCGCTGGAGAGAGGGAGTGGTTGAATATGACGATCTCGGCCTCTTCGGCCCGAACCGCATCGGCAATTTCCTGTGCTTTACCTTCTCCCACGTAATACTTAGGGTGGGGAGCATTACGACTGCCTGTGATCACACGCAACGCATTGACTCCCGCGGAGGAGACCAGCATTTCGAACTCGCTTAGGTCTTCCCATTCCCCTTCTTGCGTGAAGTTGATATGAACAAGAATAGCCTGCTCGCCGGCTTCATAACGGTCAAACAAGCAATCAACTCCTTATTGAAGAATGCAAATTATTCTTCAGGTTTTTCCTGAGTACGCTCGGCTGGCGCTTGACGCTCGCCGGCATGATGGTGGTTCACCGGACGAGCCGGGACCACAGTCGAGATCGCGTGCTTGTACACCATCTGGTTAACCGTATTCTTGAGCAGGATAACGAACTGATCAAATGACTCGATTTGGCCTTGCAGCTTGATACCATTGACCAGGTAAATAGAGACCGGAATTCTTTCTCGACGCAGCGCATTCAAAAACGGGTCTTGCAAAGATTGCCCCTTAGCCATTATTTCTTTTCCTTATTTGTTTGTAGTTGTATTTAGCAACGAACAACATTAAAAATACGCAAAACAGTGTGAGTATACACGCGAATCAAACGCCACATCTAACTGAGTTTGTGACGGTTTGTAACGCAGTCTCCACATCACTGCTATCCAACCACGTCAAATCTTTCCAGCTTCTGAGCCAGGTAATTTGACGTTTCGCCAATTGACGGGTCGCGCAGATTCCACGGAACACCGCTTCGTCTAAATCACCGTTCCCGTCCAAGTATTCCCACATCTGTCGGTATCCTACACAGCGTATCGACGGCAAATCCGGATGGAGATCACCTCGCTCATACAAAGCACGAACTTCCTGTTCAAAACCGGCTTCGATCATGTTGGCGAAACGCTGTTCAATCCTCTGATGCAGGACAGCCCTGTCCTTGGGGGTTATTGCAAACTGATGAACCTTATACGGCAAAGACTCACCCTGGGTTTTCGTCAGCTCAGTTAAAGTTTTACCCGAAATACGGAAAACTTCCAATGCCCGAGACAAACGCTGCGGATCATTCGGGTGGATCCGAGCGCCTGAGACCGGATCAATCCGCACCAATTCCTCATGCAGTGCCTGCCACCCTTTTTCTTCTGCTTCACGTTCAATCGCCGCCCGAATCTCAGGATCGGCCGCCGGCAAAGGGGACAAGCCTTCCAGCAAGGCTTTGTAATACAACATGGTACCACCAACCAGCAGAGGAATCCGTCCATCTGCCACTATATCAGCCATTTCTTTCAGTGCATCAGCACGAAAGTCTGCAGCTGAATAACTTTGCGCTGGATCACGAATATCTATCAGGCGGTGCGGTGCCAGAGAGAGTTCCCGGGCATCCGGCTTGGCTGTGCCGATATCCATCCCCTTATAAATAAGGGCGGAATCAACACTTATCAACTCCACCGGTAGCTGTTGACGCAAACGAATGGCCAGATCGGTTTTTCCCGATGCGGTCGGCCCCATTAAAAAAATGGCCTGTGGTTGTGGCTTAGTCATAGTTAAATGCTTCTACTGCTGCGCGGACATCGACCGGACGCAACAGGTGTGAATAATAATGTTCAAGGGTCTCGCCCCACAATTGCTCCAGCTCAGCCACCAGCTGAATCGCCTGGGACAAACTGAATGTAGCGGCGGGGATCACAAGTTGGCCGGCAAGCCACTCCAGCAGAGGTTCCCAGCCCTGAGCGTCCGGGTCCTCCGCCACGCTGGCCAGATAATCGAGCAGCGCCGGCAGCAGTTGCTGCAGGTTCTGCTGGCGTAGCGGCAGGCAGACCGACATCACGATCAAGCCGCTTTTTCCTTTGGCTTTTAGCTGGATGCCTAACTGTTTAAGCAGCAGGGCATGCTGTTCTGCACAGGCGATCATCGCCGGCTCTGCCGGCAGCGCATGCGGGATCAGCAAAGGTTGTGCTTTCAGCCCTTCGCCCTGCGCCTGGCGCAGCTGGCCTTTATACCGCAGTCGCTGGGCATAATCGAGCGATAACAACGCCAATCCGCCGTCTCGGTTGAGCAGTAAATAGCGCTGCTCGACCAGGCACAGCGCTTTGCCCAGCCCGGCGCAGGGATAATCAGTAACCGGCGCACAAGCGCCACTGGCCGAAGCAGCCGCTACACGAGGTGTCGCAGCAAGCGGTGTCTCAGCCGGTGTACCCGGTGCCGATGCTGGACGCTCGTATGGAATTGATTCCAGGTTCCGCTCCGGAGACTCCGGCTGCGCCGGGGTCTGCATGAGCTGCTGGTAGGCATGGACTTCTTGCTTGGAGGGAGTCTCGCTGCCGTAGTGACGAGCGCGACCCGAAGCCGTGCCCCCCGAGTCCTGGCGATGGGCGGGATACGACGCGGCCGCACGTGATTCGCTACGACGATCCGACGCGCTGCGATTTCGCGGCGTCTCGGCCGCTGGCATCCATTCACTGGCCTGAGCTTTATTCGGATAATCCGGCGTCCGGGCGATCGCCGCCATCATAGACGTCGGAGCACACTCCGCCGGTTCGGACGGTTCAGAAACCTGTGGCACCGGAGTGTCATAGTTCGCCCGGGCACTGGCCCGGGTCGGCGCCTGGTATTGCGCGCTCGGCTCGGCCAGAGATTGCTGCAACGCACTCTGCAGCCCCTGGCAAATAAAGTCATGTACCAGACGTGCCTGGTGAAAACGCACCTCATGCTTAGCCGGATGGACATTGACATCCACCTGATGCGGATCAACCTCGATATAGAGCACATAAGCGGCATACTGTTCGCCAGACAGAGTGCCCTCATACGCCTGACGAATGGCGTGGTTGATCAGTTTGTCCTTCATCATCCGGCCATTGACGTAGCAATACTGGATATCGTTCTGGGCCCGGGCACCTTGCGGACTACAGATCCACCCCGACAGCTTCAGATCACCGTGTTCGAGTTCCACCGCCAGGGCATGGTTCAGAAATGCACTGCCGCATACCGCGGCCAGCCGGCGCTCCTGTTGGAGCTGGGTTTGCGCGGCACGATACTGGCGGATAGTTTTGCCGTTATGGCGCACATTAATCGTGACATCAAACCGACTCAGCGCGATCCGCTTGAGCAGCTCGTCAATGTGGCCGAATTCAGTTTTTTCAGTGCGGAGAAACTTACGCCGTGCCGGGGTATTGAAAAACAGATCCAGCACTTCCAGCGTGGTGCCGACCGGGTGGGCCGCCGGCTTGAGCGTGACTTCCATCTCCCGCCCTTCAGCATACGCAGCCCAGGCTTCTTCCTGCGCCGCCGTGCGAGAGGTCAGGGTCAGCCGGGAGACTGAGCTGATACTGGCCAGCGCCTCGCCACGAAAGCCGAGACTGGCTATCGCCTCCAGATCATCCAGCGTCGCAATCTTGGAGGTTGCATGGCGGCTCAGCGCCAGCTGGAGCTCATCTTTGGGGATCCCTTTGCCGTTATCCCGGATCCGGATCGTCCGGCTGCCACCCTTATCGATATCAATCTCAATGCGGGTTGCACCGGCATCCAGGCTGTTTTCCACCAGCTCTTTCACCACCGATGCCGGACGTTCAACCACTTCCCCCGCCGCGATTTGGTTTGCCAGGCGGGCCGGCAAGATCTGAATAGGCATAATTAACTTCTAGGTATCGTGAGCGTTTGGCCAACGGCCAGTGTATCTGAGCTTAGCTGATTCGCCTCACGAATACGACTGATACTCACCCCATAGCGGGTCGCTATTTTACCCAGAAACTCCCCGCGTTTCACGGTATGGGTCAACGCCTTCGGGGCCTCGACTATAATTTTCAGCGTCTGCCCGATCGCTAGCTCGTCCGAGCGTAACCGGTTGGCTTGGCGAATACTGGCCACCGTCACCCCGTAGTTGTCGGCGATCTTGCCCAGGTATTCCCCCCGCTTGACTTGATGTGTCACGGTGCGGATGCGCGCCGGAGGCGTCGCTGGGCGAGCCGGGGGGGACACAGCGATCCGGGCATTGGGGATTTGCAGAACCTGGCCGATGCGCAGGGTGTTGCTCTTAAGGTTATTAGCCTGCTTGAGTGCTGCTGTGGAAGTGCCGTAGCGGGCAGCAATCACACTCAGCGACTGGCCTCGGCTCACCGTATGTTTGACGCCATTTTTCCGGGCTGCGAACAGCGTACCTTCCGGCGGCTTTTCATTGAAATACGCCAGAACCCCTTTGTACACGGCATTGGCCAGTTTATTCTGGTGCGAACGGGTGTTGAGGAGGCGCTCTTCCTTTGGATTGGTAATAAATCCGGTTTCGACCAGCAAGGACGGGATATCGGGTGACTTTAACACCGCCAGGCTGGCATGTGCCGGCTTGCTCTTGTGCAAGGTGGTCACTCTGCTGAGCTCTTTCAGCACCCGCGAGGCAACATCGTAGCCCTCTTTCTGGGAGTGACTGAACTGGAGATCCAACACCGCCATACTCAGGTACTGATCATCATTGCCCCCCGTCAGCACATCACCACCACCGAGCAATTCCGACTGCTTCTCGTGTTGCTCCAGCCAGCGCCCGATCTCAGTATTGGCACGGCGGGTATTGAGCACCCAGACCGAGGCTCCGCGCGGTTGCGGCTTATGAAACCCATCCGCATGGATGGACACCAGCAGGTGGGCCTTGTTTTTACGAGCGATTTCCGAGCGCTTATTGAGATTCACAAAATAATCGCCCCGCCGGGTCAGGACCGCTTTCATCCCCGGGGTCGCATTGATCTTGGCCGCAACCTTTTTTGAGATATCCAGGGTGACATTTTTCTCGTATTTCCGGCTCGGGCCGATCGAGCCAGGATCCTCACCGCCGTGTCCGGCATCAATCGCGACGATAATGTCCTCGGTGCCGTACGGCAGCAGTGCTTCGCGATTCTGGCTGACCGGCTTCTTTGGCGCCGGCTTTGCTTTGCTCGCGGTTTTCTGGTGGGGCAGATCCAGCACCAAGCGGTGACCATAATGCCCATCCGGCGTGGGTGCCAGCTTGAAGATCGTCGGATCGGTGCCGGCCTTGGTCTCAAACACCAAACGGTAAGTCCCGGACGCCGGCGCGCTGCTGCTGCGAATTTTCGTCAGCACCGCGCTGTCTTTCACGTTGACCGGCAACTTGGTTTTCAGCTCGGTATCTTTGAGATCGACAACCAGACGATTGGGCTTGGTCAGGGTGAAGTAAGTAAACGCAACTTCATCCTGCACATCGAGCACCACTCGTGTCTCATCCGGGGCAGGCCAGACACGAATACTTTTTAGCTCGTTGGCCCAGGCCCACGAGCTGCACATTCCTGCTCCTACAATCAATATCGGCAATAGAGATCGAAATGACATCCTGATCAACACAACTCCAAACGCTTGATCAATTCCCGGCCATAGTCATTGTTGGCCGTAATCGAGACCTGCCGCTGCTCGTCGTGATAGCGCATCTCAATCTCCAAATCCGGCTCTGGTAACAGGCCTGCCCCTTTTTCCGGCCACTCCACCAGGCAGATGGCATCGGCCGTGAAATAATCACGGATCCCCATGAACTCCAGCTCTTCCGGATCAGCCAGGCGGTAAAGGTCAAAATGATAAACCTGCCACGGCGGCAACTCATACGGCTCCACCAGTGTATAGGTCGGACTCTTGACGTTCCCCTGGTGGCCCAGAGCGCGAATAAAGCCACGGCTAAAGGTGGTCTTCCCCGCCCCGAGATCACCGTGCAGGTAAATTGTGGTCTGGCGGTGGCAAGCAGTGGCCAGTTGAAGTCCTAACGCGACGGTTGCTTGCTCATCGGCAAGCAGTGTTTCAAATGTTTGCATTGTTTTCTTTATCTTGGGTTAACCAGTTGGCGAAGATACGGAAACAGATCACTGGCCAGCATGCCGCGCTCACCGTCGCAGGCACATAAATCAGCCGCGGTACTGTGGAGCCACACGCCAGTGCAAGCTGCTTCGAGCAAGGACAGTCCCTGCGCTGCCAGCGCCCCAATGATCCCAGACAGTACATCTCCCATACCGCCCGTTGCCATTCCCGGATTACCGGCAGTACAAATCCAGCACTGCCTGCCATCATCAATCAGCGTACCGGCCCCTTTGAGGACCACTACACCACCAAATTTTTGCTGCAACTGCCGGACGGCCGTGAACCGGTCAGCTTCAACCGCTGCCACAGTCCAGCCCAGCAACCGGGCGGCTTCACCCGGGTGCGGCGTTATTATACGATTATTTTTATAGTCTGGTGAGAGGGCTAATAAGTTCAACCCGTCGGCATCCATCACCATTTTTTTATCGGTGTCTTCAAAATGAAACACCAGAGCCTTGCTCCAATCACTCTGGCCCAGGCCCGGCCCGAGAACAATAACATCGGCCCAGTCCAGCCGCTGACGGATTTCGTGGGCTTTATCCTGCCATCCCTGGACCATTATTTCAGGCCTTGCAGTCACAATTGACAAGACATTGTCAGACTGGGTGATCACCGCTGTCAGCCCGGCACCACTGCGAGCACTCGCTTCGGATGCCAGCCGAATTGCTCCCGCCATCCCCAGATCGCCCCCGACACACAACACCCGACCATGGTCTCCTTTATGCGCCGTTCGCCCTCGCGGGGGCAGGCATCGCTGAACAACGTCGTGATCCACCCGGTAGGCAGAAGGCGCGGTACAATTGGTGAAGGTGTGCTCGACCCCTAACCCGGCAAAATAAAGCTGGCCACAATACTGGCTGGCCTGGCCGGTACACAGCCCCTGTTTAAGGCCAATAAACGTCACGGTGGCCTCGGCCCGAATCGCTGTGCCTAGCACAGCGCCGGTATCCGCGCAGAGACCGGAAGGAACATCAACCGCAAAGACTGGCTTGTCAGTCCGATTGAGCTGCGCAATCAATAACGCGCAATCCTCGCGTACCCGGCCACTCAGACCCGTTCCCAGCAAGGCATCGACCACCATGTCGACATCATCGGGAACCTGCGACTGCGGCGAGGTGATCTGGCCGCCGGCAGCCAGCCAGGCATCCCGCGCCCGGACCGCATCACCGGTGAGCCGGTTCGCATCACCGAGCTGCCATAACCGGACCTGCATACCACACTCCAGCGCCAGCCGGGCAACAACATATCCGTCCCCGCCATTATTTCCGCCGCCGCAACAAATCAGAATAGACCGGCATTGCGGATAACGTTGGCTTAACAACGAAAAGACCGCCTCGCCCGCACGAACCATCAGCTGATACATTTCCAGCGAAGCTGCCCGGGCTGCCCGTTGCTCCCCTTGCCGAACCTGCTCGGCCCGGTACAGCAACGTGGGTAGTTGTGTTGTCACCATCTCCGCTCCCTCTGGTTCCCCTCAGACGCCCCACTAGACATCCGTTCGCAGTGTACAAATAGTGCCCAAAACCGCCATCAGGTACAATCATAAATCCCCCACAGCTTGAAGCGGGTGCTGAGACTTCTATGATTAATTCAATTACTGGTGACTATGGTACACTTCGGCCCCCTGACACTCAGCCACACAGCATAAACCCACAATGACGATAGACTACAGCGAATTGGCCCTGAACATTAAACAATGGGGCAAAGAACTCGGTTTTCAACAGGTTGGGATCTGCGATGTGGATCTGAAGCAACATGAAGCTCAGTTACAACGCTGGCTTGATGCCGGTTATCATGGTGAAATGGACTGGATGGCTCGCCATGGCATGATGCGTGCCCGTCCCGATGAACTCCTGCCCGGCACTATACGGGTGATCAGCGTGCGGATGAATTATCTGCCTCCTGAAGCCGGATTTGCCCAAACCTTAAAGCAACCAGAACTGGCTTATATCAGCCGCTATTCACTCGGTCGGGATTACCACAAGCTCATCCGTAACCGCTTAAAACAACTGGGTCAGCGCATTGAACAAGCAGCCGGTGCCTTTGGCTACCGTCCTTTTGTTGATTCGGCTCCAATCTTAGAACGCCCCCTGGCAGAAAAAGCCGGCTTAGGGTGGACCGGTAAGCACTCGCTGATCTTAAGTGAGCAAGCAGGCTCCTGGTTTTTTCTGGGGGAGCTGCTGGTTGATTTGCCCCTGCCGGTGGATCAGCCGGTCGACAATCAATGCGGTAAGTGTATGGCCTGTATGACCAGTTGCCCGACCGGTGCCATTGTTGAAGAAGGCGTCGTGGATGCCAGACGCTGCATCTCCTATCTCACCATCGAGTTCGACGGGGTGATCCCGGAAGAATTTCGCGAGCCGATGGGGAATCGTATTTACGGTTGCGACGACTGCCAGCTGGTCTGCCCGTTTAACCGCTATGCAGATATCACCGATGAACGTGACTACCACTGCCGGGACACGCTTTACCAGCAGCCCCTGCATGTGTTGTATCAGTGGACAGAGCCGCAGTTTCTCAAAAACACCGAAGGCTCAGCCATTCGACGGATCGGCCACCGGCAATGGCTCCGCAACCTGACAATCGCCATGGGTAACGCACCGTATCAACCAGAGATTATCGCAGCCCTGGAGCTGCGCCAGGGGGAAAGTGAACTGCTGGATGAACACATTCACTGGGCACTCGACAAACAGCGGGACAAGCGTCAGGCGCATGTCATTGAAGTCCTGCCAAACAAAACCAAGCGATTGGTCCGGATCATCGAAAAAGGCCTGCCCCGCGACGCCTAGCAACCTGGCGTGCTCCCGCAGCGCCGACAACACGGCATAAAGTGGGAGCAATATCGGCCTTCCCCGGAAATGTGGAAAACCATTTCATCTCTCTCAATATTTTCCATTCTCAAAAAGATTAAACACAGCCGAATATACTCACAATCAAAACAGTTATCCCACTGGCATACATATTGATCAGGCTGTATATAATCTCTGGATAAATACAACAAAACCCAGACATAACAATCATTTAGACTGTTGATATCGTCGATAAAAAAATGAGGAAAAAGAAAAAAAAGAGGCGAGTTAAAGAGTTATTCACACGAGGTCGGCACACGTAATCAACTGACTTACCCACAACTGAACAGATGTGGATAACTCTGTGCACGAAGGATTGAATTGATCAACCCAGACCACCGCAAGCCCAGAGAAAGCCTACATTCTGGCGGGGTGAGATTCTGGATAAGAGAAGTGATTTCTTGGCCTACGTCCCTGAATCTATCAGGGGTATCCACAAAATCAAAGAGCATGTACCGTTACCAAGAACCAGCCTTTTATGAGCTGACTGACAGAGCATCCTGATAATCAGAGACAGACAAACAGCCATTCAGGCTGTTTCTATCTCAATCTGATGATGTCTTTGAAGCTGACTGCTTCCTGAGGTTCCGAACTGTACTGTTCCGGAACTTTGGCGCGACACACAAGACCAACGAGCTTATCGATTAGTCGAGGAATGTAGCAAATAGGACTATTACTTCACAGTAGTAGTTTGCCGTATCACCACGAATATGGCGACAGCAAGATTTGGAGCGACATACGAGGTTCGAACTCGTGACCTCAACCTTGGCAAGGTTGCGCTCTACCAGCTGAGCTAATGTCGCATATTCTCATCAGAGAATTGGTTGCGGGGCTCGGGTTTGATCCGGGCGGCGCTTCCGTCGACGGCCTGAGGGTTATGATAAAAATAACGCCAGACTGTCTGAAATTGTTGGTTGCGGGGGCCGGATTTGAACCGACGACCTTCGGGTTATGAGCCCGACGAGCTACCAAGCTGCTCCACCCCGCGTCCGTATTGTCTCACCATTAAAGCACGATGAAGGCTGTAAACTGGAGCGACATACGAGGTTCCTGATCTTCAAGGAGCCAGGCGTGACCTCAACCTTGGCAAGATAACGCTCTTACCCGCTGAGCTCATGTCGCATCTGTCATTGTTCAGTACAATGAGAACTATCAATTTGGAGCGACATACGAGGTTCGAACTCGTGACCTCAACCTTGGCAAGGTTGCGCTCTACCAGCTGAGCTAATGTCGCATTCGTCACCGTTAAGCACGATGAAAGCTATAATCTGGAGCGACATACGAGGTTCCTGATCTTCAAGGAGCCCGGCGTGACCTCAACCTTGGCAAGATAACGCTCTTACCCGCTGAGCTCATGTCGCATCTGTCATTGTTCAGTACAATGAGAACTATCAATTTGGAGCGACATACGAGGTTCGAACTCGTGACCTCAACCTTGGCAAGGTTGCGCTCTACCAGCTGAGCTAATGTCGCATTCGTCACCGTTAAGCACGATGAAAGCTATAATCTGGAGCGACATACGAGGTTCGAACTCGTGACCTCAACCTTGGCAAGGTTGCGCTCTACCAGCTGAGCTAATGTCGCATTCGTCACCGTTAAGCACGATGAAAGCTATAATTTGGAGCGACATACGAGGTTCCTGATCTTCAAGGAGCCCGGCGTGACCTCAACTTGGCAAGATAACACTCTTACCCGCTGAGCTCATGTCGCATCTGTCATTGTTCAGTACAATGAGAACTATCAATTTGGAGCGACATACGAGGTTCGAACTCGTGACCTCAACCTTGGCAAGGTTGCGCTCTACCAGCTGAGCTAATGTCGCATATTCTCATCAGAGAATTGGTTGCGGGGGCCGGATTTGAACCGACGACCTTCGGGTTATGAGCCCGACGAGCTACCAAGCTGCTCCACCCCGCGTCCGTATTGTCTCACCGTTAAGCACGATGAAGGCTATAAACTGGAGCGACATACGAGGTTCGAACTCGTGACCTCAACCTTGGCAAGGTTGCGCTCTACCAGCTGAGCTAATGTCGCATATTCTCATCAGAGAATTGGTTGCGGGGGCCGGATTTGAACCGACGACCTTCGGGTTATGAGCCCGACGAGCTACCAAGCTGCTCCACCCCGCGTCCGTATTGTCTCACCGTTAAGCACGATGAAAGCTATAAACTGGAGCGACATACGAGGTTCGAACTCGTGACCTCAACCTTGGCAAGGTTGCGCTCTACCAGCTGAGCTAATGTCGCATATTCTCATCAGAGAATTGGTTGCGGGGGCCGGATTTGAACCGACGACCTTCGGGTTATGAGCCCGACGAGCTACCAAGCTGCTCCACCCCGCGTCCGTATTGTCTCACCGTTAAGCACGATGAAGGCTATAATCTGGAGCGACATACGAGGTTCGAACTCGTGACCTCAACCTTGGCAAGGTTGCGCTCTACCAGCTGAGCTAATGTCGCATATTCTCATCAGAGAATTGGTTGCGGGGGCCGGATTTGAACCGACGACCTTCGGGTTATGAGCCCGACGAGCTACCAGGCTGCTCCACCCCGCGTCCGTCTTCAAAAACAACTGTTTGACAATTGCCTTTCGAGGCTGCGCATTATACGAGGAAAATTACCGGATGCAATACTTCTGCAAAAAAATCTGTATATCTTTCCCCGTCTGACCATTTTATCATCAAATATTAAAAATATGCTCACGATAATAGCGCAGTTCGGCAATTGAGTCGCGAATGTCGTCCAGCGCCAAGTGGCTGCCCTTTTTCGTAAATCCATTCAACAACTCAGGCTGCCAGCGTCGGGTCAGCTCTTTCAGCGTACTGACATCTAGGTAACGGTAATGAAAGTACTGCTCAAGTTCAGGCATGTGTTTGTACAGGAAGCGGCGATCCTGGCCAATGCTGTTGCCACAAATTGGCGATGCACCTTGCGGCACCCATTGCTCCAGAAAGGCAATGGTCTGGCGCACGGCTTCAGCCTCATCAATCTTGCTCTGGCGGACTCGTTCAACCAAGCCGCTACTGGTATGCGTTTTGGTACACCAGTCATCCATTTTAGCCAGCTCATCATCTGACTGATGGATTGCCAGTACCGGCCCTTCAGCCAGAATATTTAACTGCGCATCAGTCACAATAGTTGCGATTTCAATGATTTGATGCTGTTCCGGATCTAGCCCGGTCATTTCCAAATCAATCCAAATTAAATTCTGCTCGCTGATCGCCATTGGATTTTGCCTATTTTGAGAGTAAACCATGTATGATAATACCAAACCGTGCAGTGATCCGTACTTTTCGCAAATCCCGATCGCTGCCAACCGGTATATTACCGTAAGCCAACTCAACTGAACGATATTCTTGTGGCAAAAAAGAAAAAGCTTACCAAAGGTCAGAGCCGCCGCGTGCGCTCTAACCAGAACAAACGACTACGTCGTGAAAAAGATGACGTCCAGTGGGATGAAGCCCTGCTGGCATCTGCCCGTGAAGGGCTGGTGATCACCCGCTTCGGCCAGCATGCCGATGTTGAAGATCCGGAAACCGGGATCATTCACCGCTGTAACCTGCGACGCAGCATTCAAAGCCTGGTCTCCGGTGATCGGGTCGTCTGGCGCCCGGGCGTCGAGGCGCTACAAGGGATCGCCGGCGTTGTCGAGGCCGTACATGAACGCGAATCCATGCTGACCCGCCCGGATTATTACGACGGGGTCAAAGCCGTGGCGGCCAACGTCAACCGAATCATTATTGTCTCTTCCGTACTCCCGGAGCTTTCGCTAAACATTATCGACCGCTACCTGATTGCAGCGGAAACGGTCGGGGTCGAGCCGCTGATTGTCCTCAACAAAGTGGATCTGCTCAGTCCGGAAGCACGTACTGATGTAGAAAAGCAGCTATCGCTGTATGAAGAGATTGGCTATCAGATCCGTTATGTCAGCACCACAACCGGTGAGGGCATGGCTACGCTGAGAGATGATCTGAAAGATCATATCAGTATCTTTGCTGGCCAGTCCGGAGTCGGAAAATCCAGTATGGTCAATGCCCTGATGCCAGAAGTGGATGCTGATATCGGAGATGTCTCCGAAACATCCGGCCTGGGCCAACACACCACAACCGCAGCACGCCTGTACCACTTCCCAGATGGCGGTGATCTGATCGACTCCCCCGGCGTGCGGGAATTCGGTTTATGGCACCTCGAGCCGGAGCAGGTCACCGAGGCATTTATCGAATTTCGCGACTATCTCGGCGGCTGTAAGTTCCGCGACTGTAAACACGGGGATGATCCCGGCTGCCTGATCCGCGAAGCCGTTGAAGACGGTAAAATCCGCCGTGAGCGCTATGAGAGCTATCACCGGATCATCGACAGCATGTCGGAAAATGTTGCCAACCGTCAGTTCTCACGCAACAAGCCGGAATAAAGTCACGTCCCATCAGGGCCCCGGAGAGGCAGGCCGCAGAACGCGACGCAATAAACTGACTTTCCCGGGCCTTTTCGGTATGATCCCCGGTTCGGGTTATTCTTTATTTGTTACAAGAGTAATCAAGTTGTTGATTAATTGACGCTTTCTGGAATTCATACCGTGAACGATAATCTCAAGATCGGCCTGCAGTACTGCGCGCCGAAACATGCTCTGACCCGAGTTGCGGGTAAACTGGCGGCCCTGAAAGGCGGCAAGCTGACCACCGCAGTGATCCGCTGGTTCATCAACCGCTACAAGGTTGATATGTCTGAAGCACGCAACCCGGATCCGGCCGCTTACGCCACGTTCAACGATTTCTTCATCCGTGAGCTGAAAGACGGCGCCCGCCCGATCGCAGAGCAGGCAGAGGTCATTACCCACCCGGCAGATGCCATGGTCAGCCAATGCGGCCCGATCACTGAAGGTCGTCTGATCCAGGCCAAAGGCCACACCTTTGAGGCAGTTGAATTGCTGGGCGGCGATCAGGCTCTGGCGGATGAATTCCAGGGCGGTGACTTTGCCACCTTGTACCTCTCTCCGCGTGACTATCACCGGGTGCATATGCCATGCGACGGGACCTTGCGCCAGATGATTTACGTCCCGGGCGATCTGTTCTCAGTTAACCCGCTGACCGCGGAAAACGTACCGAACCTGTTCGCGCGCAACGAGCGGGTTGTTTGTGTCTTCGATACCGTTCACGGTCCCCTGGTTCAGGTGCTGGTTGGCGCCACCATCGTCGGCAGCATGGATACCGTCTGGGCCGGCACCATCACACCACCGACCGGTCCTGTGGTTCGTCGTTGGGATTATCCGGCGACCGGGGACGAAGCCGTCATACTGAAAAAAGGTGAAGAAATGGGGCTGTTTAAACTGGGCTCAACGGTGATCAACCTGTTCCCGAAAGACATGGTTGAATTTGTCGACACGATGCAACCGGGGCAACCGACCCGGATGGGTCAGCCGTATGCAACACTCAAACCTGTTGCGGCCTCAGAAGCGTGACCAGTTAACATTTTTACGCAAAAAGGGCGATTTTCGCCCTTTTTTCATATCAGAATATTAACCGGCGCGAAGACATTCCCGCTGGACAAATAGTATGCTGGCTGTCTATTCCATAGCAGAATCAAGCCAACACACTATGAACAATCTTTCCGTTGCTCAGATTGCCAAACTACTGATTGCATTCGGTATTCCGCTCAGCATCGCTTGTCTTCCCATTGAACTGATCCCCATCGAAGGCCTCACCGTGGTCCAGCACCGCCTGCTGGCAATTTTTGCCCTGGCCGCCCTGCTCTGGGTACTGGAACCAGTGCCGGTGTTCGCCACCTCGATTTTAATCATCGCCCTGGAACTCATCATGATTTCCGATAAAGGGATGCATCTGTTCCGGGCCGAATCCGGTGCCCATCCGATGGGCGAACTCATCCCCTACACCGAGATTCTGGGGGCGTTTTCATCGCCGATTATCATTCTGTTTATGGGTGGCTTTGCCCTGGCCATTGCCGCCTCCAAATATGAGCTGGATAACAATCTGGCCCGGGTGCTGCTCAAACCGTTCGGCACCCAACCCCGGTTTATTATGCTGGGCCTGATGCTGATCACCGCAGTGTTTTCCATGTTCATGTCGAACACCGCCACCACAGTAATGATGCTGGCCCTGCTGGCGCCGATTGTCGCCTCAGTGCCCCAGGGGGATACCGGGATCAAAGCGTTGGTGCTGTGTATTCCGATTGCCGCCAATACCGGCGGGATCGCCACACCCATCGGCACGCCACCGAACGCCATTGCCCTGCAATATCTGACCGGAGAGCACAGCATCAGCTTCCTCGGCTGGATGATGATCGGCCTGCCCTTTGTGATTCTCCAGCTCACCTTTGCCTGGTGGCTGCTGCAAAAGCTCTTCCCGTCGACACAGCAGCAAATGACCCTGAAACTGGACGGACAGTTTCAGCGCAGCTGGCAGGCCTTCGTCGTCTACACCACCTTCGCCCTGACCATTATTCTGTGGATCACCACCGCCCTGCACGGCATGAACACCTATGTCGTCGCCATCATCCCCCTGGCCGTGTTTACCCTGACCGGCATTATGGGCAAAGAGGAGCTCAAGCTCATCAACTGGGATGTCCTCTGGCTGGTTGCCGGGGGAATTGCGATTGGCCTGGGGTTGGATCAGACCGGGCTGGCCGAAGCCCTGGCGCATGCGATTGACTACAGTGTGCTGTCGCCGGCTGCCGTGGTGCTGGCCCTGTCGCTAATTTGCTGGCTGATGGCCAACTTTATGTCCAATACCGCCACGGCAAACCTGCTGATGCCGATTGCCGCCGCCGTGGCAGTTTCGATGGACAGCCTGGCCGCGATTGGCGGCCTGCAGGGCGTGCTGGTGGTCGTAGCCTTCTCGGCTTCTCTCGGCATGATCCTCCCGGTCTCAACCCCACCGAACTCCCTGGCCTACTCCACCGGGCTGATTGAAAGCAAAGACATGGCGAAAACCGGGGTGATCCTCGGCCTGGTCGGCCTGTTCGTCGTCTACCTCGGTGCCTGGCTGCTGACCTGAGCACGCTCAATATGCACTCAGAGCCGTACCATTCTGAAGTGAAGGCAGTGTGACTGCCTTCACTTCCCCCGCCACTGACCCCGCCTTTGGACAAGATTTGTAAGCAACATCACGGTATTCCCGGAAGTAGTCATCAATGATTGCTCCGACTCGCCGATAAAGCACCCAACACGATGCAATAAAAATCATGATACCCACGGCATCCTGTGAACAACCATACTCAGGCCATGAAGTGAGAGCCCAAGATGAAGCATACGATCAAGTTTAAAATCCAAGTCGCCATCGCGGTGATTATCGCCTCGGTCAGTGCCGTCCAGGCCTGGCTGTCAATTAACCAGCTCCAGCAGGAAACCACCACCGCAGTCACCACTCAGATGCGGGATATCGGCCAGGCGACCAGTCGCTATATTAGCGACTGGCTCAGTGCCCGGCGCGATATGATGTTGGCCAACGAGCCGCTGATCGCCAATCAGGACAACGTCGACCGCGAACTGCTGCTGACCAAACGTGCCGGCCACTTCCTGTCGGTCTATGCCGGCTTTAATGACGGCAGTATCGCTTACGGTGATAAAAGTGAAGACTGGCCGGCCGACTACGATCCCCGCACCCGCCCCTGGTATCAGGATGCGATGACCGCGGGCAAACTCATTGTCACCGAGCCTTACCAGGACTTTGACGGCAGTTTGGTGGTCAGTTTTGCCAAGCCGTTTCAGGGACAATACCAAGGGGTGCTGGCAGCGGATCTGACCGTCAGCCATATCATCCGGCAAGTGCTTGACCTGAAACTCGAAAACAGCGGCTTTGCCTTCCTGATCGACGGCCAGCACAATATTGTTGCCTACCGGGACGAAGCGCTCAGCCAGCAGCCAATCACCCGTCTTAGCAACGATCTGACCCCGGCCCTGCTCAACCAACTTCAGGCCAATCAAACCATCGGAACCATTTCGCTCGATGGCCAGGAGAAACTGATTTCCGCCGTCCCCATTGCCGGTACTGACTGGACCCTGGGCCTGATCGAAGACAAGGCCGAAGCCTTTGCCGGGATCAGCCGCCAGATCACCTTCATTAGCCTGGCTTCGCTGGGACTTTACCTGGTGATCGCCGTGGCCGCCGCAATGATTATCAACCGCCTGCTCAATCCTCTGAATAACCTGAGCCAATCGGTCCGCCAACTGGCCCAGGGCAGCGGCGACTTAACCCAGCGGATTGAAATCGAGCGTATGGATGAGATTGGCGAGCTGGCCGATCACATGAACCGTTTTCTGGCCCAGATCCAAGACATGATCAAAGACATCGTGACCCAGTCTCACACCCTGGGTGAGCAGGCGGCGCAATCTGCCCGCCAAACCGAGCTGGCCAACCATAAAGTGGCAGAGCAGCAGAACGACATCAACCAAATCGCGACCGCTATCCACGAAATGTCGGCAACTTCAGGGGAAGTGGCCAGCCATGCTGAACTCACCGCGTCGGCCGCACAGGCCTCAACCACCGCCTGCGAAGCCGGTCAGCACGTCATCGGTCAAAACCGCAACGCCATTACCCAACTGGCCGATCAGATTCAGGATGCTGCGGGAGTCATCCATGAGCTCGAAGCCAACGCCCAGAACATTAACCAGATCCTCTCCACCATTCAGGGCATTGCCGAGCAAACCAACCTGCTGGCGCTCAACGCCGCTATTGAAGCCGCCCGGGCCGGAGAGCAGGGACGCGGGTTTGCCGTAGTCGCCGATGAAGTGCGGGTGCTGAGCCAGCGCACCCACGATTCGACGGAGGAGATCCGCAGCATGATCGAAACCTTGCAGCAAAATACCCGCCAGGCGGTCGACAGCATGGAAACCAGCACCGGCTTGGCCGGGCAAAGCGTCGACTTTGCGGCAGCGGCCAGTGACAGCCTGACCCAAATCACCACCGCAATCACCGAAATCTCCGATATGGCGACCCAAATTGCCAGCGCCGCCGAGGAGCAACGGGCGGTGAGTGAAGATATCAGCCGCAACACTCAGGCGATCAAAGATGTCTCCGATCATCTGGCCGAGCAGACCCGCAACGTGAATCAGAGCAGTCAGGCAATCCATACTGCTGCCGAAACCATGCGCGAGGATATGTCCCGCTTCCGCGTTTAACCCGACCCCGAGTGATCCGGCAATACGCCGGATCACTCGCAGACGGCCAAATCGTGCATCAAATGCCGTCATCTCTCCAATGCATGAATCTCATCTCGCAAGCGTTTCTCCCCCAAACAGACTGAGGTATTATCCTCATTCCATGATCAGGCCCGGACGGCCAAGTGTTACAAGGAATGTCACCAACCTATGCTCGGATCCGCCTCACTCGCCGAATGGTTTGCCCTCGGTGCAGCCTCACTCTGGGCACTCAGCAGCCTGATTTCCGTGACACCTTCGCGTCATCTGGGCGCCTTTGCCTACAGTCGCTGGCGGATGGCCTGCGTCACCGGGATGCTGTCAGTGATGGCGCTGCTGAACGGCGGTTGGGGGACGGTACAATGGGAGAGCGCCGGGATGATGCTGCTGTCCGGGCTGGTCGGCATTTTCATCGGTGATACGGCCCTGTTTGCCTGCTTCAACCGGATCGGTCCCCGCCGGGGCGGCCTGCTGTTCGCCTGCCATGCCGTTTTTTCGGCACTGCTGGGGATCTGGCTGTTTGGGGAAACTCTGGCCGGATGGAAACTGATCGGGGGGCTGGCGGTATTTCTCGGCGTGGCCTGTGCCATTTTCTTCGGCCAGCAGCAAACCCATCTGTGGGAAACAATCCACGGCAATTTGTGGATTGCCATTGCACTGGGTCTCATGGCAGCCCTGTGTCAGTCGCTCGGCGCAGTCATTGCCAAACCGGTGATGCAAAGCGGGATTGATCCCGTCGCGGCGTCTGCCGTGCGTATGGCCAGCGCCTTCGCGGCACACAGCCTGCTGCGGCTGACCGGCGCCCGGCTGTTCCGCCCGCTCAATCCTATCACCTGGCCGATTTTCGCCATGGTCGCCCTCAATGGTTTTCTGGCGATGGCCGTCGGCATGACCCTGATTCTGTATGCGCTCCGCCATGGGGATGTCGGCACCGTCGCGCTGCTCTCTTCAACCACGCCGATCATGGTGCTGCCGCTGCTGTGGCTGCATACCGGCAACCGGCCGAATCAAAGTGCCTGGTTCGGCGCAGCCCTGGCAGTGATCGGGACTGCCTTGATCGTCACCCGCTAGCCCGCCGGAAGCCACAAACACAACTGAGAACCATTTGCATTTAAATCAAAAATGACTTATAGTCAGCCCGTTTCGATAAGACGCCTTGAAATCCTAACCGGTCGCCTCATCGACAACGACCAGCTGTTCCCTGTATCAGAAAGTCCGTATCTTCTGGCGGGATACGGCCATACTGCAAAGTGTGTTTGGCCGCTTTCAAGCCGGGGTTCCCGTGCTTGCGCCAGCAAAACCCGGTGCGGCCATGCCGCATTCAGGGTCTGCTGCCATCGCGCCTGACTCAGGCAATGGTTACCGGAAAAGCCGTGACCTGATCGATATGGCTCAAGTTCTGCGCCAGCATGATCAGTCGATCGATACCCAGCGCGACACCGGCACAATCCGGAAAACCAGCCCGCAGTGCGGCAACCAAGTGATGGTCGATCGGCTGCGGTGCCAGCCCCATTGCCTGCCGCTTGCGGTTGTCGGCTTCGAACCGGGCCAGTTGCTCGTCGCCGTCGGCCAGCTCATGAAAACCATTCGCCAGCTCAACCCCCTGGAAGTAAACTTCAAACCGCTCAGCCACCCGCTCATCCGCCGGGCTAATCTGCGCCAGCGCGGCCTGTGATGCCGGAAAATCATAAACAAACGCCGGGGCCTGCTGGCCGATTTTCGGTTCAATCCCAACACTGAACAGCAGTTGCAGCAAGGTATCACGATCGGTCTCCGGCTCAGCAATATCCGCCAGTCCGAGTGGGCCGGCCGCTGCTTTCAACGCGTCCATATCGGCCGTCAGCGGGCAGAGCCCCAGCACCGTCAAGAAGGCCTGCTGATAGGTCATGCGTTCAGCACGGCCACACTGGAGCACCCGCTGCAGCAGCGCCTCCATTTCATCCATCAGCGCATGGTGATCGAACCCCGGGCGATACCATTCCAGCATGGTAAATTCCGGGTTATGGAAGCGGCCGGATTCTTCATTGCGAAACGACTTACAAATCTGGTAAATCGGCCCGCTGCCGGCTGCCAACAGGCGTTTCATGTGAAACTCCGGACTGGTCATCAGATACAGCGTCTGGCCTGAAGCGAACCCCGGCCCGACCAATTCAGTCTGGAACGTGTGCAAGTGGATATCGGTCACCGTCGCCTGGCTCATCGCCGGAGTGTCCACCTCCAGCACATCACGGCGGGCAAAGAAATCACGGATCGATGCAATAATCGCAGCGCGCTGTTTCAGTTGCGCGATCGAAGCAGTAGGTTGCCAGTGCTGAGTCATAACTTCTGTCTTACTTGTATCTGGGATGAAAAGAGACGCAGAGTGTAGCAGACTCCCCCCCAGGCATCAGCAGCCTTCCTTGTGAATCTCGGTCCGCCGACGCTGATACCGGGCAAACCACAACACAGGCACACCCTGATAACACTTCTGTCACCCAGGCGACATAATGAATACATTCCTCGCCTGCATACGTCTTCCTATTCGCAACTTTGTTTTTTAAATGAACCAGTTGCAGCCAAAAAGAGAAACACAATCTTTACGAGCCAGAAATAATTCATCCAAGCCGAAAACAGCCCGCAACAATATGCAAACATGGGCACCTGTGATAATTATCACACTTCCCGCAATCACCTGCTACTTTTGGGCTATTTCCCTGAAAAAGCTGCGTCTAAATCAAATTTTCTATCGATAGCGTTGCATAGAATGATTTCAGGATTTCAAGGATAGGCCCGAGCGGCCTTTTTCAATTTTCGTCTTACCTTCGGAGGATAGCTGTGAAGACAATTACCACAGATATCGCTGTAATCGGTGCTGGTGGTGCCGGCCTACGCGCGGCCATCGCAGCAGCAGAAGCCAACCCAGAGCTGGACATTGCTCTGATCTCTAAGGTCTACCCAATGCGCTCCCATACGGTCGCAGCGGAAGGGGGCTCTGCCGCCGTCATCAAGGATGAGGACAGCCTGGATAACCACTTCAATGACACCGTCGGCGGCGGTGACTGGCTGTGCGAGCAGGACGTGGTCGAGTATTTCGTCGAAAATGCCACCCGTGAAATGACCCAGCTCGAGCAATGGGGCTGCCCGTGGAGCCGGAAAGACAACGGCGACGTCAACGTCCGTCGCTTCGGCGGGATGAAAGTCGAGCGGACCTGGTTTGCGGCTGACAAAACCGGCTTCCATATGCTGCACACCCTGTTCCAGACCTCGATCAAATACAAACAGATCCAGCGCTTTGACGAGTACTTTGTGGTCGACCTGTTAGTGGATGATGGCCAGGCGCAAGGTCTGATTGCAATCCACATGTCCGAAGGTGAGCTGATCTGCATTAAAGCCAAGTCGGTGATCCTGGCGACCGGCGGCGCCGGCCGGGTGTATCACTGCAACACCAACGGCGGGATTGTCACCGGCGACGGCATGGCCATGGCCTATCGCCACGGCGTTCCGCTGCGTGATATGGAATTCGTGCAGTATCACCCGACCGGCCTGCCGGGCACTGGGATCCTGATGACCGAAGGGTGTCGCGGCGAAGGCGGCATTATCGTCAACAAAAACGGCTACCGTTACCTGCAAGACTACGGCATGGGCCCGGAAACGCCGATTGGCCAGCCGAAAAACAAATACATGGAGCTGGGGCCGCGGGATAAAGTCTCCCAGGCGTTCTGGCATGAACAGCAAAAAGGCAACACCATCGAGCACCCGCTGGGCGATGTGGTCCATCTTGATCTGCGCCACCTGGGCGAAGAGTACCTGCGCGAGCGCCTGCCGTTTATCTGCGAGCTGGCCAAGGCCTACGTCAATGTCGACCCGGTAAAAGAGCCGATCCCGATCCGCCCGACCGTGCACTACACCATGGGCGGGATTGAAACCAACAGCCGCAACGAAACCCGGATCAAAGGCCTGTTCGCGGTCGGCGAATGTTCCTCTGTCGGCCTGCATGGTGCCAACCGCCTCGGTTCGAACTCCCTGGCAGAATTGGTCGTCTTCGGCCGGGTTGCTGGTGAAGAAGCTGTCGCGCGTGCTGCCGAGTTCAACGGCTGGAACGACGCTGCCATCGACGCCCAAATCCGTGAAGTTCAGGCACGCATCGACACCCTGATGAATCAGGAAGGCGATGAAAACTGGGCTGATATCCGCACCGAAATGGGTCAGAGCATGGAAGCGGGCTGTGGGATCTACCGTCAGGAAGATCTGATGCAGGCCACCATCGACAAACTGGCCGAGCTGCGTGAGCGCTACAAGCGCATCAGCATCAAGGACAAAGGCAAGGTCTTCAATACCGATCTGCTGTACGCCATCGAGATCGGCTACAGCCTGGAAGTGGCCGAAGCCATGGCGCACTCAGCCCTGCTTCGCCGCGAGTCCCGCGGTGCCCACCAACGCTTGGATGAAGGCTGCACCGAGCGGGATGACGACAACTTCCTGAAGCATACGCTGGCCTTCTACAACGGCGATCAGGCACCGAAGATTGAGTACAGTGAAGTCACCATTACCAAATCTCAGCCGAAAGCCCGACTGTATGGTGCCGCCGCCGAAGAGGCCGCCGCCAAAGAAGCCGCAGAGCAGAAGAAGGAGCAGGCCTAATGTCAGCCAATCGTATTCAGAACATTGAAATTCTGCGTTATGACCCGGAAACAGACGCAGAGCCCTACTTACAGCGGTTCGAAGTGCCGTTCAACGAA
Source organism: Photobacterium atrarenae (assembly GCF_024380015.1). NCBI lineage: Bacteria > Pseudomonadati > Pseudomonadota > Gammaproteobacteria > Vibrionales > Vibrionaceae > Photobacterium > Photobacterium atrarenae. Next base: position 3,192,560 of record NZ_CP101508.1, read on the forward strand.
ACCATGTCGGTGCTCGACGCCCTGGGCTATATCAAAGATCACCTGGACAAGGATCTGGCCTACCGCTGGTCTTGTCGGATGGCGATCTGCGGCTCGTGCGGGATCATGGTCAACCAGGTGCCTAAGCTGGCCTGCAAAACCTTCCTGCGGGACTACCCGAACGGGCTGACCATCGAGCCGTTGGCCAACTTCGCCATCGAGAAAGATCTGATTGTCGACATGACCCCGTTCATCGAGCGCCTGGAGGCCATCAAGCCCTATATCATCGGCAATGATCGCACTCCGGAAGACGGCCCGAACAACCAGACCCCGGAGCAGCTGGCGCGTTACAAGCAGTTTTCCGGCTGTATCAACTGCGGCCTGTGCTACGCAGCCTGCCCGCAGTTCGGTCTCAACCCGGAATTCATTGGTCCGGCCGCACTGACGCTGGCGCATCGCTACAACCTCGACAGCCGGGATCACGGTGCTGACGAGCGGATGAAGCTGATCAACGGCGAAAACGGCGCCTGGGGCTGCACCTTTGTCGGCTACTGCTCTGAAGTGTGTCCGAAAAGTGTCGATCCGGCCGCGGCGGTCAACCAGGGCAAAGTGGAATCATCCAAAGATTTCGTCATTGCCATGCTGAAACCTCAGGAGGCCTAAGGATGAGCAACCGTAAACCCTATGTTCGCGAAATGAAGCGTACCTGGTGGAAAGACCATCCTTTCTACCGTTTCTACATGCTGCGTGAGGCCACCGTGCTGCCGCTGATCTTCTTCACCCTGTGCCTGACCTTCGGTCTGGGCTGTCTGGTGAAGGGGCCGGAAGCCTGGCAAGGCTGGCTGAGTTTTATGGCCAACCCGGTGGTGATCATCCTGAACCTGTTGGCGCTGGCCGGCAGCCTGTTCCATGCCCAGACGTTCTTCAGCATGATGCCGCAGGTGATGCCGATCCGCATCAAAGGCAAAGTGCTGGATAAGAAAATCATCGTCCTGGGGCAGTGGGCCGCGGTGGCAGCCATCACCCTGTTTGTTCTGATCCTGGTGTAAGGAGAGCCCTGTGATTAATCTCAATCCGAAACGTTCTGACGAGCCGGTCTGGTGGGGCTTGTTTGGTGCCGGCGGCACCTGGTTTGCCATGCTAACCCCGGTCACCGTGCTGGTGCTGGGGATCATGGTACCGTTGGGGATCATTGATGCCGAAGCGATGAGCTACGAGCGCGTCTCCGGTTTTGTCACCAGCATTATCGGCGCCCTGTTTACCATCGCGACGCTGGCGCTGCCGATGTGGCATGCGATGCACCGCGTGCACCACGGCATGCACGATCTGAAATTCCACACCGGTGTTGCCGGCAAAGTGGCCTGCTATGCCTCGGCATTTCTGATCTCGGCCCTGGCGGTGATTTTTGTCTTCATGGTTTAACGCCAACACAGCGCCAATAAAAAAGCACCGCCCGGCGGTGCTTTTTTCATGTCATCAAGACATTTACTTCACACGGCTAACGTATTCAGCAGAGCGCGTATCGACCTTGATCACTTCACCGATCTGGATGAACAGCGGTACACGAACCACAGCACCGGTGGTCAGCGTAGCCGGCTTACCGCCTGTACCTTGCGTATCCCCTTTCAGGCCCGGATCAGTCTCAACCACTTCCAGCTCAACAAAGTTTGGTGGTGTCACGGCGATTGGGCTACCGTTCCATAGCGTCAGGGTACAGGTGTTGTTCTCAACCAGCCACTTCGCGTTGTCGCCAACCGCTTTGGCATCGGCCGCGATCTGCTCGAACGTTTCATTGTTCATGAAGTGGAAGAACTCACCGTCGGTGTACAGGTAATCCAGCTCGTTGTCGACAACGTCTGCAGCTTCAACGGATTCACCCGATTTAAAAGTCTTCTCTAGAACCTTGCCAGAAAGCAGCTTGCGGATTTTAACGCGGTTGAAAGCCTGGCCTTTACCTGGCTTTACAAATTCGTTTTCGATAATGACACATGGTTCATTATCTAGCATAATTTTCATTCCACCGCGGAATTCATTGGTGCTGAAAGACGCCATTTCTATCCTCTTAACATCTTCGAGTTGTAATTAATGCCGCATATCATAACCCGAAACGCCACAACTGTTGAGCAAAACTGGCTCAATGATCTGGCGAATGCGATATCTGATCCCTTTCAGTTGTTATCGGCCCTGAAAATTGATCCGGCCCCATGGGAGAAAGGGCTGGCGGCCCGGAAGCTGTTTGCATTGCGTGTCCCTTTGAGCTTTGTCGAAAGAATGGAAATTGGCAACCCGTATGATCCCCTGCTGCGCCAGGTGTTGCCCCTGGAGGAAGAGTTCGAAGTCCATGACGGCTACTCCCATGATCCGCTCGATGAGCAGGACAATGCGATTCCGGGATTGCTGCACAAATACAAAAACCGGGTGCTGCTGATCACCAAAGGCGGCTGCGCGGTCAACTGCCGCTACTGCTTCCGCCGCCATTTTCCGTACCAGGATAACCAGAGCGGCAAGCGCAACTGGCAAGTGGCCCTGGATTACGTCGCCGCACAGCCGGAAATCAACGAAGTGATCCTCTCCGGCGGCGATCCCCTGATGGCCAAAGACAGCGAGCTGGCCTGGCTGGTTGAACGCATCAGCCAGATCCCGCACGTCAAGCGCCTGCGGATCCACACCCGGCTGCCGGTGGTGCTGCCGGCCCGGATCACCGATGAGCTGTGTGAGCTGCTGCAAGAGAGTCGGCTGCAAACCATTCTGGTGACCCATATCAACCACGCCAATGAACTCAACGACGAGCTGCGCCAGGCGATGGCGAAGCTGAAGCAGGCCAAAGTCACCCTGCTCAATCAGAGCGTGCTGCTCAAAGGGATCAACGATTCGGTCGGCGCCCTGGTTCAGCTCAGCGAAGCCCTGTTTGATTCCGGGATCCTGCCTTATTACCTTCATGTGCTGGATAAAGTACAGGGCGCGGCGCATTTCATGGTCGATGATACCCGCGCCCGCCAGTTAATGGCCGGATTGCTGGAGCAGGTTTCCGGCTACCTGGTGCCGAAGCTGACCCGGGAGATCGGCGGGCGTTGCAGCAAGACCCCGCTGGATTTGCACCTCGAGTAACCGCTGATGACACACAGGGCAGGGCCTGCGCCTGTGTGTCTCATTTTATACGAGACAAAATACCCTCTCACATGCCCTACCTCATGATAGCCGCCACGGTTCTCATTGTTTTCGGCAGCATGCTCACCCGTACAACTTTCTTGGTAATGGTCACCTTTTTGGTGAACAAGGATTAATTCTAACTAGCCCCACTTATAAACCCCACCTAAGTTACTGTTTTTATTGAATTATTGTTTTGTGCAGCTTTTCCAGCTTTTTCCCGGAAAAGCCACCTGAGATCCACTTACTGGTTTTCTCCGGCTGCTCAAGCGCAATGTACAGTAAAACAGCCAAAGTTCAGCCTATTGATGTACAAAAACAGCCAGCCAATCAAAACACAAAAAAATGAACTCAACTAACTGATTTTAAAAACTAAAAATAAGGTGCAGCTTTTTAAGGTTTTTCCGAGTAAAGGGTATAGGCCAGCAATAGTCCAATCACGGCTGCCACTCTCCGAAGGCGTGCTTTCAGCAATATCTTCGCTCAACAGGATAAAAAAATATCATCGCCGATCCACTCGATTTTTAACCCGCGGAAGCGCATAGTCGCGCTCCATGCTGCTGGCCATGAAGATAGCCAAACTTCGCCGCCCACAGCTTTTCTTTTGATGATGAGTATCGCAATGAAAATTGGCATCCTGTCCCAGAACGAGAACCTGTACTCCACCCGACGCTTACGCGAGGCCATTGAGCAACGTGGCCATGAAGCCGTGATCATCAATGCCCTGCGTTGCTATATGAACATTAACTCAGTGCAGCCTTCGATCCATTTTGAAGGCAATGACTTAACCGGCTTTGATGCCATCATTCCCCGGATCGGGGCCGACATCACCTTCTATGGCTGCTCGGTGCTACGTCAGTTCGAAATGATGGGGGTTTTCTCGGTCAACCAGTCGATTGCAATCAGCCGCTCGCGAGACAAGCTACGTTCATTACAGTTGCTCAGCCGTAAAGGCGTCGGGCTACCGATCACCGGCTTTGCCAGCAAACCGGACGATATCCCGGATCTGATCAAGATGGTCGGCGGTGCGCCGCTGGTGATCAAGCTGCTTGAAGGCACCCAGGGCATCGGCGTGGTGCTGGCCGAAACGCACAAGGCGGCAGAGAGCGTGATCGAGGCCTTTATGGGCCTGAAAGCCAATATCATGGTGCAGGAATACATCAAGGAAGCCGGTGGCGCCGATATCCGTTGCCTGGTGATTGGCGACAAAGTGATCGCCGCGATGAAGCGCCAAGCGGCAGAGGGCGAGTTTCGCTCCAACCTGCACCGCGGCGGCAGTGCCTCGCTGATCCGGATCACCCCGGCCGAGCGCAAAACCGCCGTGGCTGCCGCCAAAGCGATGGGGCTCAGCGTCGCGGGGGTTGACCTGTTGCGCTCCGAGCGGGGTCCGCTAGTCATGGAGGTCAACTCCTCTCCGGGACTCGAAGGGATTGAAACTGCCACCGGTAAAGATATCGCCGGGATGATTATCGAACATATTGAAAAACACGCCGGGAAGCAAAACCGTCGTCAACTGGCGCACCAGTAAACCCGAGCTACTATCCCGACGGGATTGCGCCATAAAACACGGACGGCAGCGCATGACCCATGCGTTGCTGTGCTGCCTTTGAGAACCCTAACATTTAGGAGGATACGGGGATGTTTCCTGACATCACCCCATTTAGCTGGCCCGCTTTACTGCAGTGCGGGGTGTGCGGTGCCCTGATCGGGCTGGAGCGCCAGCTACGCGGCAAACCAGTTGGGATCCGCACCTCGACGTTAATCATCGTCGGGACCTACTGTTTCATCATGCTGGGCCGCACCCTGTCCACCAACAACGCCGATCTGGCGCGGGTCGTGGCGCAAGTGATCACCGGCATCGGCTTTCTCGGCGCCGGGGTGATGATGAACCGGGACGGGCAAATTCACGGCGTCACCTCAGCCGCAGTGGTCTGGATGCTGGCAGCCCTCGGCATCACCATCGGCTTAGGCTACGGACAAACCGCCGTGATCATGACCGGACTGGTGATTGGCCTGCTGCTCGGTATCGACAAACTGGAGAACAGCCTGCGCTTTCTACGCAAAGGCGTCCATGCCCACTGGGCCGATCGCCATCGCCGTAAAAAAATCGCCCATCCCCAAGCCACTGGAACCGCAGACACTACCGCAGAGAACGACTCAGCTCGCTAAACCCAGATGTACATCTTTATACCCAACAAACAGCAAAAAGATGTACATTCTTAAACCACAGTAAACCCCACCTCAAAGGTTAAGTCAAAGCACTGATTTATAATAGATTAATATAACGTACAGCTTTTTGAGGTTTTCTCCGGATCAACCATTCATATACCGGGAGCTCCCGATATCACGTCAATCACAGGGTATGTACAGCAAATCAGAATCAATACAACAAAAAGGTGATCAGTTGTCACCCCTCGTTACTCCCCCTCAAAACAAACACTTAACTCATTGTTTATGTTGAAATTTATTTTCGTACAGCTTTTTAAGCTTTTTCTCCGCTAAACCCGGACAGCCACATCGTATGCGCACAGGCACAGATTCAAATCTCAGCCCCGTGCGGATAACTAGATCCTTTCCCCAACCGTACAGCTTAAAGCCATATAAACAGCAAAAAGACGATCATTTGTAACACCTGTAACCCCACCACTCAAGGTTACACGTAACCAATTGTTTTAAAACAAATTATTTTTTGTGCAGCTTTTCCGGCTTTTTGCCTGGGCAACCTTCATAGGTCTCAAATATAGCTTCGCAGACCAAAACAGAGAAGATTTTGACGCTTTCGGGCCAGCGCAAAACCGCAGGCATAAAAAAACGGAGGCCTGAGCCTCCGTTTTTCAAAGAGATAGTATGGACTATCAGCAGATTACATCATGCCGCCCATGCCACCCATACCGCCCATGCCGCCCATATCAGGCATTGCTGGTGCAGATGAGTCTTGTGGCAGGTCCGTCACCATAGCTTCTGTGGTGATCATCAGGCCGGCAACAGAAGCAGCAAACTGCAGTGCAGAACGCGTGACTTTCGTTGGGTCCAGGATGCCCATTTCAATCATGTCGCCGTACTCACCGGTCGCAGCATTGTAACCGTAGTTACCTTCGCCAGCACGCACGTTGTTCGCAACCACAGACTCTTCATCACCGGCATTCTTGGTGATTTGACGAATCGGCGCCTCCATGGCACGCAGTGCAACACGAATACCCACGTTTTGCTCTTCGTTCGCACCTTCAAGGCCAGCGACTTTTGAGGCTGCGCGGATCAGGGCAACACCACCTCCGGCAACCACGCCTTCTTCAACCGCAGCACGGGTCGCGTGCAGGGCATCTTCTACACGGTCTTTCTTCTCTTTCATTTCAACTTCAGTTGCCGCGCCCACTTTGATGACCGCAACACCCCCTGCCAGTTTCGCAACGCGCTCCTGCAGTTTTTCTTTATCGTAGTCTGAAGTTGCTTCTTCGATTTGCTGGCGGATTTGCGCTACGCGACCTTCAATCATCGCTTCTTCACCCATACCATCAATGATGGTGGTGTTTTCTTTGGTGATTGTGACACGCTTCGCCTGACCCAGATCTTCCAGCTGAACTTTTTCCAGCTCCAGACCGATCTCTTCAGAAATCACCGTACCGGCTGTCAGCACCGCGATATCCTGCAACATCGCTTTACGACGGTCACCGAAACCAGGTGCCTTCACAGCCGCCACTTTCACGATACCGCGCATATTGTTCACAACCAGCGTTGCCAGCGCTTCACCTTCCACGTCTTCTGCGATGATCAGCAGCGGACGGGAGGCTTTCGCAACCGCTTCCAGTGTTGGCAGCAGTTCACGGATGTTTGATATTTTCTTGTCAACCAGCAGGATGAATGGGTTTTCCAGATCAACTGAGCCCGCTTCCTGGTTGTTGATGAAGTATGGCGACAGGTAGCCACGGTCGAACTGCATGCCTTCAACCACGTCCAGCTCATCGTGCAGCGCCTGGCCTTCCTCAACGGTGATCACGCCATCGCGGCCCACTTTTTCCATCGCTTCTGCGATGATGTTGCCCACAGTCTCGTCAGCATTCGCAGAGATGGTACCTACCTGAGCAATGGCTTTGGTGTCTTCACAAGGAACAGACAGTGCTTTCAGCTCTTCAACCGCAGCAGCAACCGCTTTGTCGATACCGCGCTTCAGATCCATTGGGTTCATGCCGGCAGCAACCGCTTTCAGACCTTCGTTGACAATCGACTGCGCCAGAACCGTCGCTGTGGTGGTACCGTCACCGGCCGCATCGTTGGCTTGAGAAGCAACTTCTTTCACCATTTGTGCACCCATGTTCTGGAACTTGTCTTCCAGCTCGATTTCACGGGCAACAGAAACACCATCTTTGGTGATGGTTGGCGCGCCGAACGACTTGTCCAGCACCACGTTACGGCCTTTCGGGCCCAGCGTGACTTTTACAGCATCAGCCAGAACGTTGACACCTTCCAGCATTTTTACGCGAGCGTCGTTACCAAATTTTACGTCTTTAGCAGCCATCTTTATCTTCCTTTCTTCATTCTTTGTTTGAGGTGAACGGATTATTCAACGATTGCCATGATGTCATTTTCAGACATGATCAGGACTTCTTTACCGTCGATCTTCTCAGACTTCGTGCCGTAGCCTTCAGCAAAGATCACAGTATCACCAACTTGAACGTCCAGCGGCTGTACTGTGCCGTTTTCCAGAATGCGGCCTTTGCCTACTGCCAGCACGGTGCCGCGGGTAGATTTTTCAGCTGCTGAACCAGTTAGAACGATGCCGCCCGCTGACTTAGATTCAACTTCCTGGCGTTCAACGATAACTCGGTCATGTAAAGGACGAATGTTCATCGGTCGTCTCTCCTGATTTTTGGTAATATCCATACGTTATATAGGAACAGCGTCTCATGACGCTGACTCTTTCTGATACCTAAACATGTTGGGACGTTTTTTTGGATCCCAAGCCCCCAACGAGATTTTTTTCAAAAATTTCTCGCAGAATTTTTGCCCGCTCACACTCTTTGCATTAGGGTAAGCGAGCACTCCATGACCGAGAACACTATGGCCACAGAAAAACAGGCAGATAAGCACGGGCTGCTCACCGCGCCCATTCCCGAAGTGCTGCGGCGCTTAACCATTCCGATGGTGTTCGGCATGGTCGCAATTCTCATGTTTAATCTGGTCGATACCTTCTTTATTTCGCTGCTCGGTACCCAAGCCCTGGCCGCCGTCAGCTTCACCTTTCCGGTCACCTTCGCCCTCAACTGCATCACCATGGGCGTCAGTGTCGGGCTTTCAACCCGAATCGGTCGCCTGCTGGGCAGCGGCGATACCCAAACCGCTGCCCGCTTTGCCACCCACGGCCTGTTACTGGCGATGCTCCTGATGCTGATCGCTGCCGGCACCGGCCTGCTCAGCATTGAGCCGCTGTTTACCCTGATCGGCGCCAGCCCGGAGCTGCTGCCGATCATCAAAGAATATATGCAGGTGTGGTATCTGGCGATCCCACTGCTGGTGATCCCGATGGCCGGCAACAGCGCGATCCGGGCCACCGGGGACGCCCAGGCACCAGCCAAAATTATGATGCTGGCAGGAGTGATTAACGGGGTGCTCGACCCGTTACTGATTTTCGGCTACGGCCCGTTTCCCGAACTGGGCGTGCAGGGGGCGGCGATTTCCAGCGGGATCAGCTGGGCCTTTGCCCTCAGTCGCTCGCTCTATATTCTGATCCGCCGTGAGCAGTTGCTAGCCTGGCCGCAACTGCGGTTCATGTGGCGGGACTGGCACCAGATCATGCAGGTTGGTACGCCGGCCGCTTTGTCCAATGCACTCAATCCACTGTCGGGGGCGCTGCTGATGTCGCTGCTGGCAGCGCAGGGCACCGCCTCGGTCGCCGCCTACGGCGCGGCGATGCGGATTGAATCGATTCTGGTGATCGTGATGATGTCCCTCGGCTCGGCCCTGATGCCGTTTATGGCCCAGAACCTTGGCGCAGCCAAACCCGGCCGGGCATTCCAGGCCCTGTTTACCGCGATGCGCTTTGCCATCCTGTTCCAGTTGCTGGTGTTTATCATGATGGTGCCGCTGAGCTGGCCGCTGTCGTCCCTGTTCAGCCAGGATACTGAGGTGCAGCAACAACTCTGGCACTACCTGATTGTGGTGCCGATCAGTTACGGCATGCAGGCGGTGTGTATGTTGCTGATCAGTGCGCTCAATGCGCTGCATCTCTCGCTCCACGCCCTGATCTGGAACCTGCTGCGCCTGTTTGCGTTCCTGTTGCCGGCGGCCTGGGTCGGCAGCCTGCTCAGTGGTACAGAAGGCCTGTTTATCGGCATCGCCATCGCCAACCTGCTCAGCGGGCTCGGCGCCTATCTTTACGCCCTGCGGCTGCGCCGGCGTATGGCCGCTCCCATCACTGAACCCGATCAGTAGACCAACCGACTTACAAACAAAAAGGCAACCCGGAGGCTGCCTTTCTGCTATCGCTCAGCTGGCGAACAATTATGCTCAGTGCAGCCGGTGGTTATCATCCGACTGTGTATGATCTTTCTCCTTGCCTTTGTCCTTGCGTTCAAACTCACCGTCAAAGACATCACCACCGGAAGAGCGGGAGTTGAACGGATCATCCTGGCGTTCAAACGGCCCCTGATCCTGGAACCCCTGACCGCCACCGAACCCGGCCCCGAATCCGGAGCCCATGCTTTGTACTTTCACTTTGCTCATCAGCTGTTTGGCCAACATCGCTCGCGGCGCCGGCAGCAGCACCAGCATCCCCAGCGCATCAGTCATAAAACCCGGGGTCAGCAATAACACCCCGGAGACCGCCAGCATCACACCTTCAACAATCTGCTGGGCCGGCAGCTCGCCCTGCTGCAAACGCTGTTGCACCGACATCAGGGTGGCAATGCCCTGGCTGCGAACCAGCGACGCCCCGACAATCGCGGTGATCAGGACCAAGGCGATGGTTGGCCATAAGCCAAGAAATCCGCCGACCTGAACAAACAAGGCAATTTCAATAATCGGAACAACAATAAATAGAAACAATAAAACAGGAAACACGAGTCACCCCTTTGTGGTTGGTGTCTGTGGCATCAGATCTGCACATCTCATCAATATGGCTTTCTCCCTGTGCCTTCTCTCCCTTTTATAGTGGGAGTGATACGGTTGCGAGTCAAAGGGCAAAGTGTAGCAAATGTTAACGGCCCCTCAGAAATCCAGACAAAACTTCCGGGAAATTGATTTGCTGATGAAACCAAACGCTGAACAACTCGGTCTGAGAGAGTATAGTGTTCAGCAACGCGGATTGGTTGCTGTCATTACCGTGCCGATCCCATCGTTCTGCTGAATCGACATGCTTTCATTTTCCAGGGAGCCCCGGACGCTGAGCCAGATATCATGATGAACAGACATAAACTTTTTAGATTTTCCCGCTTTCAGGCTGTCGTTGCTATCACCAGCCTGCTGCTTTTGGGCCTTGCCAGCTTACCGCTGCGGGCAGAATTTAACTTACCGGGCCTGTCGGGCAATCCGGCGAACCAGTTCGTTACCGTTGACCAAGCCTTTCCGTTTAACTTCAGCCAGCAGGGCGAGGTCGTCTACCTCGACTGGCAGGTCAAACCCGGCTATTACCTCTACCAGCACCAGTTGTCGGTGACCTCAGATTCGGCCCGGCTCGGCGACGTGAGCATTCCGGCCGGCAAGCCATATCACGACGAATTCTTCGGCGAAGTGAACATTTACACCGAGCCACTGACCGTCACTGTTCCGCTGCTCGAAGCCGGCGACAACGCAACCCTGACCGTGCGCTACCAGGGCTGTGCCGAAGCCGGTTTCTGTTATCCACCGGAAGTGCGTCAGGTGCCGCTTTCGACGATCGCCGCCCGCCAGGACAGTCCTGCGGCGACGCCACCATCTGTCACCCCTCAGACTGACAGCACAGGCACCAAATCGCAAGTAAGCACTAACATCCCAACGTCTGCGGCAACCGTCGCGCCGGCATCCGAGCAGGATCAGCTGGCCAGCGATCTGGCCGAGCAGTGGTGGACCCCGCTGGTTTTCCTCGCTTTGGGGATCGGTCTGGCCTTCACCCCCTGCGTGCTGCCGATGTACCCGATCCTGACCGGGATTGTACTGGGCAACGGCCAGCTCAGTCCGGGCCGCACCTTCAGGCTGGCCTTCACTTACGTGCAGGGCATGGCGCTGACCTACACCCTGCTGGGCCTGGTGGTTGCGTCCGCCGGGATGCAGTTCCAGGCCGCGCTGCAACATCCTTATGTACTGATTGGCCTGAGTGTGCTGTTTGTCGTCCTGGCGCTGTCGATGTTCGGTGCCTATACCCTGCAATTGCCAAGCAGCATCCAGACCTGGCTGAGCCAGCAAAGTAACAAGCAGCAAGGCGGCCACAGCGGCGGCGTCTTCGTGATGGGCGCGATTTCCGGCTTGGTCTGCTCGCCCTGCACCACCGCGCCGCTCTCCGGCGCGCTGATTTACGTCGCCCAGAGCGGGGACTTACTCACCGGTGCGATTGCGCTGTATGCGCTGGCCATCGGGATGGGGATCCCGCTGATCCTGGCGGCGATGTTCGGCAATAAACTGCTGCCGCAGGCCGGACAATGGATGAACCACGTCAAAGTATTCTTCGGCTTTATCCTGCTCGCGGTGCCGATTTTCCTGCTGGAGCGCATTCTGCCCCATGCCCTGGTGCCCTACCTGTGGTCGCTGCTGGGCCTGGCGGCCTTCGGCTGGCTCTATCATGTCAAAAGCACGCTCGCCGTGTCCTGGCGCAGCAGCGCCCTCGCGGTACTTGCCATTGTCGGCCTGCTCGGTGCCGCCCAGCCACTGCTGAGTGCCCTGCTCGGCCAACCGGTGAGCCAACCCGCTGTACCTACGGTGGCATTCAAACAGGTCGCCAGCGTGGCCGAGCTCAACCAGGCCCTGGCCGCAGCCAAGGCCGAAGGCAAGCCGGTGATGCTGGATTTCTACGCCGACTGGTGTGTGGCCTGCAAGGAGTTTGAAAAATACACCTTCCACGACCCGGCCGTGGCACCGCAACTCAGCCAGTTTGTCCTGCTGCAGGCCGACGTCACCGACAACACCCCGGCCGATTTTGACCTGTTACAGCAGATGAATGTACTGGGGCTGCCGACCCTGGATTTCTGGGATGCCCGGGGCAACAAGCTCAGCCAAGCCCGGCTGACCGGATTTATGGAAGCCGACCCGTTCCTGAACCACCTGCAAACCCACCAGCTGGTGAGCGCAAAATAACGCCACAGCGCACCTCAGGGTGCGCTGTTACAATGCGCCACTTCAAGCTCAGGTTTATTCTTCTTCATCCCGACGATTTACATCTTGTTTCGCCCAGAACTGATCCAGTTCAGATCTTGTGTGTTAACAAATTGATCTACGCTATAAGCAGTGATAGCTTGATGAAAAACAATGAGAAACAATTGCCATGGACGCTCAGTACACGATTGTGATTGCCGATGATCACCCGCTGTTTCGCAATGCCCTGTTTCAATCAGTGCACATGGCGATCAGCGGCGCCAACCTGCTGGAAGCAGACTCCCTCGATACCCTCCTTGCCCTGCTCGACAAAGAGCCGGACGTGGATCTCCTGCTGCTGGATTTAAAGATGCCCGGAGCCAACGGCATGTCCGGGCTGATCCAGCTGCGCAGCCAGTATCCGGACTTGCCGGTGGTAGTGATCTCCGCCAGCGAGGAAACCAGCGTGATCCGCCAGGTCCGCAGCCACGGGGCCTTCGGCTTTATCCCCAAGTCCAGCGACATGCGGGCGCTGATCGCTGCCCTGAACCAGGTGCTGGACGGCGAGCCCTTCTTTCCTGAAGGATTGGGAGAGGAAGACGAAGAAGCCAATGAGCTGGCCGAGCGGATCGCCACCCTGACCCCGCAGCAGTACAAGGTGCTGTGTATGCTCTCAGACGGCCTGCTCAACAAGCAGATTGCCTACGAGCTCAATGTATCAGAGGCGACGATTAAGGCTCATATGACTGCGATTTTCCGCAAACTCGGGGTCAAGAACCGCACCCAGGCAGTGATCCTGTTACAACAAATGGATCTCACACCGTAAGCGCGGATCTTTTTGGATCCGCTCATTATACTTTCGGCTAAGCCGCCTGACTCTTCCCCCCCGCAATTCTCAACCCTGTTCACAAAACCGCCGCTTTTGCCGCGGTTTTGCCGTTTCCGGCTCGACTAAAGTTGCACAGCCTCCCTGCGCGATCGTTGCTATTGTCTGCATGTAACATTTCATTAACGCGATTTCAATGACGTGAAAGGAGATGACAATGGCGTTTGAATCCAAGGAGCAGGCGCAAGCCTATTGGAAAGAAAATCTCAGCACCATGGGCACCCTGCTGGCGATCTGGTTCCTGGTGTCTTATGGCGCTGGGGTTCTGTTTGTCGATGCCCTCAATGCCATCCAGTTCGGTGGCTTCAAGCTGGGGTTCTGGTTTTCCCAGCAGGGCTCGATCTACACCTTCGTAGCCCTGATTTTTATTTATGTCGTCCGTATGAATGCGATCGACCGTAAGTTTAACGTTCAAGAAGATTAAGAGGTGACTCATGGAAATCCAAACCTGGACGTTTATCTTAGTGGGCATCACCTTTGCCCTGTATATCGGGATCGCCATCTGGGCCCGTGCCGGCTCAACCAGTGAATTCTACGTCGCCGGCGGCGGTGTCCACCCGGTCGCCAACGGCATGGCGACCGCAGCCGACTGGATGTCAGCGGCATCTTTCATCTCTATGGCCGGGATCATCTCATTCGTCGGCTACGACGGCGGGGTTTATCTGATGGGCTGGACCGGCGGCTATGTCCTGCTGGCACTGTGCCTGGCGCCTTACCTGCGTAAATTCGGCCAGTTCACGGTCCCGGACTTCATCGGCGAGCGTTACTACTCGAAAACTGCCCGTATGGTTGCTGTCTTCTGTGCCATCTTCGTTTCCTTTACCTATGTGGCAGGTCAGATGCGTGGCGTCGGCGTCGTATTCGCCCGCTTCCTGGAAGTAGACATCAACCTGGGGATCATCATCGGGATGGCTATCGTCTTCTTCTACGCCGTACTCGGCGGCATGAAGGGCATCACCTACACCCAGGTCGCGCAGTTCTGCGTGCTGATTTTCGCCTTCCTGGTGCCGGCAATTTTCACTTCCATCATGATGACCGGGAACCCGCTGCCGCAAATCGGCATGGGCTCAACCATTTCCGGCACTGAAACCTACCTGATGGACAAGCTGGACGGCCTGACCACCGAGCTCGGCTTTACCGCCTATACCGACGGCTCGAAGAGCATGGTTGATGTGTTCTTCATTACCGCAGCGCTGATGGTCGGGACCGCCGGTCTGCCACACGTGATTATCCGCTTCTTCACCGTGCCGCGCGTCCGTGATGCACGGATCTCAGCGGGCTGGGCGCTGCTGTTTATCTCGCTGCTCTATACCACCGCCCCTGCCGTTGCCGCCTTTGCCCGCGTCAACATGATCGAGACCATCAACGGTCCGCAAAACCAGGGTGTACTGGCCGAAGAAGCCCCGAGCTGGGTGTCCAACTGGGAAGCCACCGGCCTGGTGAAGTGGGAAGATAAAAACGGCGACGGCCGGATGTTCTACTCCGGTGACGAGCGCAACGAAATGAACATCAACCGCGATATCATTGTACTGGCGAGCCCTGAGCTGGCGAAACTGCCGAACTGGGTTGTTGCCCTGCTGGCTGCCGGGGGTCTGGCTGCGGCACTGTCCACTGCGGCCGGTCTGCTGCTGGTGATCTCGACGGCGGTCTCCCATGACTTGCTTAAGAAAGGCTTCAAACCAAACATGACGGATAAGCAAGAGCTGCGCGCCGCCCGGATTGGTGCTGCGGCCGCGGTGATCGGCGCCGGTTACCTCGGCATTAACCCGCCGGGCTTTGTGGCTCAGGTAGTGGCATTTGCCTTCGGTCTGGCGGCTGCGTCCTTCTTCCCGGCGATTATCCTGGGGATCTTCTATAAGAAGATGAACAAAGAAGGTGCGATTGCCGGCATGTTGACCGGGATCCTGTTCACTGCCTCATACATTGTGTACTTCAAGTTCATCAACCCGGCTGCCAGCACCCCGGACAACTGGCTGTTTGGCATCAGCCCGGAAGGGATTGGTACCCTGGGGATGTGTCTAAACTTTGTGGTCTCGATTGTGGTGAACAAGTTCACCGCCGAAGTCCCAACCGAAGTGCAGGATATGGTGGAGTCGATTCGCTACCCGAAAGGAGCCGGTGCGGCGCACGATCACTAATAGATCCCAGTACCGCCAAACCCACTTCAAAAACCGACGCACCTGCGTCGGTTTTTATTTGTAACACTGATAAACATATGATTTTCAGATTATTTCGGCATTAATTAAAAAGTCAAAACCCAATAATTAAAATGCGAATTTCAATATTGTAGATTTAAGTTATGAACATATAATCCCTCATATTCGAGACATTGATACGCTCACACCATCGAATATATAATTGGGAGCCCTTCGAACTAGTAAACGTAGTCAAACAACCGTACACAAAACACAAATAATAAAACATGAGAACTATAGTAACAGCATTAATAGTGGCAGTTATGGCAATTAATATTGGGGGCAGCGAATTGTTTAAAAAAGAAACCTACGAACTAAGCCCTGAAATAAGTGGCAAATTACTCAACAACGGAAACCCATATAGTCACCATAGAGTTACCTTGCTTATTGGCGCACTGGGTGATGTGGAGGAGTTGAATACTATCACCGCTGTTGATGGAACCTTTCACTTTCCAAAAATTAATAAAGAAAAACTATTTAAACCAGGCATGTTCGATCAAGAAATGGTCAGTATCGCCATAACTGCCGGGGAAGAAAGGCAATATAAAATCTGGCGTTCTTTTTTATTTGGATATAAAACACCAAAGTTTGTCAAAGAAAATCTTCAAAAATTAGAGTGTGATATAAACTCAGATATAAAATACTTTATCTTTAAGAGTGAAACAGGTAATCCTGATGGAGATGAAATACATAGTATTTGTAACCTAACAGGTTTCATAGAATCTGGTAAAATAGATATTTAAACCAATATTATATTCATTACTAAAGCGATTTAATGAAACTTCAGGTATAGCAAATGGATCACCTGAGTCAGAAAGGACTCTGCCAGCACAGCAATCTAGAAAATCATGTGACCAGTGATAATGACAGTAATGTTAATTTCATTTTTTTGTTGTATTGCTTCAAATATTAAAAACAGCCAGTTAAATCAAAATCACTACTCATGTACATTCACAACATTGTGCAATAGATGTGATTAAGATGAATCTCGTTAAGCTTACTTTGGTATCTTTTTCATTAACAATCTCAATGAGCAGCTATAGTAATATGTTTGATTTCTTTAAGAGAAATGACTATATATTAAGCCCGAGGATAAGTGGCAATATTTATAAAGATGCCTCACCTCAGTCAAATTACAATATATACCTTGAGGCCAGCTTTTTAAAAATCCGATATGAATACGCAACAAGAACAGATGAAAGGGGTAACTTTGATTTTGATGAGGTTGTTCATTCAACATGGATAAAAACCAACCCGTTAAACCAAACTTACTCATACATAGGAATATATACAATAAATAACAACAAAAAGAACTATATATGGCAATCCCAATTTGACTATGAAAAACCTTTGGATTTTATCGTTGAAAACTTTAAATTATTAAAATGCAATTTAAATTCACCGGAGTATAAATTCTACTTTGAAAACAGCGTACCTGATGGGGTTGACCTGATGGTTTTAAGCAAATGTGAACTAAGTGGATATAAGACAAAGGAATAAGTGAGAAAAATTATGCCTTCACTAACACCACGGCTTGCTTCTGAAATAGCTAATATACCATATGGGCTCTATCAAGGTGCCGGTCGATTAGCCTTCAAAGGTCACTTTGAGAAATTTTTTTCTTTTAACGATAACTCTTCTTTTGAAGGGAAAACTGGTGGCATCTCTATTATTGAAAATATGCCAATTCTACGAAAAGTGATCCCTGGTGCTCAGAGAAACTCTGAAGCATTTGCCGTCTTAGGTATAGGAAAAGGAAAGTATCAAGGTGATCTGGTCATCTCTATACGAGGGACTCAAAATGCAAATGATTGGGTCACGAATGCAAATCTCGGATATAAGGGAGCCCCTAACGGCTCCTTAGCCCATGCTGGGTTCATTAATTCATTTCATAGTATAAGGCCTCAAATTCGAAGCTACCTCCTAAAACTAAAACGGCTTCCAAATAAAGTACACTGTGTCGGGCATAGTTTAGGGGGTGCTTTAGCCTCATTATGTGCCGACTGGTTAAAAAGCGAGTTTTCTCTAAGAGTTAACCTATACACATTTGGCTCACCAAGGGTTGGCCTTGAACCATATGCGAGAAAATCAGGAAGTGGTGCAGATAAAATTTACAGGTGCACCCACGGTGCCGACCCTGTCCCTATGGTTCCTCTCTGGCCATTTGTTCATGCGCCTCACCAAGGGCAAGAATATCGCTTAGACAATGATACTGGTTTTAAGATCTCTGCACATAAAATGGCTTCAACAGCGAGCCCTGGCTACCTCAACACGGCGAAATCCGATAGCTGGGGAGATTTAAAATTAAAAGCAAATCATTTCTTAGGCAAACCAGTTAGATTAAAATTTGAGCATCGTAACCAAGCAACATTCACTGAATACTGGGCAGATAAAATCAGTGCGGCATTAATAACACTTCTTAAAGATACTGGTTTACTGGTTGCTGTTAGTCTACAAGCTACTATTTCTGTCGGAATGACATTTTACGATTATCTTGCTAAACATATGGAAAGAGTTTCCAAAGCTTCAAGAATGAGAGAAATTCAAGTTAAGGGCCTTCTAGGCCACATGCTTTCATTTATAGGAAAGCCAATACAGAAAATTGAAGATCTTTCAGCAAAATTCATCCGTTCTGTTTTCTCAATGGTTTTAACTAAGCTCTATAGATCGGCCCAAATGGCACTAGAGGCTATACGAACCTAAAAGATAATAAGAAGGGCCATAACTATCATGGCTCTTCAGAATGTATTCAGATCCCCAAATTCCATCAGTCTAACCTTAGTTAATTATTACTTCCTATTCGATTACTCCAAAACTTTTCCCTTAAAATAAACCTATATTCGCCTTAATGCACGCACCGCCAAGTAATAGATGTAGTGAAGAGATATAACAGTCTTTACTTTCATATAATATTTCTTCAAAGTACAGGGCAACCAGGCACATCACAATAAGTCCGCCATCTCAACGATAGCAAGAACACAGAGGCCACTCGATAGCAGCCTCTCTGTATAATCAAGCAAAAGTTATCAGGCCATATCTGTGATCCGATTCAGCACGGAGCGTAACTTCAGCGGTTTAACCGGCTTAGCGATGAAACTAAAGCCATTTGCTTCGATACCTTCCATCATCTGTTCAGTCCTATCAGCACTGATGATCACCCCGGCGAATCGGTCACCCAGCCGCAGACGGCATTGCTGTAAAACCTCTAGCCCGGTACGGCCTTCATCAAGCCGATAGTCAGAGAGAATTACATCAGGTACCCAGCCCGCCTCCAGAACTTTAAGGCTGCCGACAATATCAATCGCAGTTTTGACATCACAGCCCCAGCGCGACAGCAGGCTTTCCATGCCCAGCAGAATATCCGGTTCATTATCAACACACAGTACTTTCAAGTCTGCCAGCGGCGCTGGTGTTACTGCCGCTGCCATTGACGCCGATGCGGCTGGTTCAACCACCACGCCGCGCGCAACCCCCAACTCAAACACGGTACCCTGACCCGGCCAGGAGCGCATGGCTAGCGGATGGCCCAGCACCCGACAGATCCCTCGGGCAATGGCCAGCCCCAAGCCCAGGCCATGATCGACCCCGTTACGCTCAATCCGGGTGAATTCCTCGAAGATATGGGCCTGTTTCTCTTCCGGGATTCCCGGGCCGTTATCCCACACCTGGAGCTGCAACTGGCCCTGATTGCGGCGAATGCCAAGCACCACCTTACCGCCCGGGTTATAGCGAAAGGCGTTGGTCAGGAAGTTCTGCAGCGCCCGGCGCAGCAGTTTAGGATCGGAGACAATCACCGCCCGGCTGTTCACCACCTCAAAAGTGATCCCCTGCTTGCGGGCCAGGGCACTGAACTCGGCGCTGAGGATGTCGAGCACTTCACTGGCAGGGAAGGCACGGACATTGACCTGCAATTTGCCCGCCTCCAGCCGTGACACATCCAGCAAGTCGCCAATCAGATCTTCCGCCGCACCCAGTGCGCTTTCAATATGTTGCGCCAGTTTCACCACTTCAGCGACGGCATCCGGATCCTTAGCCACTTCGGTCAGGGAGGAAGAAAACAGCCGCGCGGCATTGAGCGGCTGCATCAGATCATGACTCACCGCGGCCAGAAAGCGGCTTTTCGAGCGGGCCTGATGCTCGGCTTGTTGCGTGGCCGACACTAACTGCCGGTTGAGCAACTCCAGCTCATGGGTGCGCTGTTTCACCCGGGCTTCGAGATTTTCATTGGCTTCTTTCAACGCCTCTTCCGCCAGGCGGAAATCGGTAATATCAGAAAAACTCATCACAAAGCCGCCGCCGGGCATCGGGTTACCCTGCACCTCAATCACCTGACCGTCGGGACGGATCCGTGACGAGGTATGGGCCGTGCCCCGTTTCAGGTGCTCGACCCGCTTGGCGACATGCCGCTCCGGATCGCCCGGGCCGCACAGCCCCTGCTGGGCATTATGGCGGATCACGTCGGCAATCGGCCGTCCGACCTGGATCAACCCCGGCGGAAACGAAAACAGCTCCAGGTAACGCTGGTTCCAGGCCACCAGCCGCAGCTGTTTGTCGACCACGGCAATGCCCTGACTAATATGTTCAATCGCCCCCTGAAGCAACCCGCGGCTGAAATCGAACAGCTCCGACGCTTCGTCGACAATCGTCGCCACCTCTTCCAGCTGCATGTTGCGCCCCTGCAGGGCCGAGGTCAGTACCAGCCGCGCCGAGGAGGCGCCGAAGACTCCCGCCAGCACGCGCTCGGTATGGCGGATCAACGTGGCCGGGGCCTGTTGTTGCGGCAGCAGGTCGGCGTGATGCTGCTCGGTAAACTGTGAGAAGGCATAACGCACCCGCTTGCGGCCGACGAAGCGTGCCGCCAGCATTTCCAGCTCAGCAACCGTCACCCGGGTCTGGTACAGGCTGGCATTTTCCGAGTCCGGCAGCGGCGCGCCAACAAAGGTCGCCGCCTGCAGCCGCTCGGTCAGCGAGGTACGGGTCAGCAGTGAGACCCCGATATACAGCGCCAGGTTCACCAACAAGCTGAGCAGCATACCCCAGTCCACCGGTGCCAGCTGTTTCAGCACCGGCCATTGCGGCGGCGTCAGCAACCACAGCAGTAGGTTGGTCTCCGCGCTGCCGGCCAGCATCTGGGTCTGGTTCATCATGGTGATCACCCAGAGCGTCAATCCACCGAACATCCCGGCGTACACCCCTTTGCGGTTGCCCTCGCGCCAGTAAATTCCGCCGAGCAATGCCGGGGCAAACTGGGCAATAGCGGCAAACGAAAGAAAGCCGATCGCCGACAGTGATTCGATCTCACCCAGCACCTGGTGGAAACCCCAGGCGGCTGTTAGCAGCAACAGGATCAGGGTCCGGCGCACATTGAGCAGCAAGCCGGAAAACTCGGCGAAATTGCGCCCGGAGATCCGTAACCGCCGCAGCAGCAGCGGCAACACCAAATCGTTAGACACCATGATAGTCAGGGCTATCGTCGAGACAATTACCATCCCGGTCGCCGCCGAAGTGCCGCCAAGAAATGCCAGCAGGGCAATCTGATCGGCGCCCTGCGACAGCGGCAGGTTGATCACGTAAGTGTCGGCCACCACGCCCGGTAGCAAAGCCTGGCCGGCCAGCGCCAGCGGGATCACGAACATCCCCATCAGCAGTAGGTAGAGCGGAAAAATCCAGCGGGCCCGGTGCAAATCCTGGGCCCGGCTGTTTTCCACCACAATGGTGTGAAACTGGCGCGGCAGACAGACAATCGCTGCCATGGTCAGCAGCATATGGATCAGCAGGCTGCCGAAATCCGGGGTTACAGCTGGCGTGTCGAGCGCCCCGGCCAGCGCCGCAACCGGCAGATCCGCCAGCAGACCGAGTGCAAACACCCCGACAATCAAAAATGCCACCAGCTTGACGATCGACTCAAACGCCACCGCCATCATCATCCCGCGGTGGTGTTCGGTGCTGTCGATATGGCGGGTGCCGAACAGCACGGTGAACACCGCCAGCGCGGCAGTGACCATCCAGGCTATATCGCTCTCATCAACCCCGCTTTGCTGGCCGAGCGACGGCGCAATCTGTGCCAGCCCCATGGTAATCCCACGCAGCTGCAGGGCGATATACGGCAGAATACCAATCACTGCAATCAGGGTAACCACCACGGCCAGCCCCTGCGACTTGCCGTAACGGGCGGCAATAAAGTCGGCGATCGATGTGATATGCTCGCGCTTGGCGATCAGCACCAGCCGGGCCAGGATCCGCCAGCCAACGGTAAACACCAGGATCGGTGCCAGATAGATGGGTAAGAAGGACCAGATATTCTGGCTGGCCTGGCCGACCGTGCCGTAAAACGTCCAAGAGGTGCAGTAAACTGCGATCGAGAGACTGTAAATCCACGGCCGCCAGCCAGCCATCCACTGCGGTTTTTTATCGCCGTACCAGGCGATCAGAAACAGCAGCCCAAGATAGGCCAACGAAACCGGCACAACGATCCATCCCAGTGCCATGATACTTCCTGATTGTAAATAAGAGGTAAACGCATGGTAGCGGATCGGTGCGGTTGCACTCAATCAGCATGATCACACTTCTTTGGCGGGCGAGTTGCTGCGGGTGAAGCTCTGCGGGCAAAGGAAAGTGGTGGCAAGCAGAGGGGAGTCGTGACAAGCAGAGAAGAAACGTTGGCAGGCGGCTGGGAAAGCGGGGAACCTGCGCCGATCCGCATCGGCACAGGCAAGGTGTTCAGTTCGCGTAAGTTGCGGGATCAGCAGTGGGCTTCGGCCACCCGACGATCCGGCTGGGAGTCGATTTTCATCAGCAGGACCGGCGCCCCCATGGCCGCCATCAGCCAGAACACATTGGCGCCCCACAGGCCATACAGCCACCCGCTGAGTGCGGTCATCAGCGCCATAAATGCCCCCAGCGGCAAGGCGTTGTAGAGCGCCTGCAAGGCCACCACCTGATTGCTCCGGGCATGTTGAATGTAGCGGATCGTCGCCAGGTGACAGGCGGCAAAGGTGACCCCGTGCAACGCCTGGACCGCGACCAGCACCGGCAGCTCCGTCATGGTCGCAGTGATCCCCCAGCGCACCATCACACCCAGTGCCGCGAGGCGGAACATCGCCGCCACACTCCAGCCGGCGAACAAGTACTTACTAAAGGCAAATATCGCCACTTCCGCCACCACACTGAAACTCCAGAGGTAACCAATCACATCCTCGCTGTGACCCGCGCCTTTCCAGTAAATCGTGCTGAAGCTGTAATAAGCGGCATGGCTGCCCTGCAGCAGAGCGATAATCGTCAGAAAGCGCACCACCTGACGGTCGGTCATCATTTTCATCAAAGCCGGGCGCGCCTGCGCCTGCTCATCCTCTGACACTAGCGGTATTGCCGGCCGACGCAGAGAGAACAACAGCGCCGCAACCATGCCGGCGACGGCCACCCAGGGGATCACCGACGGATCGTACTTAGCGGCCAGCATCCCGACCACCGTCGAGCCGGCAATAAAGGCAATTGAGCCCCACAGCCGGGTTCGACCATAGTCTAAATAACCCTCTCTGGCATAGTGGTTGGCGACCGCATCCGACAACGGCATGATCGGGCCAACCACCAAATTATAGGCAACCGTAACGATAGTTAGTGCCCACAAACTTCCACCACAGTAGATATACGCAATACAGCTGAGCAAAGTGGCCAACGCCAGCCAGCGCAGCGCCGGGATCAGATGCTCGGCCCGGTGAATGCGCGGGGTGATCACCAGATTCGCCAGGCAGCGGACCGCGAAGCCCAGCCCGAGTAACAAGCCGATATTCGACGCACTGACGCCAAGATGCGCCAGCCACAATGCCCAGAAAGGCAAGTACACACCGTAATTAAAAAAGAAACCGATCAGGTATTGTGAGGTCCACCCGAACGGGCTGCTTCGCAACATGCCAAGTCCTATATGCAGAAAGAAGAGTAACAGCAGCCATTATGCCGAATTCATCCAGCCACCCCAACGAAATTATCAGACAATTTATTTCCCCTTTTTCGAGCCAGGCCATATTTCTGTCTACCGGACCGGCCAGACAGCTACAATGGCCGCTGAAAATCACGGTATCAGGGGCAACCGGCACACCGGCTGCATCGTCCCTAGACTAAAGTCGTCTGGAGCTTCCTGCTGTTCTGCACAACACTGTCTAGCATCAATGTCCAATCCCTTTTCTGTGCGCCATGCGCCCTTTATGCGGAAGCCTGCTATGCCAGATAAATTCGATACCTCGTTACCACCCTTTGACTGCCTCAGCGACAGCCAGCAACAGCGTTTGCGCGATGCTCTGGATGTCGCCTATTTCCGGGCCGGGGAAACCATTATCGAAGCCGATGAAGCCTGCCAGCAGCTCTACATTATTATCAAGGGCAGTGTAGAGGAGCGTGCCGCTGACGGGCAGGAGATTTTCGCCCACTATACTGCCGATGATCTGTTTGATGTCCGGGCCCAACTGGATGCGCGCAGCCGCCACCACTACCAGGCACTGGAAGATACCCTGTGCTATCTGCTGCCGCGCGAGCACTTTATCGCGCTGTACCAATCCAACTCGCAGTTTGCTGCTTACTTTGACGGCAACCTGGCCCAGCGCCAGCAGCTACTGGACGAAGCACACCAACAACAGAACCTGGCCGAGTTTATCCTGACCAAGATCAGTGATGACAATATCCAGCCCTGCCTGATTGTGCCGCACGACACCAATCTGACGGCCGTCACCCAGGCAATGCGCGATAAAAGGGTCGATGCGGCCCTGGTCAAACTCAATGCAACGCCGCAGTACGGTATTGTCACCCGGACCAATTTGCTCCATGCGGTTCTGCTGGACAGCCTGCCGGCCTCGACGCCGGTCAGCCAGGTGGCGACAACGCCAGTGATCAGCGTCAACAAGGGGGATTTCCTGTTCAATGCCATGCTGGCGATGACACGACATAAAGTGAAGCGAGTCCAGGTGCTGGACGGCGACAACGTGGCCGGAATGCTGGATCTGACCCAGGTGCTGAGCCTGTTTTCCACTCATTCTCATGTCCTGACCCTGCGCATTGCCCGCGCCAAAACCATTGATGAACTGGCGCTGGCAGCCGGCAGCCAGCACCGGCTGGTGGAAACCCTGTTCAACAACGGGATCCACACCCTGTTCGTGATGGAGCTGATTGCCACGGTCAATGAACAAATTATCGAGAAAGCCTTCCAGCTGGTGGTCCCGCCCGAGATGCATGACCGCTGCTGTCTGATCGTGATGGGCTCTGAAGGACGTGGCGAGCAGATCCTCAAAACCGACCAGGACAATGCCCTGATCCTCCAGGACGGAATCGACTGGCCGGGCTGCGCGCAAGTGATGGCGCGGTTAACCCAGACCCTGCACCAACTAGGCTATCCGTTATGTCCCGGCAAGGTCATGGTCAACAACCCGCAATGGGTCAAACCTCAAAGTGAGTGGTTACATACGCTCAGCGACTTTGTCCAGGCCGGAACGGAGAACGCGGTGATGGCACTGGCGATCCTGGCCGACAGCCATGCGGTAGCCGGCAACCGGGCCCTGCTGAGCCCGCTGCAAACCCACCTCCACCAGTTGCTGGCCGATCAGGAACTGCTGCTGGCCACCTTTACCCGTCCGGCACTCCAGTTCAGCGTCCCGCTGACCCTGTTCGGCAAACTCAAAACCGGCAAGGAAGGACTGGATATCAAGCGCGGCGGCATTTTCCCTATCGTCCACGGCATCCGGGCCCTGGCGCTGGAGCACGCCATCGCAGACAACAACACCTTTGCCCGGATTGACCAGCTGACCCGCTGCCGGGTGCTGGAGCCGGAGACCGCCTCCAACCTGAGCGAGGCCCTCAAGCTGTTTATCAAGCTGCGTCTGCGCCAGCAATTGGGGCAACAGCAAGATCCGCAGAGCCGGGGGATGCAACAGCACCTGGACATCAGCGTGCTGAGCCGGGCCGAGCGGGATCTGCTGCGCCACAGCCTGCATGTGGTGAAGAAATTCAAAGAGTGGTTGGGTTACCACTATCAAATCCGGGATTAGCCCGGAACCGACATCGCGCCTGCTGTTTGTTGAGGAGAAGTAATGAATATGCTCAGCCGTTGGTGGTACCAACATAAGTTCCGCCAGACCCCGCACCAGGCGCTGTTTCAGCGCTACCAGGGGGATGAGCTGGTGTCGCTCGACTGCGAGACCACCAGTTTGGATCCGCACAGTGCCGAGCTGGTCACCATTGCCGCGACCCGCATTAAGGCCAACCGGATCATGACCAGCCAGTCGATCCACCTGACCCTGCGCGCGCCGGGCAGCCTGGATGCCGACTCGGTCGCCGTGCACCGGATCCGTCACCAGGATTTGCAGGAAGGGATGGACGAGCGCGAGGCCCTGTGCCAATTGCTGGATTTTATCGGCAACCGGCCCTTGGTGGGCTACCATATCCGCTACGACAAAACGATCCTCGATCGCTACTACCGCCGCCTGTTTGACTTTCCGCTCCCGAACAAAGTGGTGGAAGTGAGCCATCTCTACCACGAGCGCCTTGAACGACTGCTGCCCAACGCCTATTACGACCTCAGCCTGGAGGCCATCAGCCGCCACCTGGATCTGCCGGTGCCGGAGCGGCATGACGCACTGCAGGACGCCATCACCGCGGCGCTGATCTATGTCCGGCTCAAGCACGGCGATATCCCGACCCTGCGCTCAGCCTGACCCCTGACTTTAGTTGGTGCAAGCTTTTCACTGCAACGGCAATGTAACAGGCCATTGCCGTCCCCTCCGGGCGCGCTCTCATCCTAAAGTCTAATTGTGACCGGCAGCGTTCTGTCGGAAGTTATATTCACACAAGACAGCATTACCCAGCATTATCCGGTCCGGTATGGACAGTGACGGAACACAAGGAGAAGAGAATGAGTGAGGTTCATGTGTATCCAGTAACCGAGGACATCGCAGCCAAAACCCATATCAACGACGAGCAGTACCGCGAGATGTACCAGCAGTCGGTGATCAACCCCACAGGTTTCTGGCGCGAGCACGGTCAGATTGTTGACTGGATCAAACCTTATACCCAGGTCAAGAACACCTCATTTGACACCGGCCACGTCAGTGTTAAATGGTTTGAGGACGGCACCCTGAACGTGTCTGCCAACTGTCTCGACCGTCACCTGGCCACCCGCGGCGATCAACCGGCCATTATCTGGGAAGGCGATGATCCGGCTGATGATGCCACCCTGACCTACAACGAGCTGCATGAGCAAGTGTGTCAGTTTGCCAACGCCCTGAAAAGCCAGGGCGTGCGCAAGGGCGATGTGGTCTGCCTGTATATGCCGATGGTGGCCGAAGCAGCCGTCGCCATGCTGGCCTGTACCCGCATCGGTGCGATCCATACCATTGTCTTCGGCGGTTTCTCTCCTGAGGCCCTGGCCGGACGCATCATCGACTCCAATGCCAAGGTCGTCGTCACCGCCGATGAAGGGGTCCGCGGAGGCCGTGCCGTGCCACTAAAACAAAATGTCGATGCCGCCCTGGCCAACAGCGAGGTTACCAGCGTCGAGAAAGTCGTAGTGTTCAAGCGCACCGGCGGCGAGATCGCCTGGGATGACACCCGCGATGTCTGGTGGCATGACGCCACGGCGGTCGCTTCTTCGCACTGTGAGCCGGAAGCTATGAACGCCGAAGACCCGCTGTTTATCCTCTACACCTCAGGCTCAACCGGGAAACCGAAAGGGGTCCTGCACACCACCGGTGGCTACCTGGTGTATGCCACCATGACCTTCAAGTACGTGTTCGATTACCAGGAAGGCGATGTCTACTGGTGTACCGCGGATGTGGGCTGGATCACCGGCCACAGCTACCTGGTCTACGGCCCGCTGGCGAACGGGGCCACCACCCTGCTGTTTGAAGGGGTGCCGAACTATCCGTCCACCAGCCGGATGAGCGAAGTGGTCGACAAGCACCAAGTTAATATTCTCTACACCGCCCCGACCGCAATCCGGGCCCTGATGGCCAAAGGCAACGCCGCTATTGAAGGCACCAAACGGAGCTCGCTGCGGATCATGGGCTCGGTCGGTGAGCCGATTAACCCTGAAGCCTGGGAGTGGTACCACCGTACTATCGGCGACAGCCGCTGCCCGATTGTCGATACCTGGTGGCAAACTGAAACCGGCGGGATCCTGATCACCCCGCTGCCAGGTGCAACCGCCCTGAAACCGGGCTCAGCCACCCGTCCGTTCTTCGGCGTTCAGCCGGCACTGGTCGATAACATGGGCAATATTCTCGAAGGCGCCACCGAAGGCAACCTGGTGATGATTGATTCCTGGCCGGGGCAGATGCGCACTCTGTGGGGCGATCACGAGCGCTTCGAGCAAACCTACTTCTCGACCTTCCAGGGCATGTACTTTACCGGGGACGGTGCCCGCCGCGATGAAGACGGCTATTACTGGATCACCGGCCGGGTTGATGATGTGCTGAACATTTCCGGCCACCGGATGGGAACTGCCGAAATCGAATCGGCACTGGTCGCCTTCGACAAAATTGCCGAAGCGGCGATTGTCGGGGTGCCGCACGACATCAAGGGCCAGGCGATTTATGCCTATATCACCCTGAACAACGGCGAAGTGCCGACCGCCGAGTTGCATAAAGAAGTCAAAGACTGGGTTCGTAAGGAAATCGGCCCGATTGCCACCCCGGATTTCCTGCACTGGACCGACGCGTTGCCGAAAACCCGCTCGGGCAAAATCATGCGCCGTATCCTGCGCAAGATTGCCACCGGCGATACAGCAACGCTGGGTGATACCTCCACCCTGGCCGATCCGAGCGTGGTCGAGAAGCTGATTGCCGAGAAACAGAAAGTCCTGTGATCCGGCCCGATTAAAAAAACCG
The DNA here is from genome assembly GCF_024380015.1 of Photobacterium atrarenae. Taxonomy (NCBI): domain Bacteria; kingdom Pseudomonadati; phylum Pseudomonadota; class Gammaproteobacteria; order Vibrionales; family Vibrionaceae; genus Photobacterium; species Photobacterium atrarenae. The sequence goes on from NZ_CP101508.1 coordinate 3,220,888, forward strand.
CCCGCGGGCGGTTTTTTTGATCGATCCCTAAAACTCCCGCTCAAATCGCGAACAGAGACGATAAGCAAGCTACACTGAACAACATTGCATCCAACAGGCATCCAACAGCAAACTATCCCTGTTCTCTGGCCCGAATCCACGTTACTCCGGCTGGCACTGCGCATTCAGCGTACAAGTGTTCAGGTTAAAAGCGGTGATTAGACCAGTATTTTGCTGCGAATTGCGGTGAATTCTCTATAATTGCTCAGCAAGCGTGTTTTGACAGCAACCATGGGAAACAAAAACAGTGGACTTGCGTTTTAATGCAAAAACCTGACAACATCCCCATATTACGAGTGAAATAACCTCAAGATGTCGACAAATTACCGAATTTTATTACTGAACGGCCCCAACCTGAACCTGCTCGGTACCCGCGAGCCCGGGATCTACGGCCGGCAAACGCTGGACGACATTGTGGCCGACCTGTCTGCCAAAGCACACGCACTGGGCGCGACCCTGGAGCACCTTCAATCCAATGCCGAGCACGAGCTGATTGAAGCGATCCATCAAGCCCGGGATCAGGTGGATTTTATCCTGATCAACCCGGCAGCTTATACCCATACCAGCGTCGCGATTCGTGATGCACTGCTGGGGGTCTGCATCCCGTTTATTGAAGTGCACCTGTCTAATGTGCACGCCCGTGAGCCGTTCCGACACCATTCCTATCTGTCGGATCAGGCCGTTGGCGTCATTTGCGGACTGGGCACCGACGGTTATGAGTTTGCCCTCCAGGCAGCAGTTCGCCGCCTGCAAACCATCGCCGACCTGAAATAACAATTCGCCGTGGAGGCAGCCTGTGCTTGCCTTCCCAACGCTAAACGAACAAACAGAGAAAGATAAATGGATATTCGTAAGATTAAAAAACTGATCGAACTGGTTGAAGAGTCTGGTATTTCTGAGCTGGAAATCTCTGAAGGTGAAGAATCGGTACGCATCAGCCGTAACTCTACGGTTGTTGCAGCACCGGCCCAAACCCAAGTCTACGCGCCAGCCCCGGCGGCTGCGGCTGCACCAGCAGCGGCGACTGCGGTAGAAGCACCGGAAGCTCAGGCGACGACAACGCCGTCAACGCCAGCCGGTCACTCTGTGCTGTCGCCAATGGTCGGTACCTTCTACCGTGCGCCAAGCCCGGATGCGAAGCCATTCGTTGAAGTTGGCCAGAGCGTCAACGTCGGCGATACCCTGTGCATCGTTGAAGCAATGAAGATGATGAACCAGATCGAAGCAGACAAGGCCGGTACTGTCGTAGCAATCCTGGCCGAAGATGGCGACGCCATTGAATTCGACCAGCCGCTAGTTATCATTGAGTAACCGGGGCGCGATATGTTAGATAAAATTGTTATCGCCAACCGAGGCGAAATTGCCCTGCGTATTTTACGCGCCTGTAAAGAGCTGGGCATTAAAACTGTCGCGGTCCACTCGACCGCTGACCGCGATCTCAAGCACGTGCTGCTGGCCGATGAAGCCATCTGTATCGGCCCGGCACCGAGCACCGAGAGCTACCTGAACATCCCGCGCATCATTAGTGCAGCGGAAATCACCGGTGCCGTCGCGATCCACCCGGGTTACGGCTTCCTGTCGGAAAACGCCGACTTTGCCGAGCAGGTCGAGCGCAGCGGCTTTATCTTTGTCGGCCCGAAAGCCGATACCATCCGCATCATGGGCGACAAAGTCGCGGCCATTAGCGCGATGAAGAAAGCCGGTGTTCCTTGTGTACCGGGCTCTGACGGTCCGCTGGGCAACGATGAAGCCAAGAACAAAGCCTGTGCCAAGCGCATCGGCTACCCGGTGATCATTAAAGCCTCCGGTGGTGGCGGCGGCCGCGGGATGCGTGTCGTTCGCAGCGAAGCCGAGCTGATCGAATCGATCGCCATGACCCGTGCTGAAGCTAAGGCTGCCTTCAGCAATGACATGGTTTACATGGAGAAATTCCTGGAAAACCCACGTCATATTGAAGTTCAGGTGCTGGCAGACGGCCAGGGCGGCGCCATTCACCTGGGTGAGCGTGACTGTTCGATGCAGCGTCGCCACCAGAAAGTGGTTGAAGAAGCACCGGCACCGGGCATCACCGAAGAGATGCGCAAATACATCGGTGAGCGCTGTACCCGTGCCTGTCTCGAAATCGGCTACCGTGGTGCCGGTACGTTCGAATTCCTGTACGAGAACGGTGAGTTCTACTTCATCGAGATGAATACGCGAATTCAGGTTGAGCATCCGGTGACGGAAATGGTCTCTGGCGTCGATCTGATCAAAGAGCAGCTGCGTATTGCAGCCGGCCAGCCGCTGTCGTTCACTCAGGATGACATCAAGCTGCGCGGCCACGCAGTCGAGTGTCGGATTAATGCTGAAGATCCGGTGCGCTTCCTGCCATGTCCGGGCAAGATCACCCGTTTCCACTCGCCAGGCGGCATGGGTGTGCGTTGGGAATCCCACATCTACTCGGGCTACAGCGTGCCACCGCACTATGATTCAATGATTGGTAAGCTGATCACTTACGGTGAGAACCGTGATGTGGCGATTGCCCGCATGAAAAATGCCCTGGGCGAGATGATCATCGACGGCATCAAAACCAATGTGCCGCTGCAGCAAGATATCATGGCGGACGAGAACTTCCAGCACGGTGGTGCCAACATCCACTATCTGGAGAAGAAGCTGGGTATCCACTAAGCCTCTTCGCACAATCGCTGACCAAGGCTGCCTCCAGGCAGCCTTTTCTTTGCCTGCGCGGGCCAGCCTGTTTCTGGCGTCCCCCCCCATCTTTTGCCACAATAGCGCCCTTGCTTTGGCAGCGGCATTTATCACCCCTTGCAACTCGTCCTTTTTCGATAATGCTGCTTAACGACTGGAGACTTCAGCATGAAGACACTCTCAGATCGCTATCGTCAGGCCCATAAAGAAGCCAAATGGGCCCTGGGGTTAGCGCTCGCTTATTTTCTCTGGTGGTACGGCTCGGCGTATATGTTCGCCCCAAGCCCTGCCCAAACCGCCCTTCCCGAGCTGTACTGGGGCCTTCCGCTCTGGTTTCTGCTGGCCTGTATCGTCGGCCCGGTGATCTTTACCCTGCTCTGTGCCCTGATGGTGAAGTACCTGTACCAAGAGATGCCGCTGACCGTTGACGAGGATACGCCGGATGCATAACCAACTGCTGCTCCCCTTAGTGCTGTACCTGGCCGCCGTATTCGGTTTTGCCTGGTTCACCCGTCGCCCTCAACAACGCGGCGGCGGCTTTCTCAACGAGTACCTGGTCGGCAACCGCAGCATGGGCGGCTTTGTCCTCGCCATGACCCTGGCCGCCACCTATGCCAGCGCCAGCTCGTTTATCGGCGGACCTGGCGCGGCTTATAAAATGGGCCTGGGCTGGGTACTGCTGGCGATGATCCAGCTGCCGGCCGCCTGGCTGACGCTGGGGGTACTGGGCAAGAAATTTGCCATTGAAGCGCGGCGCCACAACGCCCTGACCCTCAACGACATGCTCTATGCCCGCTACCGTAACCGCGCAGTGGTGATCTTCGCCTCGCTGGCGCTGCTGCTGGCCTTCTTCGGCACCATGGTGGTGCAGTTTGTCGGCGGCGCCCGGTTGCTGCAAACCGTCACCGGGCTCTCCTACGATCAGGGCCTGATGCTGTTTGCTGCCACCGTCGGCCTCTATACCACCATCGGCGGCTTTCGCGCCGTGGTGATGACCGATACCCTGCAGGGGATCATGATGATCATCGGCACCCTGGCGCTGCTCGGCGGGATCATCCACGCCGGCGGCAGCGTCGGTGAGCTGATCACCGAGCTGCACCGGATCGATCCAGATCTCATCTCCCCCTACGGCCCGGATCAGTTCCTCTCCCAGCCGTTTATGCTGAGTTTCTGGATATTGGTGTGCTTTGGCGTCATTGGCCTACCCCATGCGGCGGTGCGCTGCATGTCGTACAAGGACAGCCGCTCACTCCACCGCGGCATGGTGATCAGCACCGCCATGGTGGCTCTCCTGATGCTGGGGATGCACCTGGCCGGCGCGCTGGGCCGGGCGATTGTGCCGGACATCGCCAGCCCGGATCAGATCATGCCGACCCTGATGATGACGGTACTGCCGCCAGTGGTGGCCGGGATCTTCCTTGCCGGCCCGATGGCGGCAATCATGTCGACCATCGACTCACAGTTGATCCAGGCCTCGGCCACCCTGCTTAAAGATCTCTATCTCAACTATATCAACCCGGCAGCCGTAGAGCAGCCGGAAACCGAGTCCCGCCTGCCGAGGCTCTCGCTGTGGATCACCGGGATCTTCTCACTTCTGGTGTTCATTGCCGCCACCAATCCGCCGGACATGATCATCTGGCTCAATCTGCTGGCCTTCGGCGGCATGCAGGCAGTCTTCCTCTGGCCGCTGGTCCTGGGACTGTACTGGAAAAAGGCCTCGGCCACCGGCGCCTTTGCCTCGATGGCCGCCGGCCTGACCTGCTATATCGCCCTAGCCGTGTTCAAACCGGATCTCGGCGGCGTGCATGCCATCGTCCCAACCCTAGCCGTGGGGCTGTTCAGCTTCATCCTCGGCAGCCTCGCCAGACCGGCTGTCGCTGCCGAGCCGCAACCTCAAGTCTAACCAAACTGCCGCATCCCGCCTGCAAGATAGCACCTTCCGGTGCTATCTTTTTTTCAGGTGCCGCCCCGGCCGACACCGCCATGAACCAGGTGCGGGGTGGTGACTTTTTATGCTAGACTCCGCACCTTTGAACCGCAGCCTGATTGGAAATAACCCATGCCCTGGATTCAGATTAAACTCAACGCGACCGCAGAAAATGCCGAAGCCATTGGTGATATGCTGATGGAAGAAACCGGCGCCCTGTCCGTCACTTTCCTTGACGCTCAGGATACTCCGGTATTTGAGCCGCTCCCTGGTGAAACCCGCCTGTGGGGCGATACCGATGTCGTCGGCCTGTATGATGCCGAGTCCGACATGGATCTGGTGCTCACCCTGCTGAAAAACAGCCCGCTGCTGGCGGACGACTTCGCCTATAAAATCGAGCAGCTGGAAGACAAAGACTGGGAGCGCGAATGGATGGAGAACTTCCACCCAATGCGCTTCGGCCGCCGTTTGTGGATCTGCCCGAGTTGGCGTGAAGCCCCGGAGCCGGATGCCGTCAACGTCCTGCTGGATCCGGGCCTGGCCTTCGGCACCGGGACGCATCCCACCACCTCGCTGTGCCTGGAGTGGCTCGACGGCCAGGATCTGAGCGGCAAAACTGTGATCGATTTTGGCTGCGGCTCGGGCATTCTGGCGATTGCTGCCATCAAGCTGGGCGCCGCCAAGGTGATCGGAATTGATATCGACCCGCAAGCGATCCTGGCTTCCCGAGACAATGCCGAGCGCAACGGCGTCGCCGATCAGCTGGAACTTTACCTGCCACAAGATCAGCCGGCCGATATCCAGGCCGATGTCGTGGTGGCCAACATCCTGGCCGGCCCGCTACGCGAGCTATCGCCAGTGATTAAAGGGCTGATCAAAGATGGCGGCGATCTGGCGATCTCCGGCGTGCTGGAAAGCCAGGCCGAAGATGTCGCCTCGTTCTACAGCGATGCCCTGACGCTGGACCCGATCACCGCCCGCGAAGAGTGGTGCCGGATCTCCGGTCACAAGGGATAACGGCGTGATTGCAGCCAGGATTTGATTGTGTGCAAAATGGCCAATTGATTGAATTTCATACACTTTTGTAATTCAAAAACGAAATGCTCAATTATTGGCCTTTTCAGAGAGGGAAAAAATGCGTAAAATGCGCGCCCTTACTGGCACAGTCAGGAACAGACGTTTGAAGATCGGTCCTTATCAACTAAAAAACCAGCTGATTGTTGCGCCCATGGCGGGTGTGACTGATCGGCCATTTCGCGAACTATGCCTGCGCTATGGTGCGGGGATGGCGGTCAGCGAAATGATGTCTTCAAATCCAGATTTGTGGAAAACGTCTAAGTCCCAGAACCGTATGGTTCATGAAGGCGAGTCCGGGATCCGCTCGGTTCAGATTGCCGGTGCCGATCCGAAACTAATGGCCGAAGCGGCGCAGTTCAGTGTTGAAAACGGTGCGCAAATCATCGACATCAACATGGGTTGTCCGGCCAAGAAGGTCAACAAACGCCTGGCGGGCTCGGCACTGCTGCAGTACCCGGCGTTGGTCGAAGAGATCCTGCGTAGCGTGGTCAACGCGGTCGATGTGCCGGTGACGCTGAAAACCCGGACCGGCTGGGATCTGGACAACCGAAACTGTGTCGAGGTTGCCCAAATGGCCGAGCAATGCGGCATTCAGGCCCTCGCCCTTCACGGCCGGACCAAAGCCTGTATGTACAAAGGCGAGGCAGAATACGATTACATCAGAGCGGTGAAAGAAGCGATCTCGATCCCGGTGATAGCGAACGGTGATATCGACTCACCGGAGAAGGCACGCTTCGTACTGGATTACACCGGTGCCGACGCTTTGATGATTGGCCGCCCGGCTCAAGGGCGTCCTTGGATTTTCCAGGAAATCCACCACTACTTAACAACTGGCGAATACTTGCCGGCGCCATCGATGGATGAAGTCGGCAATATCATGCTGGGTCATGTTCAGGAACTTCACCGTTTCTACGGCGAGTATCTCGGGTTGCGCATCGCACGTAAACACGTGTCTTGGTACTTGAAAGAACATGCCCCGGCAGGAGATTTTCGCCGGACCTTCAACGCTATCGAAGCTGCCCAGCAGCAACTCGATGCGCTGCAAGGCTACTTCGAAAACGTTGCATAAATACGAGAAGAGCTGACAGAATATGTTCGAACAAAATCTGACTTCAGAAGCACTAACAGTGACGACTGTAACTTCACAAGACCAAATCACACAGAAGCCACTCCGTGACTCTGTCAAGGCGTCACTCAAGAACTACCTGGCTCAGTTAAACGGTCAGGAAGTCGATGATCTGTACGAGCTGGTTCTGGCTGAAGTTGAACAGCCACTACTGGACACCATCATGCAGTACACCCGCGGCAACCAGACACGCGCAGCGACCATGATGGGCATCAACCGCGGCACTCTTCGTAAGAAGCTGAAAAAATACGGCATGAATTGATTGCCGGCTTCCCTGGAAGCGGACAGAATAAATAAAGGCAGAAACCGAGGTTTCTGCCTTTTGCATTTCTGGGCTTCGGTTGCAAGGCCGGGTTACACTTTAAAGTGTGCCACCCCGGCTTCAATCTGCCCGGCCAGGCGTTTAAGCTCAACGGCCTGCTCACTGGCCAGCGCTACGTCCTCTGCCAACGACTCCGCCACCTGATTGACCCCGGCCGCATTGCTGCGGATCGCACTGGTCGCGCTCGACTGCTCTTCTGCCCCGGCGGCAATCTGCATCGACTGCATGCTAATTTGCTCTATCTGTTCGCTCATTTCACTGAGCTGCTGACCAACCGTATCCACTTCAGTCACACAACTTTCAGCCAGCTGATGGTTGCCGGTCATCACCTGCACCGCTTGCTGTGTCGCCTGTTGCAGCGTTTCAATCATCGTCTGAATTTCAGCCGTCGAGCTGTGGGTTCGCTGCGAGAGCACCCGGACTTCATCAGCAACCACCGCAAAGCCACGGCCCTGTTCTCCGGCGCGCGCCGCCTCAATTGCGGCGTTGAGGGCCAGCAAGTTGATCTGCTCGGCGATATCGCGAATGGTCGAGCTGATGGTGCCAATCTGCGCGCCATGCTGGTTCAGCTCGCGGATCAAAGCCGTCGAGTGACTCACATCCGCCGCCAGTTGCCCAATCGACGTCTGGCTGCGCTGCATATCTTGTTGCCCCTGATGACTCAGCATCGCCGTCTGGCGCACCGCATCGGCACTCTGCTCGGCATTGGCCGCAATTTCCTGGGTCGCCCCGGTCATCTGCTCAACGGCCGTCGCCACCATCACAATATCATTCTGCTGGCGGCGAACCCGCTCACTGCGTGCCGCCGCGCCAGCAGCAACGTCCCCCGCCTGAGTATTCAGCGCCTGCGTCACGGTTTTGAGTTCACGGATCAATTGATGCAGGCGGCTGATAAACACGTTGAAGTTCCGGGCCAGCACCCCAATCTCATCCTGGCTTCGGGTCTCAATCCGCACCGTCAAATCCCCATCACCGTGGGCAATATCAGCCAGTGCCGCCGACACCAGCCTGAGCTCGCGCAACAGCCAGCCCATCAACCAGCTGGTGCCCACCGCCAGCAACAGCGCAACAACCAGCCCGACAATGATCTCTTCCTGCACCCATTGCTGCAGCGGCGCAACCAGCCGCTCATGGTCCATGACAAACACCAGCGACCAGTCCGTATTTGGCACGGGCACCGCCATCAGCCATTTCTTTTGCTCCCCCAGTACCACCGACTGCATTGCCCCTTCGGCTGCAACATCCCGGATCAACGAGGCCGAAAGCTGCTTATCCAGCTCTGCAATCTGTTTGAGGTTCTGCTCGCTATCCTGATGGGCCAGGATCAAACCATTGGCCGCTACCAACATGGCCGCCCCCTCCCCGGGCACGGCTATCCGAATAATATCCTGCGACAGCGCATCCAGTGCCAGGTTGGCACTCACAGCTCCAGCCCACTGCCCCTGGCGATACACAGGCTCTGCAATCGCAACGACCAGCTTGTTGGCTGTCACACTGACAAACGGCGCCGTCACTACCTGGGCCTGTGCGGACAGTGCCGACCGGTACCACCCCCGGCTACGGGGATCGAACCCCGGCGGACTCTTCAGACTCGGATCATGACGATACATTTCCCCTGCCGAAGTGCCAAAATAGGCCAATAAAAAATGGCCACTTTGCTGTCCTTGCTGCAAGATCGGATACACCGCTTCCCCCTGCGCCAGCTTACCCAGTTGTCTACCCATGGCGGACACCGCATCCCGCTTGCCCTCAACCCATTGGCCGATCCCGAAAGCATAACCATCTAAGGTATGGCGACTTTCGTTTTCAATTTGTTGCCAACTTTGGCTCTTCACTGAGTGATAGCCCAAAGAGATAATAATGATTCCGGCCAATAGAATAGAAAAAACACTGGCCAGCACGATTTTTGTTGTGAGTGATTTCATGCTGATTGCTCCTGCAACTTCCTGTCTGCTCCAACACCTGCTTGGCGTCCAGGCTGATCATGCATGCTCAACAGGCCGTTGCGACAACCAAGCGCTGTCCCTGCTAATCAGCCCTGAAATCCGGGCGCTGCCCGTCTCGCGTTGAGTCAATAAAGGAACAAACGCTACGGGCGCTCAGCGGCATCCGATTCAGGCTCGGGTTTCCATCGTTATAAGAGAGGTGGGTCGCATCGGCACAAGGCCAGACAGGGGCCGGAAAAACTGGGATTTGTCGAACGGCTCGGTCTGGCCTATTTTCGACAACAACAACATTGGGAAAAGCGAGAACGGTGCACCGCGCAAGGGCCCCGGCATCACCGAAGGCCCTTGCCGCAGGGATTAGCGGTAGTCACACAGGTAGGCAGTTTCTTTCTCAATTTTGACATGGAAAGACGCATCGCCAGGGACTTCAAAATCATCACCGGCATAATAAGTTTCCCACTCGATATGACCCGGTAGCTTGACCGTCATGGCCCCTTTGACCACAGTCATTCGCTCCGGCGCAGCAGTCGCAAACGTATATTCACCCGGCAGCATCACGCCGATACTGGCACGCTCACCACCGCTTTCAAACCCGATGGACTTAACCTGGCCTTCAAAATATTCATTTACGTTCAACATGATATTCCTTATCTACTTTCCGTAACATCTTCATATCTCGACGCTATCATATTTATTTGCCGGCCCCTAGCAAAAACTACCACCGCAATGCGGAAGTGATATCCGCGCGGCTTTCTGCCCCGGGTTCACGGTGCTTTATCCCCCGCGGCCAGGGCTTCGAGGATCGAGCAATGGCTGGCATCGTCGTTGTCCTCACCGCAACAGGCATCATTGATTTTCTTCAGCGCCATGCGAATCCGGCTCAGCTCGGCGATTTTGCCGTCTATCAGCGTCAGCTTGGCCGAAGTGATCGCTTTTACTTCAGCACAACTATGCTCAGTCGCTTCCAGGCGAATCTCCAGCAGCTCCCGGATCTCATCCAGGCTCAGCCCCAGCTCTTTGGCTTTGAGAATAAAATTGATCTGCTTGAGGCAGGCTTCGTTATATAAACGATAGCCAGAATCACTCCGGCCTGCCGGGGTCAGCAAGCCGTTCTTCTCGTAAAACCGCAAGGTATCGCTACTGACATCGCACAGCTTGGCCAGTTGTCCTATCAGGTACATATCGACTCATCCTTTCTAAAAGCGTCTTGCTGGAAACCCATCCTGCCGCACGGAAAAAGCAAACGTTTGCGCGGCGGTCGAAATGATGTAATATAAGCGCCGTCAACAAAAGGTACTCCACCAGGGGAAATACCGCCTATCGGTCGATTCTACCTGAGGGTATTTGCCAAAATCCAGCTGGAACGCAGCCGGCTTTTGGCAAATATTCCCCCGTGTACAAAAGAGATGGTCACAATGGAAAACGCTCGTCCTATTCGCCGTGCGCTGATCAGCGTATCAGACAAAACTGGAATTGTTGAATTCGCGCAAGCTCTTGCCAATCGTGGTGTTGATATTCTGTCGACCGGCGGGACTGCCCGCCTGCTGGCCGAACAAGGCATCAAAGTTACCGAAGTTTCCGACTATACCGGCTTTCCTGAAATGATGGACGGCCGGGTGAAAACTCTGCACCCGAAAGTACACGGTGGCGTACTGGGTCGCCGCGGCCAGGATGATGCCGTGATGGCTGAGCACGGCATTGACCCGATTGACATGGTAGTGGTGAACCTCTACCCGTTTGCCCAGACCGTTGCCAACCCTGCGTGTACTCTGGCAGATGCAGTCGAGAACATCGATATCGGCGGCCCGACCATGGTTCGTTCGGCAGCGAAAAACCACAAAGACGTGACCATTGTGGTCAACGCCCACGACTATGACCGCATTCTGTCTGAGCTGGAAAGCAACGACGGCTCACTGACCCAGGCCACTCGTTTCGACCTGGCCATTACCGCGTTTGAGCACACAGCCGCCTACGACGGCATGATCGCCAACTATTTCGGCACCATGGTGCCGTCTTACGGCGAGAACAAAGAAGGTGATACAGCGTCGAAATTCCCGCGTACCTTCAACCAGCAGTTCGAGAAGAAGCAGGACATGCGCTACGGCGAGAACAGCCACCAGGCCGCCGCCTTCTACGTCGAGCAGCAGCCGCAAGAAGCCTCGGTCGCCACGGCCCGTCAGATCCAGGGCAAAGCCCTGTCTTACAACAACATCGCCGATACCGACGCGGCGCTGGAGTGTGTCAAAGAGTTTGACCTGCCGGCCTGTGTGATCGTCAAGCACGCGAACCCATGTGGTGTCGCTCTTGGCGACGATATCCTGCAAGCTTATGATCGCGCTTACAAAACCGATCCGACTTCTGCCTTCGGCGGCATCATTGCCTTCAACCGCGAGCTGGATGCAGCGACGGCCACAGCGATTGTCGAGCGCCAGTTTGTTGAAGTGATCATCGCCCCGAGCGTCTCTGCAGAAGCTGTTGCCGTGGTTGCGGCGAAGAAGAACGTCCGCCTGCTTGAATGTGGTGAGTGGTCGACCAAGACCACCGGCTTCGATGTCAAACGCGTCAACGGCGGCCTGCTAGTTCAGGATCGCGATCAGGGCATGGTCGGTCTGGAAGACCTGAAAGTAGTTTCCCAGCGCCAGCCGAGCGACGAAGAGCTGCGTGACGCCCTGTTCTGCTGGAAAGTGGCAAAATATGTCAAATCCAATGCGATTGTCTATGCCAAAGGCAACATGACCATCGGGGTTGGCGCCGGTCAGATGAGCCGCGTCTACTCGGCGAAAATTGCCGGGATCAAAGCCGCGGACGAGAACCTGGAAGTCGCCGGCAGCGTGATGGCTTCCGATGCCTTCTTCCCGTTCCGTGATGGCATCGATGCTGCCGCCGAAGCCGGGATCACCTGTGTGATTCAGCCGGGTGGCTCGATGCGCGACGAGGAAGTGATTGCCGCGGCCGACGAACACGGCATGGCGATGGTCTTCACCGGCATGCGCCACTTCCGCCACTAAAAACCATATTCACACCCAGGCCCCGCATACCGGGCCTGGGTGTTATTCAATTTAAGCTCACAGATTATTGTGAACATAAGCTTTAGCAACTTTTACGCATTTAGCGCAAAGCCATTTTTTTGAGTTCAAGGAAAGCGCACGGCGTTTATGCCGATTAATGAGTACGCTTGACACCGAAATCAGAAGAATGGCGACGCGATAAGGAAGAAAACATGAAAGTTCTGATCATTGGCAATGGCGGCCGCGAGCACGCCCTGGGCTGGAAAGCCGCGCAAAACCCTCAGGTTGAAACTGTCTACGTCGCGCCGGGCAATGCCGGGACTGCGCTGGAACCGAAACTGGAAAACGTCGCCATCGGCGTGGAAGATATCCAGGGGCTGGTCCAGTTTGCCCGGGAGAACCAGATTGACCTGACCATCGTCGGCCCGGAAGCACCGCTGGTGATCGGGGTGGTGGATGCCTTCCGTGCGGCTGAGCTGCCGATTTTCGGTCCGACCGAAGCCGCTGCCCAGCTCGAAGGCTCTAAAGCCTTCACCAAAGACTTCCTGGCCCGTCACCAAATTCCGACCGCGGAATACCAGAACTTTACCGAGATTGAACCGGCGCTGGCCTACCTGCGCGAGAAAGGCGCGCCAATCGTCGTCAAAGCCGATGGCCTGGCAGCCGGCAAAGGCGTGATTGTGGCGATGACGCTGGAAGAAGCCGAAGCCGCCGTGCGTGACATGCTGGCCGGCAACGCCTTCGGTGAAGCCGGTCACCGGGTGGTGATTGAAGAGTTCCTCGACGGCGAGGAAGCAAGCTTCATCGTGATGGTTGACGGTAAGAACGTACTGCCAATGGCCACCAGCCAGGACCACAAGCGGGTCGGCAACGGCGATACCGGACCGAACACCGGCGGCATGGGCGCCTACTCCCCGGCCCCGGTAGTCACGCCAGAAATCCACCAGCGGGTGATGGACGAGGTGATCTACCCGACTGTGCGCGGCATGGCTGCCGAAGGCGCACCTTACACCGGCTTCCTGTATGCCGGCCTGATGATCATGGCCGACGGCACGCCAAAAGTCATTGAATACAACTGCCGTTTCGGCGATCCGGAAACCCAGCCGATCATGCTGCGGATGCAGTCGGATCTGGTTGAGCTATGCCTGGCTGCCATTGACGGTAAGCTCAATACGATGGCGTCGAAGTGGGATCCGCGCGCCTCGATCGGCATCGTGCTCGCTGCCGGCGGCTACCCGGCCAGCTACCACAAAGGCGATGTGATTTCCGGCCTGCCAACGCAAAACACCGAAGGAGAGAAAGTCTTCCATGCCGGTACCTGCATGCAGGAAGGCAATGTGGTGACCAACGGCGGCCGGGTGCTGTGCGCCACGGCGATGGGCGACAGTGTGTCTGCGGCGCAGCAGCGTGCCTACGCCCTGGCCAAGCAGATCAGCTGGAACGGCGTGTTCTGCCGTGATGATATTGGCTACCGCGCAATTGCCCGCGAGCAATGATCGCAAGCGCTCGATAGCACCCTTAAAAAAACGCGCTGAATTCAGCGCGTTTTTTATTGTCAGACATTACCGGTACTATTGGGTTTCCAGCAACACCGGGGGCAGCAAGCACTGCTGGCTGTTATCGGCCAGCAAGAGCACCTGGCTGGCTTCAATGCTGTCGCGCCGCACCTTGCCGGCCAGGGCGACATAGCCGCCAGCCGAGGTCTGGCGCTGTGATACCATACTCTGGGCCGCCTCCGTCACGAAAGTCAGTGGCTTGGCCCGCTGCTCGCCGCACAGGATCATGTGCTGCTGTTGCCAGTAGCCCTGAACTAAGCTCAGCCCGGCCTGACGCTGCTGGCGGAGCACCTGTAGCGCTGTATCCACCTGGCGCAGCGGCTCTGACAGCTCCACCTCTGATAACGGCAACACGCTGCCATCCTGGGTAAAGCGCTGGTAGACCGCTTGTCCCTTGGGATCAAAGCGCAGATGCAGGGTAAACGGCACCAGGGTGTGCTCGTCCCCCACCCGGGTCCCCTGACGCTTCATTTCGCGCAGCTTGCCCTCATGCCAGCGATATTCAGACTCATAACGCCCACCGTGTGCCGTCGTGATCACTTCTGCCAGTTTTACCGGTTGGTTCTGTTGCGAGGTATACCAGTACAATGCCGTCGTGTTGCCGTGCTGATAGCCTGCAGCTTGTGTGGAGAGCGGGGAGATCACTGTATCGGAAACGGCGGTGGTTTCACATCCAGCCAGGAGGGAGAGAAAAACAAAGGGAATAAGACGTTTCATAACAAAAACTCCGCCAGATGCGCTATCTGGCGGAGTATAGATTACTTCACTGAGTCTTTCAGTGCTTTACCTGCCACAAATGCAGGAACGTTCGCCGCAGCGATTTGGATTTCCTGACCGGTTTGTGGGTTACGGCCAGTACGCGCAGCGCGGTGGTTTACTTTAAATGTACCAAAGCCAATTAGTTGAACCTGGTCACCTTCCTTCAGCGCGTCAGCAATACCGTCCAGAGTAGACTCCAGGGCAACTTTCGCTTGAGCTTTGGAAAGATCTGCTTTTTCAGCGATCAGGTCAATCAGTTGGGTCTTGTTCATTAGGTTTCCCTTCTAAGGTTTTTCTTAAGACGCATCAACTCTAATTCAAAAGAAGCCCGTGTGGCAAAGGTTTGTCAGCTATGATGTGGCTAGGTGCGGGCTCTTTAACCATAAACTGAGCGCAAGTTCACAAAATGTTACTTACCGGCCTGCGGAAATAGTTGTATTTATTCCCCGCCGCACCGATTAATATACCTGTCACTCTGTTGTTTGTTCATAAGGTAAGCATGATACTCCTAACGATTTACGTCGCAATCGCGATTGGTGTTTCGTTCATTTGTTCGGTTCTTGAAGCCGTCCTGCTCAGCATTTCGCCGAGCTATATCGGGACCCTGCGTCAGCAAGGCCACCCGTCGGCTGACCGCCTGACAGCCCTGAAAGAAAATATCGACCGTCCACTGGCATCGATTCTGACCCTCAATACCATCGCCCACACCATCGGAGCAGCAACGGCCGGCGCGCAAGCCGCCGTGGTGTTCGGCAGTCAGTGGCTCGGGGTATTCTCCGGCGTTTTAACCATAGGTATCCTGCTGTTCTCCGAAATCATCCCGAAAACCATCGGGGCAACCTACTGGCGCCAGCTGGCCCCGGCCTCCGCCAGTGTGCTGCGCTGGATGGTCTGGGCCCTGACCCCGTTTGTCTGGGTCTCGGAGCAAATTACTCGCCGCCTGTCGCACGGTCACCAGCCACCTAAGCTGCGTGACGAACTATCGGCAATGGCGATGCTGGCCAAGGAATCGGGCGAGCTGGCCGAAGGCGAATCAAAGATCCTGGCCAACCTGCTCCAGTTCCGCGAGGTCAGCGTGACCAAGATCATGACCCCACGTCCGGTCTTGTTCCGGGTCGAAGCGGAGCAACCGATCAATGAATTTCTGTCCGTACACAAAGACAGCCCGTTTTCGCGCCCGCTGGTCTACAGCGAGCAGAAAGATAACATCCTCGGCTTTGTCCACCGCCTGGAGCTGTTTGCCGAAAGCCAGGCCGGTCGCGGCAACTATGAACTCGGCACCCTGATGCGCCCGCTCCCGGTGGTCCTCAACACCGCCAGCGTGCCCAAGGCCTTTGAGCAGCTGATGACAGAGCGCTCTCAGCTGGTGTTGGTGGTCGATGAATACGGCACGGTTCAGGGCCTAGTAACCATGGAAGATATCTTTGAACACCTGGTCGGCGAAGAGATTGTGGATGAAGCCGATAAGAATACCGATATGCAGCAACTGGCTTTTCAGCGCTGGGAGCGTTGGAAGAAAATGCATGGGGTGATCGAGAGCAAAGACGACGAGTCCTGATCCGCTATCGCCGGCATCCGCAGCAATCCATATCCATCATAACTAAGGGGCCCTGCGGCCCCTTTTTGATTTCTATCGTTAACCTTGCCGCGCCGCGCCTTAACCGCGCGACCGATCGAAGGCAACCGCAAACCCCCGGCTTTTCAGCTGTTTGGCAACCACCGCGACACCCAACACCAGGGCGGTCGGAACGGCCCAGCCGGCATAATAGCCATACAACGGCAGTTCGCGGCTCAACACTGCCTGCAGCTCAGCCGGCATGCCGCCGAGAATATGCAGTGCATCCAGGGCACCGAAAACCAGCGCTGTCGCCACCGTGCCGACAACCCCGACCGGAGACAAAGCGCGTCGCAGCGGCGCAATCATCAGCAAGGCAATGGCCACCGGATGCAACGCAACCACAGCCGGCAAGGTGATCGCCAGCAGCTGGTCCAGCCCGATGTTCGCCACCAGCGCCGAGGCCACCATGGTGATCCAGACACAGCCACGGTACGACACCGATGCAAATGTCCGGCTGTAGAACTCACTGCCGGCCGTGGTAACCCCAATCGCCGTGGTCAGACACGCCAGCACCATCACCACGCCCAGCAACAGAGTGCCGAACAGGCCAAACCGCGCCGTGGTAAACGCGGTCAGAATTTCACCGCCGTTGCTATAGTCCTGGCCGCCCTGAGCACTGGTGGCACCGATATAAGCGAGGGAGATATAAACCAGCGCCATGGCGACGGCATACATCAGGGCTGCGATCAGGGTGTATTTGGCCGTTGCTTTCGGACAGCTGACGCCCATACTCTGAATCGCCCGGAAGATGATCCAGCCAAACCCGATCGAGCCCAGGGCATCCATAGTCATATATCCCTGAGTGAGGCCCTCCGCCAGCGCACCGGATACATACGGCCCGGTTGCCGCACCGACGCCACCCGCCGGGGACCACCAGGCCGCGCCAGCCATCACCACCAGGATCAGCAGCAACATCGGCGTCAACCATTTCCCCAGGGTGTCTACCAGCTTGCCGGGGTACAAGGCGAACATCACAGTAGCCAGACAAAATACCAGCGAAAATGGGATCAGGGCAGCGTCACCGACGAAAGGGGCAAAGCTGAACTGGTAGGCAACGGTGATAGCCCGGGGGATCACAAACGCCGGACCGATGACGATAAACACCATCACCCAGAAACTGGTGCCCAACGAGCGTGGCAGGACTGCGGTCAGGTTATCCGAGCCACCCACCAGCGCCACCATCACCAGGGCCAATGCCGGCAGGCCAACCCCGGTCAGCAGGAATCCCAGCATCCCTTCAACCAGGTTCTCTCCGGCCTGGTAGCCCAGAAACGGGGGGAAAATCAAATTGCCTGCACCCAGGTACATGGCAAACGTCATAAAGCCCAAAGCGGCGATGTTGCGTGCACTTAACATAGTCTTCCTCTGTCGGAGTCAGCCTGAAAGGTACGAGCAAGGGAGTGGTCAAGATGAAGGAACGACTCTGCCAGCACATCTCAGGCTGACAGAAAATGGTTCGGCCTGTCAGCCCCGGATAAGTTTCAGAGAGAGCAGGAGGAGCAGGTTTGCCGCCACAACACGCTGGCTGCGGTTGAACAAGCAAGTGGTCAATGTGGTTGATGACATACCCGATCCCGGCTGACGATAAAAAACAGGAAGATACACCTTCCCGATGACCCTAAAGTTATAAACGCCCGGCCGATGCTCTGACAAGCCACAGCCGGGAAGTAAGTGAATTCCTTTGAGATACCGCTAGCATGCTGGTCAATATGACTGGGGAAATCAAGAAATACCAGAGTAAACAACTAAGGTATTGCGCCTTCGGATGCCTGATACGCATAAAAAAAGAGCCTGACGGCTCTTCTTCGTTCCAGGGTGTCAACTTCAGACAACAGGTGCCTTTACAGGGCGATCCCGATGTTGCTGATCGGCTCTTCGCGCAACTCTTTACGCAAGCCTTTGATCAGCTCGATATCACGCGTCTCCGCTTCTTTCAGCGCCCGGAAAATCGCCCACTGCATATCCCACTCGGCACAGACCGCTTCATTGGCTTTCTGATTGTCGTTGCTGATCGCCTCCCCGGTCTGGGCAAATTCCAGATCTGCCACCGTCTCTGCCGACAGCGAACTCAGCTTCACCAGGGTTTCCAGCATCAGATCCCGATCCAGCAGGGCATGAAGCAGATCCGCCAGCGCCATACAGGCATCAATGGCCGGGTTGACCGCATACAGATCGTAATCTTCAGCGCTCGGGACCAGCTCTTCAAGTTTCTCCAGTTGCTTCTCAAAGTCGATCTTGGCCGATTTCACCGTCAGGATCTCCCAAATACTGTCGAGGATCAGGCGGTATTTCTGGGCATCGGCAAACTCAGTTTCCCGGCAGAAAAACGCATAATTCGGGTACATCCGCTCGCACAGGGAAACCATAAAGGTCATATGTTGCCAGGGCTCTAATTTTTCTAGACGAAGCTGAACAGGATTCTTTAGCATGGAGTCATCTGCGGTAGTGATTTGAATAGGATTTTACTTGATTCGCCGCGTCGGAAAAAGGAAAAAGGAATGCACAAGGTACTAATCATCTCGAAACAACAGCCCCTGCGCAACCCGATCGTTTCGAGCGCGGCTGCTAACCTCCAACCAGAGTAAACCAGGGAGCCTCCATGGCATCGCAACAACTTGATAACCTGCTGGATCAAATTCGCCGCTGCGAGATCTGCAAAGATCATCTCCCACTCGGCCCACGGCCGGTGATCCAGGCAGCCAGCAGCGCCAAGCTGATGATTGTCGGTCAGGCGCCGGGAACCCGGGTGCATGCGAGCGGGATCCCGTGGAACGATCCGAGCGGTGATCGGCTCCGATCCTGGCTGGCACTGGATCGGGGCACCTTCTACGATCCCAAACAAATCGCCATCATGCCGATGGGGCTGTGCTATCCGGGTAAAGGCAAGTCCGGCGATCTACCGCCACGGCCGGAATGTGCCCCACAGTGGCACCCGCAAGTCTGGCCGCTGTTGCCGGAAGTCGGCATGACCCTGCTGGTCGGCCAGTATGCCCAGCAACGCTACCTCCCGGACAAGCCCAAAACCCTGACCGAGACCGTCAGAGTCTGGCGGCAATGGGCGCCGCGCTATATTCCGATGCCTCATCCCTCACCGCGCAATACGCTGTGGCTGAAGAAAAACCCATGGTTTGAAGCCGAGGTGGTGCCGTATATCCGCGATTATGTCCACCAGCACCTGGGGATTGCCGAAGGGTAACGTTCGGACATAAAAAAAGCCCACGCAATCCACTGCATGGGCTTTTCAATCATGTTGCTCCGGACAACATGTTATTTGTGGTACGGCTTCGACAGCTCGTGCACAGCTTCGACAAACACACCGGCATTTTCCGGCGGTACATCGAGATGGATCCCGTGGCCCAGGTTAAACACATGGCCGGTACCGCCATGGCCAAAGCCTTCCAGAATCGTCGCGACCTCTTGGCGAATGCGCTCAGGTTGTGCGTACAGCATGGATGGATCCATGTTGCCCTGCAGCGCCACTTTGTCGCCGACACGGCGCTTGGCATCGGCAATATTGATAGTCCAGTCCAGGCCCACCGCATCACAGCCGGTCGCTGCGATTTGCTCAAGCCACATGCCGCCATTCTTGGTAAACAGGGTGACCGGGACGCGGCGACCATCGTTTTCACGGATCAGCCCGTCGACAATCTTATGCATGTAGCGCAGGGAGAACTCGTTGTAATCACGCGGGGTCAGCACGCCACCCCAGGTATCAAACACCATCACCGACTGGGCACCGGCTTTGATCTGGGCATTCAGGTACTCAACCACACTATCGGCCAGTTTATCCAGCAGTGCATGCAAGGTCGCCGGCTCGGCGTACATCATCTTCTTGATTTTGGTGAACGCTTTCGAGCTGCCACCTTCGACCATATAAGTTGCCAGGGTCCATGGGCTACCCGAGAATCCGATCAAAGGCACTTCGCCCTGCAGATCTTTGCGGATCTGGCGCACGGCATTCATCACATACTGCAACTCACCTTCCGGATCCGGCAGGCCAATTTTATCCACATCGGCCTTGCAGGTGATTGGACGCTCAAACTTTGGTCCTTCACCGGCTTCGAAATACAGCCCCAGGCCCATCGCATCCGGAATGGTCAGGATATCTGAAAATAGAATGGCAGCATCCAACGGAAAACGGCGCAGCGGCTGTAGCGTCACTTCACTCGCCAGCTCAGCATTCTTGCACAGTGACATGAAGTCGCCGGCCACACTGCGGGTTGCACGGTACTCCGGCAGATAACGGCCGGCCTGGCGCATCATCCACACTGGGGTGCAATCGACCGGCTGCTTCAGCAGCGCACGTAGGTAGCGGTCATTCTTTAATTCGCTCATTCGGGACTCCCTGGGTAAATTCTGCGGCGTATTGTATCACTCCAGGTCGGCAACAAAAGAGCGCGATTGTTAAGCAGATCATGTTTATCACAACAATCCACGCACCGGGTTTGCGACATCACACGCTACCGTGGTACAAAATCTGCGCGCTAGCAATAATAACAATGATATTGCTCGTCACAGAGCACGATAACTGCACCTTACCCCTCCCCGCGGAGGGTTTTTTTATGCCCTAAACAGGCCAGTGACAGCACAGATATAGCCATGGCCATACCCGGCAAAGCCCCCAGCCAGCAAAGTTCCGAAGCCCTAATACCAATCACAGTCGTCAGTGTTCAGAAATAGCGCAGGAAAAATCCTTGAGAACAAGGTGGGATTTTTCGATAAGCAGTTATTCTACATTCAAAAACCCTAACGCAGTTATCGCGCGTTTTAACAAGCTAGGATGACCAGTTACTTGCAATGATTAGTATAAGATCAAGAAAGGAGGCTCACGCCTCCTTTGCCCTCACATGACGGCATCGACCGCCTGCATCCGTTAGCCCGCAATCAACTCGCAGACTTTTTTAGTGATCCCGGCTAAATACCCTTGAGCCAGGTAGGACGGACACAAGGCTGCCTGTACTTCAGAGGAATGCTTCAGGTACCCCTCTGCCCCTGTCAGTTTATGATCCAGGCAGTGTTGGGTCGCAACAGCTAACGCCGTCTGATAGTGCTGGTGTTTGGGCAACGCTAAGGTCTCCAGCACGCCTTTCGCCACATCCGCCTCTTGACAGTAATCGGCATTGCGCTGCACGGCCGGTGCGAAGAACGGGACCGATGCGGTCGATGAAACCTGCTTCAGCGACCGTTGCCCCTGCTGGAACAGCATATCCGCCGGGGCAGAGAAATGAGTCAGCGTTTGAGCATACTCATAGGTACAGGCCGCATTCCCGTAGCGGTAACATGGCGCGTAATATTGCTCAGCCTGCATCAGGTAGATAGCGGTAAACTCACGATTGTTCGCCAACTGCGGGTACTGCAACGCCAAGCCTTTGCCAACACCGACCACATCTTCAAGGCTCACCGTGCTCGTTAGCGATTTCAGAAACGCCACCCCAGCCTGATCAACCAATGTCTGCCAGGTCGCTCCCCGCTCTGCCGGACTGACATCCTGCAAATGCGTGATCACCTCTGTCCAGGCCTGCTGCCGGGCCAGTTGCTGGAGCTCATCGAGCGAGTAAACCTGCTGCTCGGCCTGAGCGCCGACCGCTACCAGCGCCAAACCGATAACCGCGACCCGGGCACCAGATTTCAAGCGTTCCATCATCTTATCAACCCCATGCATCCTGCAGTAGTTTCGCGAACTTACTATTGTAGGTCCCATTCCCGTTGAGTTTGATATTCAGCTCAGTCCCATCCGGTGACAGGCTAAAGCTGGTATCACGCTCAGTGATCTTGCTTTGACCACTGAAATTCAATTTCTTCAGCTTACTGAATTCTGCTTTATACAGCTCGGCATGATCAATGGTGGTACACAGCGCCACCATATCGTCATAAATGTTATTAACCTGACCACCAACCCAGCCCGCCACGTTGACTGGATCCACGCGTGCTTCCTGATAGTCATACCCGGACCAAGCTTGCCAGTCGATACTGGCTTTCAGCTCAGCATTCCCACATTTTTGTTGGACCCGGGCGACCTCGCTTTCAACGACATCCTGAGACACCAGTTGCTTGGCTTTCACCTTGAGCCCCGCGGCGTTGGCGCCGCCAACCAGCGACATAGCACATAAAACCAGAGCAATGTGACGATATTTCATAACAACCTCAGTTCATATTTATTTCAAGTTTATGAGCGGTGTTGTATATTATTTTGGCGCTCACATCTACACCTGGCCCAAATGAAATTCGGAATATGAAGCAGTATCGTACAACGGTGTAATTGAGTTTATTCTCATCACATTAGCTCAATCGTCGCCTCGATCAGCGCCCGGGCAATGGTACCCGGTGGTGCCAACGGTGGCAGGTGCGCGGCATCAGCCCAGATCGCATCACTGAGCTCGGTATAGTCCGGTTTGAGTGTCCCGCCGGCATAATCGGCCAGAAACCCCATCATCAGGTTGGAGGGAAACGCCCACGGCTGACTGCCGAAATAGCGGATATTGGTGATCTCAATCCCGGTTTCTTCCATCACTTCCCGAGCCACACACTGCTCCAGGGTTTCGCCGGCTTCGACAAATCCTGCAATGACGGTATACATCCCGGTTTTATGCCTTGGGTGTTGCGCCAGCAGAATTTGATTCTCTTTTCGTACTGCCACGATCACGCAGGGAGAGAGGCGGGGATAATGATGGGCCTGGCATCCCTGACAGTGCATCGCCAACTCGTGGCGGGCCAGCACACAGCGCGCACCGCAGATGGCGCAAAACGCCTGGCTGGAGAGCATATGCGACAACTGCGTCGCCTTACCGGCCAAGCTGAATAATTCGCCATCCAGATGTAGTAATTCCCTTTGAGAATAAAACCTACCTTGGTCATTACTTTCAGTCACTTCGAGCCAATACACCGGCTTCCCCTGAAAATGACCAATTAAGCGAGCATTCTCGCAAGAAAATACCAACTGCTTCGGTGTCATGAGAGGAAGTGTTTGATTTTCTAAATATAATTGGCGTTCTCTCACGATGCACCAATAGGCGGCCTCTTGGTTATTTAACATCAATGTTACATCCATCCTTGCAGGGTTAGTTTTTTACTGGCAATCTAAACTTATCGCGGAGTCAATCCGTCAGACAAGGGTCTCTTTTTAAAGAGATTCAACTGTAGTCTAGTCAGTATTGATACTGGCCGATCATGAGGGCATGGTCATGCTAAGTAAATTCGAGCAAGTTCAACAACAGTGGGGCGGCACCAGCGATGTCATCGATCACTGGCTGATGTCGAGGCAACAACTGCTCATCGACTATTGCAAGCTCGCGGGGCTTCCCCCCTTTGAGCACAAACAACGCCAGCTTCCGACCGCGGCGCAGCTACAACTCTTTTCCCAACAGTTAGTCGATTATATCTCTGAAGGTCACTTCAAAATCTATGACATGGTGATGGCCCGCTGGAATGCCACCGGCTACTCCCCTACGGAAGAAATTTCGACCCTATACTCCCAGATCACCGAAACCACCGATCCGCTGCTGAATTTCACGGATCGCTACGGCGATATCAAAGAAGATGACGAGATCCCCGACTTTGATAACGACTTGTCTGCTGTCGGTGAATTGATTGAATCACGCTTTGAGCTGGAAGACGAATTAATTGAGCTGATCAGCGAAAGTCTGGCTTGCCCACCGGGCGCCTGAGCTTTACCAGCACTCAGTCCTGTCCTCCACCAGCCTGACTCGTTTCGGGCTGGTTAACAAACCTGCACGTCACGCACTGTCCATGACCGCCATGCTGTTGCTGGTCATCGCACAATGTCCGGCTCTCACCAAACCTAATTCTCAACAAACAGTGCTGACAGCTTTGAACAACGGCCTGTCTGCACCTGCGGCCAAGTACAGATAATAAAAAGGGTACCCGAAGGTACCCTTTTCAATCAGTGCGATAAACGCGAGATTAGTGCTCGTCGTTCAGGCCGGCATTCAGCAGTGCCGCCAGATCTTGCGATGCTTGCTCGGCATCAACCTGAGGTGCTGCTGGCTCCAGCTCTGCATCACGGTTGCGCTGACGCTCCTGGTGGTACGCAAAACCGGTACCGGCAGGGATCAGACGACCCACGATCACGTTCTCTTTCAGGCCGCGTAGCTCATCACGCTTACCAGAAACCGCAGCTTCGGTCAGTACGCGAGTCGTTTCCTGGAACGACGCCGCAGAGATGAACGACTCAGTCGCCAGAGACGCTTTAGTAATACCCAACAGATCACGCTCGTAAGTTGCTGGTAGTTTACCTTCAGCTTCCAGCTTACGGTTCGCGATGGTCACGCGGGAGTATTCCAGCTGTTCACCCGGAAGGAACTCAGAATCACCGGAAGACAGGATCGTTACCTTACGCAGCATCTGACGAACGATTGTCTCAATGTGCTTATCGTTAATCTTAACGCCCTGAAGACGGTAAACTTCCTGAACCTCGTTCACGATATAGTCTGCAACAGCGTTCACGCCACGCAGACGCAGGATATCGTGCGGCGCCTCTGGACCATCGGCGATCACATCACCTTTCTCGACCTTCTCACCTTCGAATACGTTCAGCTGGCGCCATTTCGGTACCATCTCTTCGTATGCGTTTCCTTCTGCAGGGGTGATGATCAGGCGACGCTTACCTTTGGTCTCTTTACCGAACGATACGGTACCTGTGATCTCAGCCAGGATTGCAGGCTCTTTCGGCTTACGTGCTTCAAACAGATCAGCAACGCGTGGCAGACCACCGGTGATATCTTTCGTACCGCCAGATGCCTGAGGAATACGCGCCAGCGTATCACCAATACCAACCATGGCACCGTCTTCCAACTGGATAATCGCTTTACCCGGCAGGAAGTACTGTGCTGGCATTTCGGTGCCCGCGATCATCACGTCATGACCGTTTTCGTCAACCAGCTTGATGGTCGGACGCATGTCTTTACCCGCACCGGTACGCTCAGCAGCATCCAGTACCGTGATCATAGACAGACCGGTTAGCTCATCCGTCTGGCGAGAAACGGTCACACCGTCGATCAGGTCAACAAACTGAACACGACCCGCCACTTCAGTGATGATTGGCATAGTATGTGGGTCCCAGTTGGCAACCACTTCACCGGCATTCACATGCTCGCCGTCACCTTTGGTCAGGTGAGAACCATATGGCAGCTTGTAGTTCTCTTTAGTACGGCCGAACTCATCAATGATGGTCATTTCAGACGCACGAGAGGTGATCACCAGCTTGCCTTCGTTGTTGGTCACGAACTTGGCATTCTGAAGTTTCAGAGAACCGTTGTTCTTCACCTGGATGCTGTTTTCAGCCGCAGCCGCAGATGCCGCACCACCGATGTGGAACGTACGCATCGTCAGCTGGGTACCCGGCTCACCGATAGACTGTGCAGCAACAACACCGACCGCTTCACCTTGGTTCACCAGGTGACCACGGGCCAAGTCACGGCCGTAACAGTTACGACAACAACCGAAGTCGTTTTCACAGCTGACAACAGAGCGTACTTTCACCTGGTCAACAGAGTTTTCTTCCAGGATGTCACACCACTTCTCATCCAGCAGCGTGTTACGCGGCGCAAGCACTTCTTCAGTACCTGGCTTGAGTACGTCTTCAGCAACCACACGACCCAGAACACGCTCACGCAGTGGCTCTTTAACATCACCACCTTCGATCAGCGCCATCATGTTGATACCTTCATGGGTACCACAGTCATCAGACGTGATCACCACGTCTTGCGCCACGTCTACCAGACGACGAGTCAGGTAACCGGAGTTCGCGGTCTTCAGTGCGGTATCAGCCAGACCCTTACGTGCACCGTGAGTCGAGATGAAGTACTGCAGTACGTTCAGACCTTCACGGAAGTTCGCAGTGATTGGCGTTTCGATGATCGAGCCATCCGGCTTGGCCATCAGACCACGCATACCTGCCAGCTGACGGATCTGAGCGGCAGAACCACGCGCACCCGAGTCGGCCATCATGTATACGCTGTTGAACGATTTCTGTTGCTCTTCTTCACCATCGCGGTTGATAACGGTGTCGTAAGACAGGTTATCCATCATCGCCTTGGCAACCTGCTCGTTGGCAGTGGCCCAAATATCGATCACTTTGTTGTAGCGCTCGCCGGCAGTGACCAGACCAGACTGGAACTGCTCCTGAATTTCAGCAACTTCTGCTTCAGCTTCAGCGATCTTGGTGTATTTCGCCTCTGGTACAACCATATCGTCAATACCAACAGACACACCAGACAGGGCTGCGTACGCGAAACCGGTGTACATGATTTGGTCCGCAAAAATCACGGTCTCTTTCATGCCCAGCTCACGGTAACAGGTGTTCAGCAGCTTAGAAATTTGCTTCTTACCCAGCGCTTCGGTGTTGACCAGGCTGTACGGCAGACCTTTCGGTACGATTTGCCATAGCATTGCACGACCAACCGTGGTATCAACCAGCTTAGTGTCAGCAACCAGGTTACCCTGCTCGTCTTTCACGTGTTCAGTGATACGCACTTTCACACGGGAGTGCAGCTCGGCGTTGCCGGTACGGTAAGCTTTTTCAGCTTCTGCCGAGCCCGCCAGGTACATGCCTTCACCCTTCGCGTTGATTTTTTCACGCGTCATGTAGTACAGACCCAGTACAACGTCCTGAGAAGGGACGATGATTGGATCACCAGACGCTGGCGACAGGATGTTGTTGGTCGACATCATCAGTGCACGCGCTTCCAGCTGGGCTTCCAGCGTCAGCGGAACGTGTACCGCCATTTGGTCACCATCGAAGTCGGCGTTATAGGCCGCACACACCAGTGGGTGCAGCTGGATCGCTTTACCTTCGATCAGGACTGGCTCAAATGCCTGGATACCCAAACGGTGCAGGGTTGGTGCACGGTTCAGCATCACTGGGTGTTCACGGATAACTTCGTCCAGGATA
Source organism: Photobacterium atrarenae (assembly GCF_024380015.1). Classification (NCBI taxonomy): domain Bacteria; kingdom Pseudomonadati; phylum Pseudomonadota; class Gammaproteobacteria; order Vibrionales; family Vibrionaceae; genus Photobacterium; species Photobacterium atrarenae. The sequence goes on from NZ_CP101508.1 coordinate 3,247,863, forward strand.
TCCCAAACAACCGCTTCTTCGCGCTCGACCATCTTCTTAGCAGCTTTGATAGTCGTGGCCAGGCCACGGGTTTCCAGCTTGCCATAGATGAATGGCTTAAACAGCTCCAGGGCCATCTTCTTCGGAAGACCACACTGGTGCAGACGCAGGTATGGACCTACGGTGATAACCGAACGGCCTGAGTAGTCAACACGCTTACCCAGCAGGTTCTGACGGAAACGGCCCTGCTTACCTTTGATCATGTCGGCCAAAGATTTCAGAGGACGCTTGTTCGAACCTGTGATCGCTCGGCCGCGACGACCGTTATCCAGCAATGCATCAACAGACTCCTGAAGCATACGCTTTTCGTTACGTACGATAATATCAGGAGCAGCCAGATCCAGCAGGCGCTTCAGACGGTTGTTACGGTTGATCACACGACGGTACAGATCGTTCAGATCTGAAGTTGCGAAACGACCACCATCCAGCGGTACCAGCGGACGTAGATCCGGCGGCAGAACTGGCAGAACAGACAGGATCATCCACTCAGGGTTGTTCCCTGACTGCAGGAATGCTTCGACTAGCTTCAAACGCTTGGTCAGTTTCTTACGCTTGGTTTCAGAGTTGGTTTCTTCCAGCTCTTCACGCATCAGTTCGATTTCAGCATTGAGGTCCATGTTGGCCAGCAATGCTTTCACCGCTTCGGCGCCCATTTTCGCGTCGAATTCGTCGCCCCACTCTTCCAGCGCGTCCAGGTACTGCTCTTCGCTCAGCAGCTGGCTACGCTCAAGGTTGGTCATGCCTGGTTCAATTACGACGTAAGATTCGAAGTACAGTACACGCTCGATGTCACGCAGTGGCATGTCCATCAGCAGGCCGATACGGGACGGCAGTGACTTCAGGAACCAGATGTGGGCAACCGGAGAAGCCAGCTCGATATGACCCATACGCTCACGGCGTACTTTGGTCTGCGTAACTTCTACACCACATTTTTCACAGATCACACCACGGTGCTTCAGGCGCTTATATTTGCCACAAAGACACTCGTAGTCTTTTACCGGGCCAAAGATACGTGCACAGAAAAGACCGTCACGCTCAGGCTTAAAGGTACGGTAGTTAATGGTTTCTGGCTTTTTCACTTCACCAAACGACCATGAACGAATCATGTCTGGTGACGCAAGACCGATTTTGATCGCGTCAAATTCTTCAGTCTTGTGTTGTGCTTTCAGAAACTTAAGTAAGTCTTTCACATTCGGCTCCTGTGAGGAGTTGACCCATAAAGGCGCCAGTCTTCTGGCGCCTTCATATTTATACCGGTTTGACTAATAAGTATAGGTAACCAACCTAAGCTTATTCGTCTTCCAGCTCGATGTTGATACCCAACGAGCGGATCTCTTTCAACAGTACGTTGAACGATTCCGGCATACCTGGTTCCATACGATGGTCGCCATCGACGATGTTCTTATACATCTTCGTACGGCCGTTCACGTCATCCGACTTAACGGTTAGCATTTCCTGCAGGGTATATGCCGCGCCGTATGCTTCCAGCGCCCACACTTCCATCTCACCGAAACGCTGACCACCGAACTGTGCTTTACCACCCAGCGGCTGCTGAGTAACCAGGCTGTAAGAACCGGTAGAACGGGCGTGCATCTTGTCATCAACCAGGTGGTTCAGTTTCAGCATGTACATGTAACCAACAGTTACAGGACGCTCAAACTTGTCACCGGTGCGACCGTCAAACAGAGTCAGCTGACCAGATTCTGGCAGATCACCCAGCTTCAGCAGCTCTTTGATTGACGGCTCAGGCGCGCCATCAAAGACCGGGGTCGCAATCGGCAGACCGCCACGCAGGTTCTGGATCAAGGTGCGAACTTCATCGTCTGACAGGGCAGCAATGTCAACTTTCTGGCGTGTGTCACCCAGATCGTAAACCTTCTGCAGGAACTCACGGAACTTGTGTAGTTCTTGCTGCTGCTTCAGCATCTCGTTGATCTTGTCACCGATACCTTTCGCTGCCAGACCCAGGTGGGTCTCCAGGATCTGACCGATGTTCATACGAGACGGTACACCCAGTGGGTTCAGTACGATATCAACCGTCTGACCTTTCTCATCGTACGGCATGTCTTCAACAGGGTTAATCTTCGAGATAACACCCTTGTTACCGTGACGACCGGCCATCTTATCACCCGGCTGGATGCGACGTTTCACGGCCAGATAAACCTTAACGATCTTCAGTACGCCCGGCGCCAGATCATCACCCTGTGTGATCTTGCGACGCTTGGTTTCGAACTTCTTATCGAATTCGGCTTTCAGCTCGTCGTACTGCTCGGCCAGCTGCTCCAGCTGGTTCTGCTGGGCTTCGTCGTCCAGCGTCTGTGCGAACAGTTTTTCGCGATCCATCGACAGCAGTTTGTCTTCGCTGTAACCGGCTGCCAGCAGCAGGGTGCGAACACGTGCCAGAAGGCCACCCTCAAGGATTTGGAACTCCTCGGTGATGTCTTTCTTCGCTTCTTTGAGCTGCATCTCTTCGATTTCAAGCGCACGCTTGTCTTTCTCCACGCCATCGCGGGTAAAGACTTGAACGTCGATAATCGTACCAGAGACAGAGTTCGGTACACGCAGAGAAGAGTCTTTCACGTCAGACGCTTTCTCACCGAAGATCGCACGCAGCAGCTTCTCTTCCGGTGTCAGCTGAGTTTCACCTTTTGGTGTCACCTTACCAACCAGGATGTCGCCGCCTTTCACTTCAGCACCGATGTAAACGATACCTGACTCATCCAGCTTCGACAGCGCAGCTTCACCCACGTTCGGGATATCGGCTGTGATTTCTTCCGCGCCCAGCTTGGTATCACGCGCCACACAAGACAGTTCTTGAATGTGGATCGTGGTCAGACGGTCTTCCTGAACTACACGCTCAGAAACAAGGATGGAATCCTCGAAGTTGTAACCGTTCCAAGGCATGAACGCGATACGCATGTTCTGGCCCAGAGCCAGCTCACCCAGATCAGTTGACGGGCCGTCAGCCAGGACATCGCCACGCGCAACCGGCTCACCCGGCATCACTGTTGGACGCTGGTTGATACAGGTGTTCTGGTTCGAACGGGTGTACTTGGTCAGGTTGTAGATGTCGATACCGGCTTCGCCTGGTACCAGCTCGTCTTCGTTGACTTTCACAACGATGCGAGATGCATCCACCGACTGGATCATACCGCCACGTTTGGCTACGGCTGTTACACCGGAGTCAACCGCTACGTTACGCTCGATACCGGTACCAACCAGCGGCTTGTCTGCACGCAGTGTTGGGACTGCCTGACGTTGCATGTTCGCACCCATCAGGGCACGGTTCGCATCATCGTGTTCCAGGAACGGGATCAGGGATGCCGCCACCGATACAACCTGGTTGGTTGCAACGTCCATGTACTGAACGTGATCGCGTGGGTGCAGACCGGATTCACCTTTCTGGCGAGCGGTGATCAGTTCGTCAGCGAAAGAGCCATCTTCGTTCAGCGCGGCGTTCGCCTGCGCAATCACGTAGTGACCTTCTTCAATGGCAGACAGGTAATCAATTTCTTCGGTTACCTTGCCGTCGATGACTTTACGGTATGGGGTTTCCAGGAAACCGTAAGCATTACACTGTGCAAAGGCAGACAGTGAGTTGATCAGACCGATGTTCGGACCTTCAGGGGTTTCGATAGGACACAGGCGACCGTAGTGGGTTGCGTGGACGTCTCGAACCTCAAAGCCAGCACGTTCACGTGTCAGACCACCTGGACCAAGCGCCGAGATACGACGTTTGTGAGTAACTTCTGACAGTGGGTTGTTCTGATCCATAAACTGAGACAGCTGAGAAGAGCCAAAGAACTCTTTCACTGCCGCAGAAATTGGCTTCGCGTTGATCAGATCCTGAGGCATGACATTGTCAAGGTCACCCAGGCTCAGACGCTCTTTCACCGCACGCTCAACACGGACCAGACCGACACGGAATTGGTTTTCTGCCATCTCGCCTACAGAGCGAATACGACGGTTGCCCAGGTGGTCGATATCATCGACTTCACCTTTACCATTACGGATGTCGATCAGCTTACGCATCACATCGATGATGTCGTCATGATCCAGGGTACCCGGGCCAGTCGTTTCATCACGGTTCAGAGAGCTGTTGAACTTCATCCGGCCTACGGCAGACAGATCGTAACGATCTTCGGTGAAGAACAGGCTTTCGAACAGCTGCTCAGCGGCTTCACGTGTCGGCGGCTCGCCCGGACGCATCATGCGGTAGATTTCTACCAGTGCGCTCAGACGGTCAGTCGTGCTGTCAATACGCACGGTTTCCGACATGTAGGGGCCAAAGTCCAGATCATTGGTAAACAGGACTTCCAGTGACTTGTGGCCAGCTTGTGACAACAGTGCCAGCGCTTCCAGGCTCAGTTCCTGGTTCGCAGCCACGATCAGTTCACCTGTTTCTTCGTTCACATAGTCACGAGAAGCAATTTTGCCAACAATGTATTCAACAGGCACTTCGATATGATCGACACCGTCTTTGCCAAGCTGGCGAATGTGACGGGCCGTAATACGGCGGCCTTTTTCTACGTAGAGCTTACCGTTCGCTTCGATATCAAAGCTGGCAGTTTCACCGCGCAGACGCTCCGGAACCAGCTCCATCACCAAAGATTTACCCTGAACTTCGAACTTCACTTTCTCGAAGAACATGTCCAGGATCTGCTCGGTGTTGTAGCCTAGTGCACGCAGAATGATTGATGCTGGTAGCTTACGACGACGGTCGATACGTACGAATACGTTATCCTTAGGATCAAATTCGAAATCCAACCATGAGCCACGGTAAGGGATGACGCGTGCATTGTAGAGCACTTTACCTGAGGAGTGGGTTTTACCCTTATCGCTGTCGAAGAAGACACCCGGGCTACGGTGCAGCTGGGATACGATAACCCTCTCGGTACCGTTAATAACGAATGTACCGTTATCTGTCATGAGCGGAATTTCGCCCATGTAAACTTCTTGTTCTTTGATGTCTTTGACAGTGCCCGCAGGTGCGTCTTTATCGTACATGACAAGACGTAGCTTCACGCGTAGCGGCGCAGAGTAAGTTACACCCCGAATCTGACATTCTTTAACATCGAAGACCGGCTCACCGAGACGATAGCTAACGTATTGCAGCTCGGAATTGCCGTTATAGCTCTGAATTGGGAAAACAGAACGAAAGGCAGCTTCTAGACCGTAATGCCCTTCCGGATCCTGCTCGATGAACTTATCAAAAGACTCAAGCTGGATCGACAGCAAGTAAGGTACATCCAATACTTGTGGACGCTTACCAAAATCCTTACGGATACGCTTTTTCTCGGTATAAGAGTAAACCATAGGTTCCTCAGATCGCTGATAAGTGATCCAAACTACCTCGAGTAAGAGGCAGTGACTAATAACACTGTTTATTGTAGGTTCAGCATTCCGTTGAATACTGTTTTTTGCACGGGACGTGGTCGCAAAACAATGTGAAAAACACCACTACCCTACAGCGCAAAAAGGCCGGTGGCTATTTAGCCACCAGCCATTAGCCTTTCCAGGCTAAGAAATTAAGTAATTATTACTTAACTTCAACAGAAGCACCAGCTTCTTCAAGTTGAGCTTTCAGAGCTTCAGCTTCGTCTTTCTCGATACCTTCTTTCAGAGGTGCTGGAGCGCCGTCAACCAGAGCTTTCGCTTCTTTCAGACCCAGGCCAGTTGCGCCACGTACTGCTTTGATTACAGCAACTTTGTTACCGCCAGCAGAAGTCAGGATTACGTCGAATTCAGTTTGCTCTTCAGCAGCTTCACCTGCTGCTGCGCCGCCTGCTACAACTGCAGCTGCAGCAGTAACACCGAATTTCTCTTCCATAGCTTCGATCAGCTCAACAACTTGCATTACAGACATTTCTGCAACTGCGTCTAGGATTTGCTCGTTAGTGATAGACATAACAATTCTCTTTTAAAGTCAACAATTAGTTTAAGTAGCAACCAGGTGAAAGCAAGGGCAATTAAGCCGCAGCTTCTTCTTTCTGATCGCGAACAGCTGCGATAGTACGGACCAGCTTGCCAGCAGACGCTTCTTTCATGCACATCATCAGACGTGCAATCGCTTCGTCGTAAGTTGGTAGAGTCGCTAGTACTTCAACGTCGGCAACAGCGCCTTCGAATGCAGCAGATTTGATCTCGAATTCTTTGTTCTCTTTCGCGAAGTCTTTGAACAGACGCGCGGCAGCACCTGGGTGCTCATTAGAGAAACCAATCAGTGTAGGACCAACAAATGTCTCAGTCAGACATTCGAAGTCAGTACCTTCCACTGCACGACGAGCCAGGGTATTACGAACAACTTTCAGGTAAACGCCGTTTTCACGAGCTTGTTTACGCAGAGAAGTCATCGCACCCACAGCAACGCCACGAGAGTCAGCAACAACTGCAGACAGGGCACCATTGGCAGCTTCGTTGACTTCAGCAACAATTGCTTTTTTGTCTTGAAGGTTCAATGCCATTGGATTTGCTCCTGGATTTAAGCCGGGTTCCCCCGGACATTACACCACTCACTGCCACTATGGCAGGAGAGTTCTTACGGCGCAGATCCAAGAAAGACATACATCAATCATGTTCTGGCACCGTCTACGTAGGTCATATTAAGTTCCGAAGAACACCTACGGTCTTTGACGAAGGCTGAATTACATCAAGCAATTCAGCCTCAGCCATGAATTCGGAAGCGCGAATTATACACGAATTACGCGCTTCTGCAAATTACTGTGCGTTAGTTTCCAGAGTGTTCTGGTCTAGCGCCACACCTGCACCCATAGTGGTGGAGATGCTTACTTTCTTGATGAAAGTACCTTTCGCTGAAGAAGGCTTCGCTTTCTTCAGAGCAACCAGCAGAGACTCTAGGTTCTCTTTCAGTTGCGCAGCATCGAAGTCCACTTTACCAATAGTGGTGTGGATGATGCCGTTTTTGTCGTTACGGTAACGAACCTGGCCTGCTTTCGCGTTCTTAACCGCTTCAGCAACGTTTGGCGTTACAGTACCAACTTTCGGGTTTGGCATCAGACCGCGAGGACCAAGAATAGTACCCAGCTGACCAACAACACGCATTGCATCTGGAGATGCAATTACAACGTCGAAGTTCATCTCGCCTTTCTTAACCTGCTCAGCCAGATCTTCCATACCAACCAGGTCAGCACCAGCTTCTTTGGCAGCTTCTGCGTTTGCACCCTGAGTGAATACCGCTACGCGGATGTCACGGCCAGTACCGTGTGGCAGGACAGTCGCGCCACGAACGTTCTGGTCAGATTTACGTGCATCAATGCCAAGATTAACAGCAACGTCAACACTTTCGTTGAATTTAGCAGTAGCCAGTTCTTTCAGAAGAGCAACAGCTTCGTTGATGTCGTACTCGCGAGAAACATCTACTTTCTCACGGATTACGCGCATGCGCTTAGTTAGTTTTGCCATTGTCTTAACCCTCTACTACCAGACCCATTGAACGAGCAGTACCGGCAATCGAACGCTTCATCGCTTCGATATCAGCACCAGTCATGTCCGCAGCTTTAGTTTCTGCGATCTCTTGGATCTGAGCGTCAGTCACAGTACCCACTTTTTCAGTGTTAGGACGGCCTGAGCCAGACTTAACGCCAGCAGCTTTCTTCAGCAGAACAGCAGCAGGTGGAGTTTTAGTTACGAACGTGAAAGAACGGTCGTTGTATACTGTAATAACAACTGGAATCGGCAGACCTTTCTCGATAGAGTCAGTCTTCGCGTTGAACGCTTTACAGAATTCCATGATGTTCACACCGTGCTGACCCAGAGCAGGACCAACCGGTGGACTTGGGTTTGCTGCACCAGCTGCAACTTGCAGCTTGATGTAAGCTTCTACTTTTTTAGCCATTGCTATTTACCTTATTTTGGGTTCAAACGTCTATCAGAGATAGACTCCCCGTCTAACGAAAGGGCGCGAAATTGTAGTCCAATTTCACGCCCTTGACAACACCTGCTGACTATTTATTGATCAGCTTTTTTCAACCTGGCCGAACTCAAGTTCTACCGGTGTCGCACGGCCGAAGATCGATACAGACACCTTCAGGCGGCTCTTGTCGTAATCCACTTCTTCAACCACACCGTTAAAGTCGGCAAACGGGCCGTCCGTAACACGGATAACTTCACCCGGCTCAAAGACCGTTTTATGCACAGGAGATTCGCTCGCCTGTTGCAGACGGTTCAGAATCGCATCCGCTTCTTTATCCGAGATAGGCGCCGGGCGATCTGAAGTACCGCCGATGAAGCCCATTACACGAGGGATGCTACGAACCAGATGCCAAGTTTCATCGTTCATCACCATCTGAACCAGCACATAGCCAGGGAAGAACTTACGTTCACTTTTGCGGCGCTGGCCTGCACGCATCTCGACTACTTCCTCTGTCGGTACCAGCACCTCATCAAAGTAGTCTTCCATGCCATGCATTTTGATATGCTCACGCAGTGATTGTGCAACACGGCCTTCAAAACCAGAAAAAGCCTGCACGACATACCATCGTTTTTTTGGAGCTTCGCTCATGAACTCTTACCTCACACACCGGTAACTAGGCGGACTAGACGGACCATGATGCCGTCGATACCCCACAAGGCTAACGCCATAATGACAGTGACAGCTAAAACGATAAAGGTTGTCTGCGTAGCTTCCTGACGAGTAGGCCATACTACCTTGCGGACTTCCATGCGCGATTCACGGGCAAACGTAATCGCGGTTTTACCTTTTGCCGTAAGTGCCGCAATACCACCAGCAGCCGCCACGAGGACAACTACAGCAGCAGCGCGGATCACCACGGAAACATCACTGTACAGGTAATTACCAACCACAGCGGCAGCGAGCAGCGCAAATACAACGACCCACTTCAGGCCATCCATACTGCTTGAGCTGCTTTGGTTTTCGGCATTCGCTTTCATACAACCAACCTGTAACTAGTCTCAATATAGACGAAAATAACCCCGCAAGTGCGAGGCCATAAATGAAGGAAAGCACTAAGGCTTTAATTACAATACGAAAACTTCATATCAGTGAACTGCTTTTCTGCATTTTCGACCAAAAAACAAACAGAAAATTGCTCAAACGCAGAAAAAGGGCATCAAATGATGCCCTTTTTAGTACCTAGTCGTCAAATATTATTCAACGATCTTAGCTACAACACCAGCACCAACGGTACGGCCACCTTCACGGATTGCGAAGCGCAGACCTTCGTCCATCGCGATTGGTGCGATCAATGTCACAACCATCTTGATGTTGTCGCCTGGCATTACCATCTCAACGCCTTCTGGCAGCTCGATAGTACCAGTCACGTCAGTTGTACGGAAGTAGAACTGTGGACGGTAGCCTTTGAAGAACGGCGTATGGCGGCCACCTTCGTCTTTAGACAGCACGTATACTTCAGACTCGAAAGTTGTGTGCGGAGTGATAGAACCTGGCTTCGCCAGTACTTGACCACGCTCAACTTCGTCACGCTTCGTACCACGCAGCAGAACACCAACGTTCTCACCGGCACGGCCTTCGTCCAGAAGTTTACGGAACATTTCAACGCCAGTACAAGTCGTCGTTGTCGTCTCTTTGATACCAACGATTTCTACTTCGTCACCAACAGTGATGATACCTTGCTCAACACGACCAGTTACAACAGTACCACGGCCCTGGATTGAGAATACGTCTTCGATTGGCAGGATGAATGGCAGATCGATCGCACGCTCTGGCTCTGGGATGTAGTTGTCAAGTGCTTCAGCCAACTCAACGATCTTGTCTTCCCACTCTTTCTCGCCGTTCAGGGCGCCCAGAGCAGAACCCATGATTACTGGGCAGTCGTCACCTGGGAAGTCGTACTCAGACAGCAGTTCACGAACTTCCATTTCAACCAGCTCTAGCAGCTCTTCATCATCAACCATGTCACACTTGTTCATGAATACGATGATGTAAGGGATACCAACCTGACGACCCAGCAGGATGTGCTCACGAGTCTGAGGCATAGGGCCATCAGTTGCAGCAACAACCAGGATACCACCGTCCATCTGCGCAGCACCGGTGATCATGTTTTTAACATAATCCGCGTGTCCTGGGCAGTCTACGTGTGCGTAGTGACGAGATGGCGTGTCGTACTCAACGTGAGAAGTTGCGATGGTGATACCGCGCTCACGCTCTTCCGGCGCATTATCGATCGATGCGAAGTCTTTTGCTTCACCGCCGTAAACTTTAGCCAGAGTAGTACAGATAGCTGCAGTCAGAGTCGTTTTACCGTGGTCAACGTGGCCGATAGTACCAACGTTAACGTGCGGTTTAGTACGTTCAAATTTTTCTTTAGACATGGATAGTCCCTCTAGGCACGGTATTTGGTGGCATTACGACCACACAACCAATCATGGGTTTGTAGAGTATATATCAAAAGAATTGACGTGACTTGAGGAGAGTGGTGCTGATAGGCGGATTTGAACCGCCGACCTCACCCTTACCAAGGGTGCGCTCTACCGACTGAGCTATATCAGCACACAAGAAGTGTGGAGCGGGCAGCGGGAATCGAACCCGCATCATCAGCTTGGAAGGCTGAGGTAATAGCCATTATACGATGCCCGCTAAACTCGTAACTCGTCAAGCTATCAATCATTTGAAAATGGTGGAGGGGGACGGATTCGAACCATCGAAGGCAGTGCCGGCAGATTTACAGTCTGCTCCCTTTGGCCACTCGGGAACCCCTCCAGATTTTTACTACACTTTCACTCATCTAGGAGAAAGTGGTGCCGACTACCGGAATCGAACTGGTGACCTACTGATTACAAGTCAGTTGCTCTACCTACTGAGCTAAGTCGGCGTAAGTGCTGCGCATTCTAGAGAATGATGGCATCGCTTGCAATACCCTAAAGGCTATTTTTTTTTGTTTTCACCTTGAACGATGTAATTTTAACCATTAGCGACATTTTGCATACAAAGCCAGGCCTTCCAGCACCAGATCCGAGCGTCGGCGATAGGACTTCGCCCAAGACACCGGCAAATGGCGGACACCGCCCCCACACAAAATCACTTCCGGCTCGGTTTTCAATTTCTCGCGCGCCTGTCCCAGGCCATACTCGATCAGTCCGACCAAAGCTGCCCGGCAACCATTCTTTAATCCGTCTGCCGTGTTGTCTGCAAAAGTCAATTCGTCGCTGTGTTCATGATCGGAGAACACCTTGGTGGTATTTTCCAGAACTGATTTCATCATCAGTTGGTAGCCCGGTGCAATCCACCCCCCCAGGTGTTTGCCGTCTTCCGATAATACATCAAAGGTTAAAGCGGTACCGATATCGATAATGACTGTCGGCGCTTTAAACTCCTGGCGAATGGCTACCAGCGTCAGCCAACGATCCACCCCCAGGTACTGATATTCGGTATAGGCGTTCTTCACCCCGAAGTCTTTGCGCAGGGTTTTGACCTGCATCACCGGGATATTCGCCAGCTGCGCAATCCGCTGGATCGAGTTATCCACTTCAAACGGCCCGACACTGGCAAAGACGATCCTGTTAATTTCCTTATCTAACAGCGGCTCTAACACCATCTCCAACTTCCGGCTCGGGTAACGCCCCAGCAGCTCAAAGTCACCGTTATCAAATAACTGGGCAACTTTGACATAGGTGTTACCCGCTTCGATTAATAATTGCATTAACAACCTCTGAGGCTGATTTCTCCACCGATATAAGGTGTGATCCCCTGCTCGGTTTCCAATAACAGCGCCCCCTGACTATTGATACCGCGAGCAACTCCTTCTACTACGCGTTCACCGATCAACAACTTTACAGGGCGATCCAAATAATTATCTATACGATTCCAGCGCTCGACAAAACCATCCAGCCCGACTTGCTCATAGTGCTCTAAAGTCTCTTGCATCCGCTGAATCAGTGTCGCGGCCAGCAAGTTACGCTCCGGCAATGCCGAACAAGCTTGCTCCAGATTAGCCCAGGCCTGGCCGATCGCCGTGCCTTCCTGCTCCCGCATGGCAACATTCAAGCCCATCCCGATCACCAGATGCGCGGCCTCACCTGCCTGCCCGGTCATCTCAATCAGGATCCCGGCCAGTTTCTGATCCCGGTAATAAAGGTCGTTGGGCCATTTGACTTTTACTTCATCCGCCCCCAGCGACTGCAGCGCTTCGGCAATCGCGACACCGACAACCAAGCTGAGGCCCATCGCTGCCGCCATTCCAGCATCTAAACGCCAGTACATAGACAGGTACAGATTACTGCCAAAAGGAGAGAGCCACTGCCGACCACGACGACCACGTCCGGCTTCCTGATACTCAGCCAGACACACAGCCCCCCGGGGTAACTGGCCGACCCTGTCCAGCATATATTGGTTGGTCGAGTCAATCACAGGAATGAGATCTAAGCTCGGGCACTTTACCTGAGCCTGGATCTTATCGCAATTGAGCAAGTCTAATTTTGATACAAGGCTGTATCCTTTTCCTTGCACCCGAAAAATATCGAGCCCCCAGCTTTGCAACACTTTGATATGTTTACTGATCGCTGCACGGGAGATCCCAATCGCCTGCCCCAGCGCTTCCCCGGAGTGAAATTGGCCATCAGCCAGCTGAGCCACTAAGGCCAAACGCGTTCCATGCTCTTTCATGGCAACATCTCCTCTAAGTATGTCTCCTGGCCTGCAGCCATAAACCTTACTTCATGTTCCAAGGTTACACCAAAGGTCTGCTGTACGGCACAGACCACATCTGAAGCCAACGTCAGCACATCCTGGGCACTGGCTCCGCCGGCATTCACCAGGACCAGGGCCTGCTGCTCATGCACTTTCGCCCCTCCGACCTGGTAACCTTTCAGGCCACACTGATCAATCAGCCATCCCGCGGCTAACTTGCACGACCCATCAGCCATTTCATAGCTGGGCAGACTCGGAAACTGAGCAAGCAAGGTATCTCGCCGGGCTTGGGTAACCACCGGATTCTTAAAAAAGCTGCCGGCATTACCCAGCACTGCGGGGTCTGGCAACTTGGCCCGGCGTACCTGACAGACCGCTTCGAAAATCTCTTTCGCAGAGACCGTTTCGGGATCAAACTTTGCGAGTGGACCGTAGCTAATGTTAGGCTGCCAGGCTTTTGGCAGGGCAAGTCCAACCGCAACAATCGCATGACTATCTTTCAGCGCATGTTTGAACACTGAATCACGATAGCCAAACTGACACGCTTGTGCCGACAGCCGGTGCGCCTCCCCTGTAGCCAGCTCTACCGTATCGACATACTGACAGATATCTTTGAGTTCAACCCCGTAGGCACCGATATTCTGGATGGGGGATGAGCCGACGCACCCCGGGATCAAGGCCAGGTTTTCCAATCCCGGCATATTGCGCGCAATGGTCTCGCATACCAGCTGATGCCAGTCTTCCCCGGCACCAATATGAAGCAGATAAGCAGACTCAGTTTCCGTTACTGTGATCCCGGCAATCCGGTTCAGAACAATCACCCCGGCGAAATCTTCACAAAACAGTAAATTGCTGCCTTGTCCGACAATCAGTTTCGGCAAGGTTCGGTATTGCTCATCCTGCCAAATCGCCACTAAATCCGCTGCCGTTTCGGCAACCAGGATCTGTTGAGCCTGAACTTCAATCCCAAAGGTGTGAAAAGGTGCCAGAGACCTTTCTTGCAAAACTTTCATGCCAATACCGAACCATACCTTTTATACTTAGACGCGCATTCTAACCCGATTCATACCAACGACGCAGTGTTTTCCCATGAGTAACCTTAGATTCCACCCCTTAGAACCCCTCCGATTTCCCCTGATTCACCGGTTCTATAAAGCCCATTATCCGGCCGGAAAAGCCAAGAAAGACGAGATCATCTGGGTCGGAGAAGATACCAGCGGTTTAGTCTGCTGTGTCAGGTTCAAGCAATTTGAACACCAGCAATTGCTCACCGGGATGCTGGTTCACCCGGCACACCGCGGTCAGGGACATGGCTTGGCTCTGCTGGCAGCAGTGCAGGCACAATTACAGAGTTTGCCCTGCTTCTGCTTTGCCTTTCGTCACTTGGAAGGACTCTATACCTCAGCGGGATTCCGGTCCATCGCAGATGATGACTTACCCGAAGCGTTGGCCAGCCGGATCAGGCGCTACCGGCAAAGCGGTAAAGATCTCATTGCCATGCAATTTGATCTCGAGGCGACAAATTCCATGCCACGGGACGCAAGCCTTGAAGGTCATGGGTAGAATCAGGGAATTTTCTGATATAATTCCGCTCTAAATTAACAGATTTATCTTCAATAGATCGCGTAAACGAGGCGATAATGGATTCAGCTATTGCTCACAGGCAGCGCATTGATCAATTACCGTGTATTGCACACAACCCGGAAGATTTAGAGACTCTACTTGATGCAGGCTCCTTCCGGGAGCGTCTACTTCACGAAATCACTCATGCTACACAGCGCATTTATCTCGTCGCACTCTACCTCCAGGATGATGAGGCCGGGCGAGGCGTACTGAAAGCACTCTATGAGGCAAAACAAGCGAACCCCGACCTGGATATTAAAGTCCTGGTTGACTGGCACCGTGCCCAAAGAGGCCTGATCGGCGCTTCAAAATCCGATGGCAATGCCGCTCTGTATCGAGAGTTCGCCGAAAAATACCAGCATCAGATCGAAATTTTAGGTGTACCGGTTCGCAACCGGGAAGTTTTCGGTGTCCTGCATCTGAAAGGATTTGTTATTGATGACAAGGTGATCTACAGCGGTGCCAGCCTCAATGACGTCTATTTAGCCCAGCATAATCGCTACCGTTATGATCGCTATCATGTGATCAAGAACCGGCACCTGGCCGATAGCATGGCACGCTTCATTACCGAAACACTAGCGGAAAGCGATGCGGTAAACTGCTTGAGCCAAGCTGTTCGCCCGGATACCAAATCACTGAAAGGTGCGATCCGAACACTTCGGAGCCAGCTTCAACACGCCAGCTATTCCTTTACTCCGGAACAGATTGACCATGGACAAGTCGGTCTGACACCGCTTATCGGGCTTGGAAAACGCAAAAACAAGTTAAATCAGCATATTTGTACCCTGATCGCCAGTGCTGAGAAAGAACTGACCATCTGTACGCCGTATTTCAACTTCCCGCGTATGATCAGCCGAGAGGTCAAACGTGCGCTGCGACGCGGCGTCAAAGTCACCATTATCGTGGGTGATAAGACAGCCAATGATTTCTACATCCCACCGAGCGAGCCATTTAAAACTATTGCGGGTCTGCCTTATCTGTACGAAATTAACCTGCGCAACTTTGCCAAGCACAACGAAGCCGCAATTGCCCGGCGCCAGCTTGCGATTCACTTATGGAAACATAATGACAACAGTTTCCACCTCAAAGGCGTCTGGGTGGATCGTCAGTATATGTTGATCACCGGCAGTAACCTTAATCCACGCGCATGGAAGCTGGATCTGGAGAATGCCATTCTGATCCGGGATAAAAACCAGCTCCTCGCTGAGGAGAAGCAGAAAGAATTAGACTGCATTTTGCGCCATACTCAACTTGTGGGCAGTTACAAATTCATCGATAAAGTGGATACCTACCCAATCCCGGTGAAAAAGCTGATCAAACGGATCCGCCGAGTCCAAGCGGATCATATTTTGAATCAGATCCTTTAAGGAAGAAGACCATGACAATCGCCGCAATTGATGTCGATCCGCAGCGGACCTTTAGTCCGCTCTGTCCAGAGGAACTCCCGGTTCCTGAAGGCGATCAGATTGCCTCTGCACTGAATGCTCAGGCCGAGTTTGCGACCTTGCGTGTCCTGACCAAGGATGCCCATCCTGCCAGTGCGGTCTGGGTAGTCGATAGTCATGAGCAAATGCTGAAGCCTTTATCGCTGCCAAATGCCGACCTGACCTGGGTTGCTCACGCCGTTCCGGGCACCGACGGCTTTAAAACGATCCCGGGCCTGCCGGCTGTCACAGATTATGATCATGTTATCTGGAAGGGGATCGAGCCGGATCTTCACCCTTACGGCGCTTGCTACCATGATCTTCAGGAAAAGCTCAGTACCGGACTAATCGAGTGGCTGGTCGCAAACCAAGTTTCAACCGTGATTATCGGCGGCTTAGCGACAGACTACTGTGTCAAAACAACGGCCTTACAGCTGCAATCCTGTCAGCAATTTAGAGTAATCGTGAACCTCGCGGCCTGCCGTGGCATTGACCCCGACACAATAGAGAAGGCTTGCGCTGAGATGCAGACGGCCGGGATCACAGTGGTGCCCAATCTGGAAGCCCTGCGCGCAAACCTGTAAACAAGCATCTCCATATCAAAAGCAGCCTCATCAGGCTGCTTTTTTATATCTAGATTTCCCGAGTCGAACACAACATACCGGACATGAGCATTTAGCCTGTATTATATCCCTTGAGCAACAAGAACAACTCGCCAATATATCAAAGACAATGCCCATAACCCGCCAGATGGCAAACTAACGGGCGCAGATATCCATGCATATATAGTCCAGAAATTTGATAAGCACTACCACCCTGATTCTATTTATACCAATCAAAGTAAATCAGTGATCAGAAATAGCACCGGAAAAATGTTTGAGAACAAGGCAGAATTTTCAGATAAGTAGTTATTCTACAATCAAAAATTCTAACGCAGTTATCGAGCATTTGAACAAGCTAGGATGACCAGTTACGCGCTAGCCAATGAGAGCCACCGCAAGCTTCAAAAGCAACAATGCAACGAGGGTGTTTAGACAGGAATGTACAAAGGCTTGAACGAGAAAATTTCTTTTTGAAATGAGTATGACCAGCCGCATCGCGGCCAATAAGATGGAAATTAGATTTGCCTAAATCAACACCGAGAACTTAAATTAACATGATGGTTCGCCTCTTGTTGTCTCAAACCAAAGCCTAGTGGCTTCGGAGTGAGGCGGACCATCTAATTAACCAAGCATTTCTGCTTGGGTTTAGTGTAAATGACGGAGCGGACGGGAATCGATGGTCCAGCATTCCGGCCCGCGAAAAAGTGCGTAGCACTTTCGGGAGCGTAGAATGTAAAAAAGCCCGAATCTTTCGTCGGGGACGCCTAGTCTCGGGCTATCCGGCCGAAGGACGGACCTTCAAAATCAACAATCGAGTAGGAGGAGGCCTCACGGCCTCCGTCCTCTCACACCACCGTACAAGCGTGGGTCGCATACGGCGGTTCCGAATATATTTTCAGTGACTCGTACCCATCTCGCAACGAGTACAGACCCATCTCCTTGAACCATTTCATTGGCATGGCCTGATTGAGCTGGGGCGATAAAGCCAAGTGCCACCACCCTTTATCTGACATCGCCAGCTTCCACGCATTGCGTTCGCTTACACCCTCTTGGCGTAACCATGTCGCTATGCTGTATCTGCGCTTGCGCTGCTTGAGGCGATAGCACCGTAAGCGCCGCCTTATCCATTCATCCAAGCGCTGCATCGCGCTTTTCCGTATGGCAAGCTTGAAATAGTGTTGCCAACCTCTTAGGTATTGAGTGAGTTCGACTAGGACTGTCTTCAACTCTCGCCCTCGATTCCGCTTCGTTATTTGACGCACTCGCTTCTTCATCTGAGTTTGTGCTGTCTTCGAGATATGGATGCTTCCATCTCGTTGAAAGCGATGGCCTAGGTAAGTCCGCTCTGTCACTCTCGTTGCCGCACTTTTCTCACGGTTAACCCTGAGTTTCAGTTTCTGCTCCAAGAACTCCGTGATTGAGGCTTTTACTCGATTGGCGGCTTCCTCACTGTGCACGTAGATTTGGCAGTCGTCTGCATATCGGCAGAACTTATGCCCTCTTCGCTCAAGCTCTTTATCCAACTCATCTAATACGATATTTGATAGCAGCGGAGATAATGGTCCACCCTGTGGCGTCCCTCGTTGCCTCTGCTCAACTAACCCGTTTCGCATTATGCCTGCCTGTAGGTATGACCTGACCAGCTTCAGGACCCGTTTATCTGTGATGTCCTCCGATAGCCTGTGCATCAGTCTATCGTGGTTCACAGTATCGAAGTATTTCGCCAGGTCTATGTCGACTACATAACCCCGCCCCTCCCTGATGTAGTGGCTTGCTGCCACCAATGCATGGTGGGCACTGCGGTTAGGCCTGAACCCATAACTGTTGCTTGAAAACTGAGGTTCGTAGATATCTGTCAGTACTGAGGTAATGGCCTGTTGGACTACCCTATCAAGTACAGTTGGGATACCTAGCTGCCTCACTCCCCCGCTAGGTTTGGGAATTTCTACACCCAGAACGGGTTGCGGTTGGTAGCTCCCGTCCAGAAGGCTCTGGCGGAGCGCTTGCCCATTAGAAGACTGCCGAAGCATCGAGATAGTCGCTGTTATGTCGAGTTTATCAACCCCAGCACATCCCTTGTTCTTCTTCACTCTTCTCAGGGCTTGGTTCAGATTTGTTGAGGAGCAGATCCGCTCCATCAACTGAGTTGAGGTCACCAAGACTCGTCCTCCTGTCTACGCCGATCATGCTTGTCATTCTTCGTGGCCATGAGCGTCACTTGCGGTGTTGCCCAGTAGTACGTAGAGATGTTGTTCATCTTGCTATGACCCCACATGATTGAGTGTCTAGTGACTGCTTCTTGATATATTCAGTTCCGGCCTTCCCTTGGGTTGTACTTCCCCAAGGTACTATGCCTTCTGCTGACTTCTTATTACCCGTCACACAACATCACTGTTGTATTAGTCTCATCCGAGACAGGTCGTAAGATCTCCCGAGGTAAGACGTTGTTCTTTCCCTTGGCTGTGCCTGATTTACCCGTACACACTTCCCGTCGAGGCATTGGGCTGTTCTATATATTGCTAGGTTACCCAAGTTGTACTGGCCTACTATCAGGTTTCTGTTCGTCACACCCAAGTTTTGCCGTTTGCTTCCTTCAGATCCCACCTCACGGTGGGCACCCTTGCATAGGCTAACGGTTCTCGCTCGACTGAGCCCGTAGAGGACTTTCACCTCCTAGAACAACGCCATGCTCGGCGCACAATGCAAAAAAGCCCCGCTATTTCTAGCGGGGCTTTCAAAGAAGTGGCGGAGCGGACGGGACTCGAACCCGCGATTGCCTTCGGCAGCGTGACAGGCCGCTGCTTTCAAGGTAAAGAAGCTAACCAACTGAACTACCGCTCTTGTACTGCGCATACAAAAATCCCCAGCATTCCTGCTAGGGACTTGATAATTGGCGGAGTGGACGGGACTCGAACCCGCGACCCCCGGCGTGACAGGCCGGTATTCTAACCAACTGAACTACCACTCCGCACTAAATTGGAAGCCTGGCGATGTCCTACTCTCACATGGGGAGGCCCCACACTACCATCGGCGCTGTTACGTTTCACTGCTGAGTTCGGCATGGGATCAGGTGGGTCCATAACGCTATGGTCGCCAAGCAAATTCTGTTTATCTTACGCCTTTGGCGGAAGATACAATCTCGGAAAATCTGACCAGTATTCTCAAACACTCCATTCAAGTGCTTGCGGAGTCCGTACTTCGTAAACAAAACCCCTTGGGTGTTGTATGGTTAAGCCGCACGGGCAATTAGTACAGGTTAGCTCAACGCCTCACAGCGCTTACACACCCTGCCTATCAACGTCGTAGTCTACGACAACCCTTCAGAAGGCTTGAAGCCTTGGGGATGACTCATCTTGAGGCTCGCTTCCCGCTTAGATGCTTTCAGCGGTTATCGATTCCGAACTTAGCTACCGGGCAATGCGTCTGGCGACACAACCCGAACACCAGCGGTTCGTCCACTCCGGTCCTCTCGTACTAGGAGCAGCCCCTCTCAATCATCCAACGCCCACGGCAGATAGGGACCGAACTGTCTCACGACGTTCTAAACCCAGCTCGCGTACCACTTTAAATGGCGAACAGCCATACCCTTGGGACCGACTTCAGCCCCAGGATGTGATGAGCCGACATCGAGGTGCCAAACACCGCCGTCGATATGAACTCTTGGGCGGTATCAGCCTGTTATCCCCGGAGTACCTTTTATCCGTTGAGCGATGGCCCTTCCATTCAGAACCACCGGATCACTATGACCTGCTTTCGCACCTGCTCGAACCGTCATTCTCGCAGTCAAGCGGGCTTATGCCATTGCACTAACCTCACGATGTCCGACCGTGATTAGCCCACCTTCGTGCTCCTCCGTTACGCTTTGGGAGGAGACCGCCCCAGTCAAACTACCCACCAGGCACTGTCCGCAACCCCGATAAGGGGCCGACGTTAGAACATCAACACTACAAGGGTGGTATTTCAAGGACGGCTCCACAGATACTGGCGTACCTGCTTCGAAGCCTCCCACCTATCCTACACATGTAGGGTCAATGTTCAGTGCCAAGCTGTAGTAAAGGTTCACGGGGTCTTTCCGTCTAGCCGCGGGTACACAGCATCTTCACTGCGATTTCAATTTCACTGAGTCTCGGGTGGAGACAGCGTGGCCATCATTACGCCATTCGTGCAGGTCGGAACTTACCCGACAAGGAATTTCGCTACCTTAGGACCGTTATAGTTACGGCCGCCGTTTACCGGGGCTTCGATCAAGAGCTTCTCCGAAGATAACCCCATCAATTAACCTTCCGGCACCGGGCAGGCGTCACACCGTATACGTCATCTTTCGATTTTGCACAGTGCTGTGTTTTTAATAAACAGTTGCAGCCACCTGGTATCTGCGACTGCCAGCAGCGCCAAGAGCAAGTCTCTTTACCGCCGGCAGCGTACCTTCTCCCGAAGTTACGGTACCATTTTGCCTAGTTCCTTCACCCGAGTTCTCTCAAGCGCCTTGGTATTCTCTACCCGACCACCTGTGTCGGTTTGGGGTACGATTCCTTGCTATCTGAAGCTTAGAGGCTTTTCCCGGAAGCATGGCATCAATGACTTCAGCACCGTAGTGCCTCGACATCAGGTCTCAGCCTTGTAATCCCGGATTTGCCTAAGATTACAGCCTACACCCTTGAACCTGGACAACCGTCGCCAGGCCCACCTAGCCTTCTCCGTCCCCCCATCGCAATAGCAAGAAGTACGGGAATATTAACCCGTTTCCCATCGACTACGCCTTTCGGCCTCGCCTTAGGGGTCGACTCACCCTGCCCCGATTAACGTTGGACAGGAACCCTTGGTCTTCCGGCGAGGAGGTTTTTCACCCCCTTTATCGTTACTCATGTCAGCATTCGCACTTCTGATACCTCCAGCAGCCCTTACAGGCCACCTTCAACGGCTTACAGAACGCTCCCCTACCCAATACATAAAATGCATTGCCGCAGCTTCGGTGTATCGCTTAGCCCCGTTAAATCTTCCGCGCAGGCCGACTCGACCAGTGAGCTATTACGCTTTCTTTAAATGATGGCTGCTTCTAAGCCAACATCCTGGCTGTCTGAGCCTTCCCACATCGTTTCCCACTTAGCGATAACTTTGGGACCTTAGCTGGCGGTCTGGGTTGTTTCCCTCTCCACGACGGACGTTAGCACCCGCCGTGTGTCTCCCGGATAGTACTTACTGGTATTCGGAGTTTGCAAAGGGTTGGTAAGTCGGGATGACCCCCTAGCCTTAACAGTGCTCTACCCCCAGTAGTATTCGTCCGAGGCGCTACCTAAATAGCTTTCGGGGAGAACCAGCTATCTCCAGGTTTGATTGGCCTTTCACCCCTAGCCACAAGTCATCCGCTAATTTTTCAACATTAGTCGGTTCGGTCCTCCAGTGCGTGTTACCGCACCTTCAACCTGCCCATGGCTAGATCACCTGGTTTCGGGTCTAATCCCAGCAACTGCACGCCCAGTTAAGACTCGGTTTCCCTACGGCTCCCCTATACGGTTAACCTTGCTACTGAAATTAAGTCGCTGACCCATTATACAAAAGGTACGCAGTCACACCCGAGGGTGCTCCTACTGCTTGTACGTACACGGTTTCAGGTTCTGTTTCACTCCCCTCACAGGGGTTCTTTTCGCCTTTCCCTCACGGTACTGGTTCACTATCGGTCAGTCAGGAGTATTTAGCCTTGGAGGATGGTCCCCCCATCTTCAGACAAGATAACACGTGTCCCGTCCTACTCGTTTTCACCTTAAATGCGTTGTCGGCTACGGGGCTATCACCCTGTCTCGCGGCACTTTCCAGAGCCTTCACCTGACGCATAAAAAGCTTAAGGGCTAATCCGGTTTCGCTCGCCGCTACTGCCGGAATCTCGGTTGATTTCTCTTCCTCGGGGTACTTAGATGTTTCAGTTCCCCCGGTTCGCCTCAATACGCTATGAATTCACGTATTGATAACTGCTGCTGCAGCTGGGTTTCCCCATTCGGAAATCGTAGACTCAAGTGGCTCTTACTGCCTCATCTACGCTTATCGCAAGTTAGTACGTCCTTCATCGCCTCTGACTGCCCAGGCATCCACCGTGTACGCTTAGTCACTTAACCATACAACCCCAAGGGGTCTGTATCGCAAACGACCAAGGTTTCCATCAATGACTTGACGGATTAGTTTGTTTTGCCGGACTCTTTGTCTGTCTTCACTTTGGAAAAGTGAAAGCAAACATACACAAGACACTTGAATGTGTGTTGCTTGAGAACTCGTTCCATCTTTCGATGAAACTTTAGTATTGAATGTCAAACATTCAATTTACTAGTCAGCTTTCCAGATTGTTAAAGAGCATGTGTTTATCTTTCGATATCCACTTTCTAATGACTTTCAGCCGGACGCGCAGGCGACAAAAAATCGGACTCAACAAAGTTAACCTTCATTGAATCTGCGATTCCGTGCAGAAAATAATTAGAAAGTGGTGGGCGATACCGGGCTCGAACCAGTGACCCCCTCCTTGTAAGGGAGGTGCTCTCCCAACTGAGCTAATCGCCCTCCGAGTTTTACATCTTCGAGGAGAAGATGGTGGGTCGTGCAGGATTCGAACCTGCGACCAATTGATTAAAAGTCAACTGCTCTACCAACTGAGCTAACGACCCGTGGCGTCCCATAGGGGAGTCGAACCCCTGTTACCGCCGTGAAAGGGCGGTGTCCTAGGCCTCTAGACGAATGGGACTTTGGTTTCTAAGTTTGGGCACTTAGAAAAACATGTTCTTTCTATTTCGACCAGGCAATCTGTGTGGACACTGCATTAAACAATACGTCATATCGTTAAGGAGGTGATCCAGCCCCAGGTTCCCCTAGGGCTACCTTGTTACGACTTCACCCCAGTCATGAACCACACCGTGGTAAACGCCCTCCCGAAGGTTAAGCTATCTACTTCTGGTGCAGCCCACTCCCATGGTGTGACGGGCGGTGTGTACAAGGCCCGGGAACGTATTCACCGTGGCATTCTGATCCACGATTACTAGCGATTCCGACTTCATGGAGTCGAGTTGCAGACTCCAATCCGGACTACGACGCACTTTTTGGGATTCGCTCACTATCGCTAGCTCGCCGCCCTCTGTATGCGCCATTGTAGCACGTGTGTAGCCCTACTCGTAAGGGCCATGATGACTTGACGTCGTCCCCACCTTCCTCCGGTTTATCACCGGCAGTCTCCCTGGAGTTCCCACCCGAAGTGCTGGCAAACAAGGATAAGGGTTGCGCTCGTTGCGGGACTTAACCCAACATTTCACAACACGAGCTGACGACAGCCATGCAGCACCTGTCTCAGAGTTCCCGAAGGCACCAAAGCATCTCTGCTAAGTTCTCTGGATGTCAAGAGTAGGTAAGGTTCTTCGCGTTGCATCGAATTAAACCACATGCTCCACCGCTTGTGCGGGCCCCCGTCAATTCATTTGAGTTTTAATCTTGCGACCGTACTCCCCAGGCGGTCTACTTAACGCGTTAGCTCCGAAAGCCAGAATTCAAGACCCCAGCCTCCAAGTAGACATCGTTTACGGCGTGGACTACCAGGGTATCTAATCCTGTTTGCTCCCCACGCTTTCGCATCTGAGCGTCAGTCTTTGTCCAGGGGGCCGCCTTCGCCACCGGTATTCCTTCAGATCTCTACGCATTTCACCGCTACACCTGAAATTCTACCCCCCTCTACAAGACTCTAGCCTGCCAGTTCCAAATGCGATTCCGAGGTTGAGCCCCGGGCTTTCACATCTGGCTTAACAAGCCGCCTGCATGCGCTTTACGCCCAGTAATTCCGATTAACGCTCGCACCCTCCGTATTACCGCGGCTGCTGGCACGGAGTTAGCCGGTGCTTCTTCTGTCGCTAACGTCAAACAACCAGGCTATTAACCTGGCCGCCTTCCTCACGACTGAAAGTGCTTTACAACCCGAAGGCCTTCTTCACACACGCGGCATGGCTGCATCAGGGTTTCCCCCATTGTGCAATATTCCCCACTGCTGCCTCCCGTAGGAGTCTGGACCGTGTCTCAGTTCCAGTGTGGCTGATCATCCTCTCAGACCAGCTAGAGATCGTCGCCTTGGTGAGCCGTTACCTCACCAACCAGCTAATCTCACCTGGGCTAATCCTGACGCGAGAGGCCCGAAGGTCCCCCTCTTTGCTCCGAAGAGATTATGCGGTATTAGCCATCGTTTCCAATGGTTATCCCCCACATCAGGGCATATTCCCAGGCATTACTCACCCGTCCGCCGCTCGCCGCCCTTAACGTTCCCCGAAGGTTCAGTTAAGTCGCTGCCGCTCGACTTGCATGTGTTAGGCCTGCCGCCAGCGTTCAATCTGAGCCATGATCAAACTCTTCAATTAAAGTTTTGTTGTTTCCGAAGAAACGGCTCAGTGATTACTGATAAATTGACTGTGCCGATACCTAAGTATCGATTTGGTCACTCAGTTCACTGATAAATCTTTTGACTATCATTCCACGAGTGCCCACACAGATTGCATGGTCAAATTGTTAAAGAACGTTGACTTTCAGTGCCTTGGCGATTTCCGCTTCAGCAAGTCAGGAGGCGTATAATACGCTTTTCTGATATCCAGTCAAGACAAAATTTTCATCTTTTTTCGCGGTTGGCGAAACAGTAAAAACCTTCTGTTGACGTCGCTCACATTGCAACCAGTCGGAGCGAAAGAAAAGCCCGCTGTATCCAGCGGGCTCTCTCAATTGGAAGCCTGGCGATGTCCTACTCTCACATGGGGAGGCCCCACACTACCATCGGCGCTGTTACGTTTCACTGCTGAGTTCGGCATGGGATCAGGTGGGTCCATAACGCTATGGTCGCCAAGCAAATTCTGTTTATCTTGCGCCTTCGGCGGAAGATACAATCTCGGAAAATCTGACCAGTATTCTCAAACACTCCATTCAAGTGCTTGCGGAGTCCGTACTTCGTAAACAAAACCCCTTGGGTGTTGTATGGTTAAGCCGCACGGGCAATTAGTACAGGTTAGCTCAACGCCTCACAGCGCTTACACACCCTGCCTATCAACGTCGTAGTCTACGACAACCCTTCAGAAGGCTTAAAGCCTTAGGGATGACTCATCTTGAGGCTCGCTTCCCGCTTAGATGCTTTCAGCGGTTATCGATTCCGAACTTAGCTACCGGGCAATGCGTCTGGCGACACAACCCGAACACCAGCGGTTCGTCCACTCCGGTCCTCTCGTACTAGGAGCAGCCCCTCTCAATCATCCAACGCCCACGGCAGATAGGGACCGAACTGTCTCACGACGTTCTAAACCCAGCTCGCGTACCACTTTAAATGGCGAACAGCCATACCCTTGGGACCGACTTCAGCCCCAGGATGTGATGAGCCGACATCGAGGTGCCAAACACCGCCGTCGATATGAACTCTTGGGCGGTATCAGCCTGTTATCCCCGGAGTACCTTTTATCCGTTGAGCGATGGCCCTTCCATTCAGAACCACCGGATCACTATGACCTGCTTTCGCACCTGCTCGAACCGTCATTCTCGCAGTCAAGCGGGCTTATGCCATTGCACTAACCTCACGATGTCCGACCGTGATTAGCCCACCTTCGTGCTCCTCCGTTACGCTTTGGGAGGAGACCGCCCCAGTCAAACTACCCACCAGGCACTGTCCGCAACCCCGATAAGGGGCCGACGTTAGAACATCAACACTACAAGGGTGGTATTTCAAGGACGGCTCCACAGATACTGGCGTACCTGCTTCGAAGCCTCCCACCTATCCTACACATGTAGGGTCAATGTTCAGTGCCAAGCTGTAGTAAAGGTTCACGGGGTCTTTCCGTCTAGCCGCGGGTACACAGCATCTTCACTGCGATTTCAATTTCACTGAGTCTCGGGTGGAGACAGCGTGGCCATCATTACGCCATTCGTGCAGGTCGGAACTTACCCGACAAGGAATTTCGCTACCTTAGGACCGTTATAGTTACGGCCGCCGTTTACCGGGGCTTCGATCAAGAGCTTCTCCGAAGATAACCCCATCAATTAACCTTCCGGCACCGGGCAGGCGTCACACCGTATACGTCATCTTTCGATTTTGCACAGTGCTGTGTTTTTAATAAACAGTTGCAGCCACCTGGTATCTGCGACTGCCAGCAGCGCCAAGAGCAAGTCTCTTTACCGCCGGCAGCGTACCTTCTCCCGAAGTTACGGTACCATTTTGCCTAGTTCCTTCACCCGAGTTCTCTCAAGCGCCTTGGTATTCTCTACCCGACCACCTGTGTCGGTTTGGGGTACGATTCCTTGCTATCTGAAGCTTAGAGGCTTTTCCCGGAAGCATGGCATCAATGACTTCACCGCCGTAGCGGCTCGACATCAGGTCTCAGCCTTCTTTTATAAAAAGAGCGTCTCGGATTTACCTAAGACACCAGCCTACACCCTTGAACCTGGACAACCGTCGCCAGGCCCACCTAGCCTTCTCCGTCCCCCCATCGCAATAGCAAGAAGTACGGGAATATTAACCCGTTTCCCATCGACTACGCCTTTCGGCCTCGCCTTAGGGGTCGACTCACCCTGCCCCGATTAACGTTGGACAGGAACCCTTGGTCTTCCGGCGAGGAGGTTTTTCACCCCCTTTATCGTTACTCATGTCAGCATTCGCACTTCTGATACCTCCAGCATGCCTTACAGCACACCTTCAACGGCTTACAGAACGCTCCCCTACCCAATACATAAAATGCATTGCCGCAGCTTCGGTGTATCGCTTAGCCCCGTTAAATCTTCCGCGCAGGCCGACTCGACCAGTGAGCTATTACGCTTTCTTTAAATGATGGCTGCTTCTAAGCCAACATCCTGGCTGTCTGAGCCTTCCCACATCGTTTCCCACTTAGCGATAACTTTGGGACCTTAGCTGGCGGTCTGGGTTGTTTCCCTCTCCACGACGGACGTTAGCACCCGCCGTGTGTCTCCCGGATAGTACTTACTGGTATTCGGAGTTTGCAAAGGGTTGGTAAGTCGGGATGACCCCCTAGCCTTAACAGTGCTCTACCCCCAGTAGTATTCGTCCGAGGCGCTACCTAAATAGCTTTCGGGGAGAACCAGCTATCTCCAGGTTTGATTGGCCTTTCACCCCTAGCCACAAGTCATCCGCTAATTTTTCAACATTAGTCGGTTCGGTCCTCCAGTGCGTGTTACCGCACCTTCAACCTGCCCATGGCTAGATCACCTGGTTTCGGGTCTAATCCCAGCAACTGCACGCCCAGTTAAGACTCGGTTTCCCTACGGCTCCCCTATACGGTTAACCTTGCTACTGAAATTAAGTCGCTGACCCATTATACAAAAGGTACGCAGTCACACCCGAGGGTGCTCCTACTGCTTGTACGTACACGGTTTCAGGTTCTGTTTCACTCCCCTCACAGGGGTTCTTTTCGCCTTTCCCTCACGGTACTGGTTCACTATCGGTCAGTCAGGAGTATTTAGCCTTGGAGGATGGTCCCCCCATCTTCAGACAAGATAACACGTGTCCCGTCCTACTCGTTTTCACTGATAAGGTGTTGTCGGTTACGGGGCTATCACCCTGTATCGCGGCACTTTCCAGAGCCTTCACCTGACACCAAACCAACTTAAGGGCTAATCCGGTTTCGCTCGCCGCTACTGCCGGAATCTCGGTTGATTTCTCTTCCTCGGGGTACTTAGATGTTTCAGTTCCCCCGGTTCGCCTCATTAAGCTATGAATTCACTTAATGATAACTGCTGCTGCAGCTGGGTTTCCCCATTCGGAAATCGTAGACTCAAGTGGCTCTTACTGCCTCATCTACGCTTATCGCAAGTTAGTACGTCCTTCATCGCCTCTGACTGCCCAGGCATCCACCGTGTACGCTTAGTCACTTAACCATACAACCCCAAGGGGTCTGTATCGCAAACGACCAAGGTTTCCATCAATGACTTGACGGATTAGTTTGTTTTGCCGGACTCTTTGTCTGTCTTCACTTTGAAAAGTGAAAGCAAACATACACAAGACACTTGAATGTGTGTTGCTTGAGAACTCGTTCCATCTTTCGATGAAACTTTAGTATTGAATGTCAAACATTCAATTTACTAGTCAGCTTTCCAGATTGTTAAAGAGCATGTGTTTCGTTATCTCCGCAGAGATACAAACCACTGTTTAAAGATTCTCAGGGAAAACCCTTAAAGAGTGGTGGAGCTAAGCAGGATCGAACTGCTGACCTCCTGCGTGCAAAGCAGGCGCTCTCCCAGCTGAGCTATAGCCCCAACGTTTCCGATGCCTCACCAGCTTCCCTTGGGCAGGAAGTGGTGGGTCTGAGTGGACTTGAACCACCGACCTCACCCTTATCAGGGGTGCGCTCTAACCACCTGAGCTACAGACCCAGCATCGTTTCGCTCTTTTACATTTTAACCAGGCAATCTGTGTGGACACTGCATCAAACAATGCGTCATATCGTTAAGGAGGTGATCCAGCCCCAGGTTCCCCTAGGGCTACCTTGTTACGACTTCACCCCAGTCATGAACCACACCGTGGTAAACGCCCTCCCGAAGGTTAAGCTATCTACTTCTGGTGCAGCCCACTCCCATGGTGTGACGGGCGGTGTGTACAAGGCCCGGGAACGTATTCACCGTGGCATTCTGATCCACGATTACTAGCGATTCCGACTTCATGGAGTCGAGTTGCAGACTCCAATCCGGACTACGACGCACTTTTTGGGATTCGCTCACTATCGCTAGCTCGCCGCCCTCTGTATGCGCCATTGTAGCACGTGTGTAGCCCTACTCGTAAGGGCCATGATGACTTGACGTCGTCCCCACCTTCCTCCGGTTTATCACCGGCAGTCTCCCTGGAGTTCCCACCCGAAGTGCTGGCAAACAAGGATAAGGGTTGCGCTCGTTGCGGGACTTAACCCAACATTTCACAACACGAGCTGACGACAGCCATGCAGCACCTGTCTCAGAGTTCCCGAAGGCACCAAAGCATCTCTGCTAAGTTCTCTGGATGTCAAGAGTAGGTAAGGTTCTTCGCGTTGCATCGAATTAAACCACATGCTCCACCGCTTGTGCG
Organism: Photobacterium atrarenae; assembly: GCF_024380015.1. Lineage (NCBI taxonomy): Bacteria > Pseudomonadati > Pseudomonadota > Gammaproteobacteria > Vibrionales > Vibrionaceae > Photobacterium > Photobacterium atrarenae. The sequence continues at coordinate 3,277,233 of NZ_CP101508.1, forward strand.
GGCCCCCGTCAATTCATTTGAGTTTTAATCTTGCGACCGTACTCCCCAGGCGGTCTACTTAACGCGTTAGCTCCGAAAGCCAGAATTCAAGACCCCAGCCTCCAAGTAGACATCGTTTACGGCGTGGACTACCAGGGTATCTAATCCTGTTTGCTCCCCACGCTTTCGCATCTGAGCGTCAGTCTTTGTCCAGGGGGCCGCCTTCGCCACCGGTATTCCTTCAGATCTCTACGCATTTCACCGCTACACCTGAAATTCTACCCCCCTCTACAAGACTCTAGCCTGCCAGTTCCAAATGCGATTCCGAGGTTGAGCCCCGGGCTTTCACATCTGGCTTAACAAGCCGCCTGCATGCGCTTTACGCCCAGTAATTCCGATTAACGCTCGCACCCTCCGTATTACCGCGGCTGCTGGCACGGAGTTAGCCGGTGCTTCTTCTGTCGCTAACGTCAAACAACCAGGCTATTAACCTGGCCGCCTTCCTCACGACTGAAAGTGCTTTACAACCCGAAGGCCTTCTTCACACACGCGGCATGGCTGCATCAGGGTTTCCCCCATTGTGCAATATTCCCCACTGCTGCCTCCCGTAGGAGTCTGGACCGTGTCTCAGTTCCAGTGTGGCTGATCATCCTCTCAGACCAGCTAGAGATCGTCGCCTTGGTGAGCCGTTACCTCACCAACCAGCTAATCTCACCTGGGCTAATCCTGACGCGAGAGGCCCGAAGGTCCCCCTCTTTGCTCCGAAGAGATTATGCGGTATTAGCCATCGTTTCCAATGGTTATCCCCCACATCAGGGCATATTCCCAGGCATTACTCACCCGTCCGCCGCTCGCCGCCCTTAACGTTCCCCGAAGGTTCAGTTAAGTCGCTGCCGCTCGACTTGCATGTGTTAGGCCTGCCGCCAGCGTTCAATCTGAGCCATGATCAAACTCTTCAATTAAAGTTTTGTTGTTTCCGAAGAAACGGCTCAGTGATTACTGATAAATTGACTGTGCCGATACCTAAGTATCGATTTGGTCACTCAGTTCACTGATAAATCTTTTGACTATCATTCCACGAGTGCCCACACAGATTGCATGGTCAAATTGTTAAAGAACAATTCCTCATTCGCTTTCGCTCTGAGGAGGTGCGCCATTCTAAGGATTCAAAGGGAAGTGTCAAACACTTTTTGAAACTTTATTTTTGAAGGCTTTCACCACTCCGACTCGCTGCTTGCTTTCTTATTTAAGAAGCCGCCTCCGTGTCGGTGAGGCGGCATTATAGAGACTTCCCAACACCTGACAAGTGTTTTTCTAAAAAAAATTACCACCCGGTCACTATTTCAACTAATTTGATCTAAACGCCTCTAATTTCAACATTAGAGGATCATCACACTCACTAACTAGTAATTACAACCTGATGAAAGTAATATCAATGTGACTCTGTTGTTAAAATAACCAATCACAGCCTTCCTTCAATAATGATTATGACGATGTAGTTTTTAATATGAAATTTTCCAAACAAACCATGATGGCCCTCGGGGCTATTGCCATTATCGGGGCACTCATCATTAGCATGCTTTCTTTCCCGCCTGCCTTTGCCTTTATTCTGGGCGTGATCGCTGCTACCGCTGCCCTACACTATCTACCGGAAATGCCGACTATCTCGACGAACGGCGAAGCACCGCAGGGGAGTAAAACGATCTATGTCGGTAACTTGCCTTATCGCGCCAATGAAAGTGAGGTGAAAAAGCTCTTTGCCGAATATGGCGAGGTCTTTGCCGTTCGCCTGATGAAAGATAAGCGAACCGGCAAACGGCGCGGATTTGGTTTTGTGGTCATGAACAGTAGTGATGCTGACACTGCGATCAGTCAGCTGAACAATAAAGAGTTCGGACAACGAACGCTGAAAGTCCGCGAAGCCAACGAACCTAAAAGCTCGGATAGTTAAGCGATTGAACCGCTCCCAGCTTCAGGGCTTCTAAACTATGATTCAGTGCCGCAGTATGAGGGTCTGCGGCACTGCTATAAGTAAAGTTGCATCGCAAGCCAGACTGCTCCCCAAATTCGACTTCCCCCAGCAAAGACTTCACCCGGTTCGCAATCGCCAATCCGGAGTCCACAATCTGTACCGGCGCACCAAACGCCTGCGCGATTTCAGCTTTGATTAATGGAAAATGCGTACACCCCAATACGATGCTATCTACCTTGCCCCGCCATGGCGCTAAGATCCCCGCTAACTCATCCAGGGAGACCGTTTGTCCTCTGAGTTTCTCTTCTGCCATTTCGACCAGTCGGGTCGAGCCAATCCGGTAAACCTCACAATCGCTGGCAAACTGAGATATCAGCTGATTGGTATAATCACGCTCGACCGTCGCCGGGGTCGCCAACAACCCCACCGCTTTTTGTTTACTGATCAATGCTGCTGGTTTAATCGCCGGCACTACCCCAACCACAGGGATAGACAGTTCAGCTCGCAGCGTCGGCAACACCACGGTACTAGCCGTGTTACAGGCAATGACGACCAGATCAATATAGTGGCGTTCAACCAACAGGGAAACAATGTGCCGGGTCCGTTCGATCAATACCGCTTCCGGTAATTCACCATAGGGAAAACCGGCATCATCGAAGGCATAGATATATTGAAGAGATGGAAGCTGGGTATAGATTTCCTGATAGACCGACAGCCCCCCGACCCCAGAGTCAAAAATAAGTACCCGTTTCACTGCTCACCACAAACCAGACATCATTTCAGGGTGCACATCATACTGCGTTCACGGCCAGATCAGAAATTTCATCCATCATCAGGACGAAAGTAGCTGGTACCTTTGATAGTGAAACCGGGATTGCCGTTCACGTGCCAACAAACGAAGCTTTAATTCCCCCCGGAAGCACGGCGCCTGCGTCACCAGGGTATGAAATTCTCCATTTTCACCACAAGGGTCGATTTGCACCGGTAACTGCGACAGAAATGCTGCGTTATACCACTGACCACAATACTTACCATCGAGCTGATGCGTATCAACCGTGGTGATCAAGGTCTGAATCCCGCTGGCCAATATTTCCTGTGCCAGCACTCGGCTGTCTTGCCCAAGCAAAGGAAACAGGCATTGCCAGCCAGCCGGCTCAATATAACTCCGCCGGTACTCAGCAATGCCATTGCAAAACATATCCCCGAACGCCACGGCGTCAATATCCAGACCGCTACTGCGTAGCCCTTCCACAACCCGCGACTGATAGACCGCATTAGGTGGAAAAGCTTCCGGCAGGGGGATCAGCACCAGCGGCAATCCGGTCAATGCAGCTTGCTGTTTGAGCACGTCAACCGGTGTGGCCTGAAACGGCACTTCATCTTCCAGGTAGGTGGTATATAACCCGACGACTTCAACCGCAGGATCGCGGAGCAATTTCATCAGAGTCAGCGTTGCGTCTTTCCCGGAAGACCAGCTGACGATCACTTTGGTTTTCATAAGCAATGTTGGATTTAATCGAGTAGGAGGAGGCCTCACGGCCTCCGTCCTCTCACACCACCGTACAAGCGTGGGTCGCATACGGCGGTTCCGAATATATTTTCAGTGACTCGTACCCATCTCGCAACGAGTACAGACCCATCTCCTTGAACCATTTCATTGGCATGGCCTGATTGAGCTGGGGCGATAAAGCCAAGTGCCACCACCCTTTATCTGACATCGCCAGCTTCCACGCATTGCGTTCGCTTACACCCTCTTGGCGTAACCATGTCGCTATGCTGTATCTGCGCTTGCGCTGCTTGAGGCGATAGCACCGTAAGCGCCGCCTTATCCATTCATCCAAGCGCTGCATCGCGCTTTTCCGTATGGCAAGCTTGAAATAGTGTTGCCAACCTCTTAGGTATTGAGTGAGTTCGACTAGGACTGTCTTCAACTCTCGCCCTCGATTCCGCTTCGTTATTTGACGCACTCGCTTCTTCATCTGAGTTTGTGCTGTCTTCGAGATATGGATGCTTCCATCTCGTTGAAAGCGATGGCCTAGGTAAGTCCGCTCTGTCACTCTCGTTGCCGCACTTTTCTCACGGTTAACCCTGAGTTTCAGTTTCTGCTCCAAGAACTCCGTGATTGAGGCTTTTACTCGATTGGCGGCTTCCTCACTGTGCACGTAGATTTGGCAGTCGTCTGCATATCGGCAGAACTTATGCCCTCTTCGCTCAAGCTCTTTATCCAACTCATCTAATACGATATTTGATAGCAGCGGAGATAATGGTCCACCCTGTGGCGTCCCTCGTTGCCTCTGCTCAACTAACCCGTTTCGCATTATGCCTGCCTGTAGGTATGACCTGACCAGTTTCAGGACCCGTTTATCTGTGATGTCCTCCGATAGCCTGTGCATCAGTCTATCGTGGTTCACAGTATCGAAGTATTTCGCCAGGTCTATGTCGACTACATAACCCCGCCCCTCCCTGATGTAGTGGCTTGCTGCCACCAATGCATGGTGGGCACTGCGGTTAGGCCTGAACCCATAACTGTTGCTTGAAAACTGAGGTTCGTAGATATCTGTCAGTACTGAGGTAATGGCCTGTTGGACTACCCTATCAAGTACAGTTGGGATACCTAGCTGCCTCACTCCCCCGCTAGGTTTGGGAATTTCTACACCCAGAACGGGTTGCGGTTGGTAGCTCCCGTCCAGAAGGCTCTGGCGGAGCGCTTGCCCATTAGAAGACTGCCGAAGCATCGAGATAGTCGCTGTTATGTCGAGTTTATCAACCCCAGCACATCCCTTGTTCTTCTTCACTCTTCTCAGGGCTTGGTTCAGATTTGTTGAGGAGCAGATCCGCTCCATCAACTGAGTTGAGGTCACCAAGACTCGTCCTCCTGTCTACGCCGATCATGCTTGTCATTCTTCGTGGCCATGAGCGTCACTTGCGGTGTTGCCCAGTAGTACGTAGAGATGTTGTTCATCTTGCTATGACCCCACATGATTGAGTGTCTAGTGACTGCTTCTTGATATATTCAGTTCCGGCCTTCCCTTGGGTTGTACTTCCCCAAGGTACTATGCCTTCTGCTGACTTCTTATTACCCGTCACACAACATCACTGTTGTATTAGTCTCATCCGAGACAGGTCGTAAGATCTCCTGAGGTAAGACGTTGTTCTTTCCCTTGGCTGTGCCTGATTTACCCGTACACACTTCCCGTCGAGGCATTGGGCTGTTCTATATATTGCTAGGTTACCCAAGTTGTACTGGCCTACTATCAGGTTTCTGTTCGTCACACCCAAGTTTTGCCGTTTGCTTCCTTCAGATCCCACCTCACGGTGGGCACCCTTGCATAGGCTAACGGTTCTCGCTCGACTGAGCCCGTAGAGGACTTTCACCTCCTAGAACAACGCCATGCTCGGCGCACAATAAGAAAAACCGCCCGAAGGCGGTTTTGATAAATATTAGAAACTATATGAAACGTTTGCAAAGTAGCTACGTTCAGCAGCGTTATAGCCGTAGGCAGTGACAGACTCTTCGTCCAGCACATTGGCAATACGCCCTTGTAAGGTTAACGCCTCTGTCACATAGTAACTGGCTGCAATATCCAACAGGTGATAACGCTTCAGCTCGACTTCTGAGTTGGTAAAAGTCACTGGGTCAAAATACTGATCCCGGCTGTCCCCTTGATACAGATAGCTCACCTCCAGTAGATATGCATCAGCCAGATAGCTGGCATTCCACTTCAGGGCTTCATCAGGCACACGTCTTAGCCGCTTTTTGTCACTTTCATTTTCATGATCCATCAAATCCAGAGCAACGTCATGATGAATAGGACCTGTTTCAAAGCTTGCTACCAGCTCAACTCCCTGAACTCGGACATCCTGGTTTTCCAGTTGTTCACCCTGGCCCTGATTGCGGATTTGGTTGCTCACAGTGTTGTCATAAGCTGCGATACGCCAGTCAAGCAGCGAGTGGGTACCTTCCAGTGCCACTTCATAGTTTTCAGACTCTTCCGGCTCCAGGTCCGGATTACCAAAGCTCGGCCAGTACAAATCATTAAATGTTGGGGCTTTAAAGCCTGTTCCCGCATTCGCCGTGACTCGCATCTGCTCGACAAAACGCCACCCGGCACCCAGCTGCCATGACTTATAGGAGCCATAATGCTCATTATCGTCATAGCGTAAGCTGGCTTCAAACTGAATGTCATCGGCATCCCGCCAGAACGTAATATAGCCGGCATCATTACGGCGGCTCTCATTATCATAAGATTCGAATTGACCGGCGAAGCTGTTCCACAGCTCAGAGTCACTGGCCTTCTCTTCAACCAAATCAACGCCAAATCCGGCATGATAATGCTCTGTCAGCTGATAACTGTTGCTCCAGTTAACTTGTGTCCGGTCAGTAACAATCGTACTGCCCGGCGTGTTCCCCTTATTTTCGCCTTCATCGCGATTCACGCCTAACAGTAGCGAGGAGGTCAAACGATCAGAGGCATAGCTTACCTGACCGGAAGCATTGTAAAACACATAATCAGCCTCATTATTCCCCGGGCTGCCGGTATAATCGTACTCAGTTTGGCCGTCATGATAAAAAGCGTTCACGACTGCGCGCCATTTATCATTCAGGATAATCCCAAACTCTCCGAGAATATCTTTGCTCTTAAAGCCATCATCATCTTTTTGGTCTTCCAGCCAAGCACCGGAAGAATAATCAGCAACATTAAAACCATCTGCCTGCTCAAAATTTCCGGCGACTTTAGCCCAGGTCAGCTCGGTTAAGCGGCCAGCAACACTACCTTTGGCCTGATAATAACCGTCACTACCAATCCCGGCTGCGACTTGGCCCTGCACATCATCAGGCTGCGTTGTAGTAATGATGTTGATTACCCCAGCCGTTGCATCAGCACCATATACCGCTGCACGCGTGCCCCGGATATATTCGATACTTTCGATGCCAGTCAGCGGTAACTGACCCAAGTTCACACCGCCAGCCGTTGCACTACCCAGGCGTACGCCATTCATCATGATCAAAACATTTTGACTCCCGCGCACTGAAACGGTCGTCAATTGGCCGAATCCACCATTTGCGGCAATCGTCACGCCCGGCAGGCGGCGTAAAACTTCAGCCAGGGATTTGGCCTGAATAGCTTCAATATCTTCTTTGGTGATCACAGAGACAGGCGCAATCACATTTTTGACGGATTGCTCAAATCGGTTGGCCGTTACCACCATGACATCCTCGTGCTGGGCGGCAACAAAAAAAGACGACAGGCACACAGGTGCCAACGCCACTGCTAAAAGCGTTTTCTTCATTATTTAGATACCTTAAGTCGCGTTAGTTACAAAGCAATCTCTTGCTCAGTACGCGGGTCGGTCTTCGGACTTAAGAGCTTGGTTGAACAACCACCTAGGCAACAACTTCCCACTTCCTGTCGACGGCCTTGCACCATCATTTGAAGCAGTGTTTGGAACTAACGTCCATGTGCTTTCGTTCTCTCTCACCGCTGCGCGTCAGTCACGGAATTTCACCGTGTTCCCTACCTGAATTCAGGCAAACCCGTGCAGAGCGAATGCTAGTTATCCTCATGATGAATGTCTAGTTTTGTTTGTTATGGGATATGACAATACGCTTTGAGCAACACTTTTCTCCGCCTCAGCACTGGACATCAGTCAACAATGCAATAAAATCTGCGCTCTTATTTTGAGCAGTTTGAGGCACCCAACATGGCATCCACCGACATCAATCCAGCTGAGTATCAGGCACAGCTCGATGAAAAGGCAGCGCGTATTCAAAATATCTTTGCGGATTTTGAAACCCCTGAGCTTGAGGTGTTCGCCTCTCCTGCCGAGCATTACCGGATGCGTGCCGAGTTTCGGGTATGGCATGAGGGCGATGATCTCTACTACATCATGTTCAACCAGGAAACCCGTCAGAAATACCGGGTTGATCAGTTCCCGGCTGCCAGCCGCCTGATCAACGACCTGATGCCGCTGCTGGTTGATGCGCTCAAGCCGGTCAAGGCTCTGCGTCATAAGCTGTTCCAGGTCGATTTCCTGTCAACCCTGAGCGGCGAGATCCTGGTATCGTTGCTCTACCACCGTCAACTGGACGAAGAATGGGTCAACGAAGCCAAGGCACTCAAGCAGCGCCTCAATGATGAAGGCTTCAAGCTGAACTTCATTGGCCGGGCACGCAAGCAGAAGATTGTGCTGGATCAGGAGTACGTGATTGAAAAACTCAGCGTCCACAATCGCACCCTGACCTACCAGCAGGTTGAAAACAGCTTTACCCAGCCGAACGGTGAAGTGGCGCAAAAAATGCTGGAGTGGGCGGTCGACTGTACCGAAGATAGTGAAGGGGATCTGCTGGAGCTCTACTGTGGTAACGGTAACTTCTCGCTGGCACTGGCGAAAAACTTTGATCGCGTCCTGGCCACCGAACTGGCAAAACCTTCGGTTGAGTCGGCCCAGTACAACATTGCCGTCAACAACATCAACAATGTACAGATCATTCGCATGTCGGCCGAAGAGTTTACCGAAGCGATGGAAGGCAAGCGCGAATTCCGCCGCCTGCAAAACGCCGGCGTGGATCTGAAGAGCTACAACTGCAACACCATTTTTGTCGATCCGCCACGTTCAGGCATGGACGATGACACCTGCCGGATGGTGCAGGCCTACGATCGCATCATGTACATCTCATGTAACCCGGAAACGCTGAAAGAGAACCTAGCCATTCTGGGCGAAACGCACCGCATCACCCGCTTTGCGCTGTTTGATCAGTTCCCGTATACCCACCACATGGAAGCCGGGGTTCTGCTGGAGCGGAAATAATCGGTTTTCTAGTCGAGCACAAGCCATTAAAAAAGGCGCCCTCGGCGCCTTTTCCTTTCTCAAAACTGAGGGGCGAATTACGCTTGCGCCTCAGTGCTTTCGATCTTCTTTGGCGTCATAATCCCCAGTTTGTAGGCAACCCACACCAACAGACCTAAGGTGATCATCAGCGGCAGGAAGTTAGAGCCCATATCCGGCAGTTGTGCCCGCATAAAGCCGGAGTATCCAAACGCGCCAGCCAGGAAACAGGCAAAGGCGATGGCCGGGGTTCCTTCCGTCATCGGCTTGCTCAGGTACTCCTGATACAGGCAGTACACCGCCAGACCAAACGCAATGACAGGAAAAATAGAAAACGGTACAGCACTTGATGTGAATACAGCTAACGTCGCATTGCCGCACAGACCTGCCAGAAAAGACAGCAACAGTGTTTTACGTTCAGCTTTTACTTGTTCCTTGTTCATATCCTTCACCAACACAATAAAGTTAGAGTTTCTGCCTGAGCTCTCGACGCTCACGCTCTTTACGATACCAATAGGCACCCTTCGCGATCATTCGCAATTGCATAATCAATCTTTCCGCATGCTCGGCACGCGCATGGCTGTCCAGATCCAGTGCCTCTGCACCGGAGCTGAAGACCAAAGTGACCGACGCCTCCGCCTGAGTATAGGCTTCATCGTGGGTCACACCAGTTTTCGCTTCCAGGTACTCGGTCAACTCCGCAACAAAGTGCTGAATTTCCCGGGCCACCGCAGCTCGGAACGCCGGTGATGTGCCAGAGCGCTCGCGTAAAAGCAACCGAAACACATTCGGGCTGCTTTCAATAAATTCCATAAATGTTTCTACAGAGGTTCGGATCACACTGCCTTCTTTGGCAATGCGCTGACGCGCCTGGCGCATCAGCTGACGCAGGATCAACCCGCCTTCATCGACCATGGTCAGCCCCAGCTCATCCATATCTTTAAAATGGCGATAGAAAGAGGTGGGTGCAATCCCGGCTTCCCGTGCGACTTCACGCAGGCTGAGACTCGAAAAGCTACGCTCGGCACTGAGCTGATTAAATGCAGCATCAATCAGTGAACGACGGGTTTTTTCTTTTTGCTGAGCCCTGATTCCCATGAACTTGTTGTTTCTCTGTAACCTTTTCTGCAACTATACGCGCTTTTGTTCGCCGGTTCAGCGAAAATCGCCTTTTTCACAGCAATCAGAACATAGTAAATCCCGACCGTAGCTGAATCAAAGCAGTATTTGTCACTTTTAACAGACAGCTCACAGAGTTCCGGCTCCACAACGTGATCACCCCCAATCTATCAAGCGACTCTGATTTTACCGACTTCAGGAAAAAGTTAAACTATCGCGTAAGCAATGTTGCAAGGATGATAAGAAAGGCCTGAACAATGACTAAGTCAACACAACCACATGCCCAGCATTTTGATGCCATTATTATTGGCAGCGGCCCGGGGGGCGAAGGGGCTGCGATGGGGCTCACCAAAGCAGGCTTCAATGTTGCGATCATCGAGCGGGAGAACAGCGTCGGCGGCGGATGTACCCACTGGGGTACCATTCCGTCCAAAGCCCTGCGCCATGCCGTCAGCCGGATCATCGAATTTAACCAAAACCCGCTCTACTGCAAAAACAACTCCAGCCTCCACAGCACCTTCAGCCAGATCCTCGGCCACGCCCAGGACGTAGTCAGCAAACAGACCCGAATGCGCCAGGGGTTTTACGATCGCAACCACTGCACCATCATTCATGGTGAAGCCAGCTTTGTCGACAGCCACACCGTCGTCGTGAAAGCCGCTGACGGCAGCCTCGACCGCTACAGCGCCGACAAGTTTGTGATTGCCACCGGCTCTCGGCCTTATCACCCGGCGGACGTTGATTTTAACCACCGCCGAATTTATGACAGCGACTCGATCCTGCGCCTGAAGCACGATCCCCGCCACATCCTGATTTATGGTGCCGGAGTGATCGGCAGTGAGTATGCCTCAATTTTCCGCGGCCTGGGAGTCAAGGTGGACTTGATCAATACCCGTGACCGCCTGCTGGAGTTCCTCGACAACGAGATTTCCGACTCACTGTCCTACCACCTGTGGAACAGCGGCGCAATGATCCGCAACGGCGAGGCCTATGAGCGGATCGAAGGCACCGAGGACGGCGTGATTTTACACCTCCAATCCGGCAAAAAGATGCGTGCCGACTGCCTGCTGTATGCCAACGGCCGGACCGGGAACACCGATCGCCTGAACCTCGATAGTATCGGACTCACACCGGATTCGCGCGGTCAGCTCAAAGTCAACAATAACTATCAAACCGATGTCGAGCATATCTATGCCGTCGGTGATGTGATTGGCTACCCGAGCCTGGCCAGCGCCGCGTATGATCAGGGCCGCTTTGTCGCCCAGGCGATCAGCAATGGCGAAGCCGAAGGCTGCTTGATCGAGCATATTCCGACCGGGATCTACACCATTCCGGAGATCAGCTCGGTCGGCAAAACCGAGCAGGAACTGACCGCCGAAAAAGTGCCGTATGAAGTCGGTCGCTCGCAGTTCAAGCACCTGGCCCGGGCCCAAATCGCCGGTACTGAAGTCGGCAGCCTGAAGATCCTGTTTCATCGCGACACCAAAGAGATCCTCGGAATCCACTGCTTCGGTGAGCGGGCGGCCGAGATCATCCACATCGGCCAGGCGATCATGGAGCAAAAAGGCGAAGGCAACACCATCGACTATTTCGCCAATACCACCTTCAACTACCCGACCATGGCCGAAGCCTACCGGGTCGCCGCCCTGAACGGCTTAAACCGCCTGTTCTAAGCCTGCCAAGGTTTCAGCGAAAACGCCCAATAAAAAACGGAGCCGCAGCTCCGTTTTTTATTATGTGACCAGCACGCGCCAATCAAACTTCCATCATCCGGTTATCCGGGGTCAGGATCGTCGACCATGGCAGCGACTCATCACCCAGGGTGATGAAATTCGGGTTCTCCAGCGTATCGCGCTCATTGTAAGACAGCGGCGTCAGGTGCGTATTGAGGATCCTGCCGCCGGCTTCTTCAACAATACATTGCGTCGCCGCGGTATCCCACTCACCGGTCGGGCCCAGGCGCAGATAGCAATCCACCGCCCCCTCAGCCACCAGGCAAGATTTCAGCGCTGCCGAGCCCAGCGGCACCAGATCATAGTTCAGCGACGGATCCAGCCGGTTGGTGATCGCCTGAATATCCTGGCGGCGGCTGATCGCCACCGCAATAGACTGGGTCGGCAACTCGTGTTTATGGGTCGAGATCCGCACCGTTTCTCCTTCCGGTGTGATCTTCCAGGCCCCTTTGCCGTCATAGGCGTAATACACCACCCCGGAGATCGGCGCGTACACCACCCCCATAATCGGCTGGTTGTCCGCCACCAGAGCAATGATCGTCGCAAAGTCACCACTGCCGGCAATAAACTCCTGGGTGCCGTCAAGCGGATCCACCAGCCAGTAACGTTGCCACTGACGCCGTTCCGACAAAGGCACCGCGGCATCTTCCTCCGACAGAACCGGAATATCCGGCGTCAGTTCACTCAGGCGCTCGACCACCAGCTTATGCGCAGCCAAGTCAGCACTGGTCACCGGGGTATTGTCATTTTTGACCTGCTTTTCAAACTGGCCACGCTGGTAGATATCCAGGATCACCTGCCCGGAAGCCCGGGCAATGTCGATGACCGACGGTAATAGGTTCGATAAATCCATCATTCGCTCCTATCGGGAGAGTTGTTGTAAGGCCAGGAACAAGGCCGTAATACTGCGTGACTCAGCAAAATCGACATGAGTCAGCAGCTCTTCAGCCTGACTCAACGGCCAACGGACAATTTCCAACGGCTCGGGCTCATCCCCTTCCAGTTGCTCAGGATAAAGGTCTTGGGCCAGGAACAAGGTCATCTTGCTGGAAAAATATGACGGTGCCAGCACCACGTCTTTCAGCGGACGGAACTGACGGGCACCAAAGCCAATTTCTTCTTTCAACTCCCGGTTGGCAGCAACTTCAGCACTTTCCCCCGGATCGACCAGACCTTTCGGGAATCCCAGCTCGTAACGATCCGTTCCGGCAGCATATTCGCGGATCAACAGCAAATCGCCTTCGGCAGTCACCGGTACCACCAGCACGGCATGCCGACCGCTGGGCTTCATCCGCTCGTAGGTACGCTCGACGCCGTTGGAAAAACGTAAATCCAGCGATTCAATCTTGAACAGCCGGGATTGCGCGACCACTTTGGTCGCCAGTATTTCTGGTTTGTTGTTGTCCGCCGCCATAACGTTATCCTGTGTTACCGTCACCTGACCCATGGCCGGCTGCATTGGATGCAACTTTACCGTGCCACTGAATATTGGCTATTTAAGGCCAATCGCCGGATGAAATAAAGAGAATGATCGAAAAAGCGTTAAGTTGAATCGGTCAATTGTGCGCCGGCTAGAGGCGTCCGCGATAGTTCAACTGATAACGTCCTTTCGGATCCGGATTACCCAGCCACTTCAGCTGCTGGCCCAACTGCGCCGGAAACGCGGCGCCCGGCTTAAACCATCCGTTCAAGACGTATTGGCGGCTCGGCGTCAGCTCTGCCTGCCATTGACTCGACACATCCGGTGAAGACTGGTTGGCACTGGCAACCACTTTGCCCTGGGCACAGCTGAGATCGGCAAGGGCCGAGCCCGGATTCAATGCCCCCATCGGCGTCGTAATACCACCTGAGGTCCAGGCCAGCGTCCCGTTCAACGTGTCACAAAACGGCGCCTGATACTGATAATCACGCACCGTCAGCTCCAGATTGCCCGCCAGCGAGATGGGTACCGGCACCCGGGCATAAGCCATCGCCTGCTGCGCCGGCAACGAGACCAGCAGGTTTTCAGCAAATGGGCCTTCCGCGCGATAGCCAACCCGGCCCCGCCCGATCAGGTTCAAATCACTACCCTGGCCAAAGCGAACATCGAAGGCGGCCTGGGCTGACAGTAAAGCGGCGATGTCCATCTGCCACTGCACCCGCCCAAAATTCTGGCCCTGCCAGACAATTTGCGCGGCGCTGCCCTGCCAGGGTGTGCCGTCGAGCCCGGAGAGTGTCAGCCCCCGTACCTGAGGCATCTGCTGCCAGACCCAGCTGATCGGCACATGCGCAATCAGGCTGGCCACCAGGACAACGACAAATGAAAAACTGACGAGTAACTTATACTTCACGATTATCCCCGGCCCAACTGTAAACGACTGACTTCCACCACGCCGGCACTGTCACTTTTAGACACATCCAGAAACTGGGCATCAATCCCATGCTCGTCTTTCAAAAACGCCAGCCAGTTGACCAGCGTATTAAACGGCAACGGCTGGACCCAAACCTGAACCGCATCATCGCGCGGCTGCATCCGGATCAGTTCAATCCGAAACCGGCGGGTGGTTTCATTCACCACCTGGTTCAGACCCTTATCACTAACCATTCCGGTGCTGCCCGAGCGTCCCCGCAGCGCCGTGATCTCATCTGCTTTGGCACTGACCCAGCTCAACAGCTGACGCTCACTCTGCAACCGCTGCGCGGCCAAATCCGCCCGACTGGCCAGCGGCTGCCAGATCCCCCAGTACAACACGGCTATAACCAGGGCAATGCCGCCACCCAGGACCAGGCGCTGCTCGCGAACACTCAGGGACTTCCACCACGCATTCATGACTTTCTCCTTAACACGACCGCGCCGGTCACCTGATTTTCCACTTTATTGAGCTGCCCCTGCTGCACGTCAAACTGCTCGGTCAACAGTAAGCGCAGTTGCTCGAAATGCTGAAACTCGGCGCCGCTTGCCTGCAACCGCAGCTCCGAACGATTCTGATCATATTTCACATTGAGGATATTGAGTTGCGGTACTTGACTCAACGCCGGCTGCAGCTGTGCCAGCCATGGCAGCAAGCCTTCACCATCACCACTGCCCCCCAAACGCGCCAGCTCACTGTTCATCTGACGCTTGAGGTAACTCTGCGACGGGATCCGCTTAAACTGCGGCAACACTTGGCGGAAAATCCGCTCACTCTCAGCTTTATACGCCAAGGCCTGCTGTTCCATCTGCTGGATGGACACCAAATGTTCAGCCACCATCGCCACCAACACCAGACCGGCAGCAATCGCCACCTTGCGCCAGGGCTTGAGATATTTGCGCCAGGCCGGTTGCAGCTTATACGGACCCGAGAGCAGGTTGACACCGCTGTCATCTGCGCCCAGCGCCAGCAACTGCATCACCAGCTCCGGCGTTTCGGCCTGCCACTGACCGGGAACGCCTGCCGGTGCCGGTGTATAATGGCGGATCAGCACGGATGCGGCATCAACGGCTTCCCCGGTCTCAACCGGCTGAACAGCACGGGTAACTGCCGCTTCACTATCAGCGTTCTCATCCGCTTCGGCGACATCCGCCATAATCGGTGCTTTCTGTGCCAGCAGCCAAGCGCCCAGCCAAGCGGGTTCAGCACAAATCCCCTGGGTCTCCGACTGGCGGATCAACCACTGCTCCTCCAGCTCTGCCGCGGTATAACTGTCCTTAAACAGCGGCAGACACAAGCAGTCGGGCACCAGTTTTTTCACATCCATGCCAGCTTCGCTCAAAGCTGCCAGCCAAGACTGAACTTTACGGTGCTCAACCACTGCCACATGCGCGGTCTGTCCTTCCCGCTTGAGCAGATGCACATGCAGCGCATCCACATCCTGCGCCAGCTCTTCTTCCAGCAAGTACGGCAGCACGGTCGCCAGCTGCCGCCCACTGCCAGACGGGATCACAACTTCCGTCAGTAACACATCACTGGCAGGGATCAGTGCAAACACCGGGCGCTGGGCAGCATATTCTTCCAGCTCACTCAGCTGGTCCAGACTGGCCAACTGACCCGACGCGATCACCTCTTTTTGCTGTCGCGACCAGACCAGCCATTGCACCGGCTGCTCCGGCCGGCTACTGAGCCTTATCGTCAGAAACTCGCTCACTGATTCCTCCATAACGGCGCCGAACAACGGTCACCTTGTCCTGGCCCTCACGCTTGATCAGGGCCACAAGTCTTACTCTGGATCGATCCACCCGGATCTCGGTATCCAGTTGAAAATAATTACTACTGACCGCCAGGTGCTCTCTGGCGCGCTTTTGTACATCGCTGCTCAGCCGGCTGATCGTCGACTCGCCCATAAAGGCATCTACGGTCTGCCAGCCATCATAAGGACGGTTGCCGATCAGCGTGGTGGCATCAGACTTCGGCAGCTCCGGTGCAAACAGCCCGACCAACAGTGCAGCCTGATCCTCAGCGATGGTGTTGACGTTGAGCACCAGATCCCGACTGGGAATCGCGCACAGCAACGTTCTGACTTTTTGATAAATCCGGGCGCTCACCCCGTTGACGGCCCGAAACTCACTGACATCGGCCATCATTCCCATCGGCGGCAGGTAGGCCGGCTGAAAGCCTTCATAGGTACTGTCTCCAGCCCCGAATGGCGCATTCACCGCCTCGGCCGGATCGACATATTCCCAACTGGAGTCAGCGATCACTTCGGCGTCGTAGCTGTCAATCCCGCTCTCTTCCAACACCGATTGCAGGTAGCGCACCAGGAACGGCTTCTGGCTTCGATCATCTGGCAGCGGCAGCTCCGACAGGGCATTGAGGTTAAAACAGGCCTGACGATCGAAGATATTGCCCACCGCTTCGCCGCCTTCCAGCGGATAACGCTGCCCCCGGGTTGCCCAGACCTGACTCAAGTTGACAGTATCACTGTCGCTGAGGCTCTGATCGATGGCGACTTTCGCCAACGCTTCCATCCCCTGCGCGTACCAGTAGGCCTGTTGGTTCTGGAGCTGGTTCTCCACCCGGTAGAAGTTAAACTGTAAGCGTTCACTCATCTGCGCCGCCAAGAGCGTCATCAGGGCCAGGATCATCAGCACCACAATCAGGGCGACACCGCGCTGCTGCTTCATCAGCCCTCCTCCTTGGCTTTCGACGCCAGGGCCGAGACCGGCAGCATATACACCCGCTCAATCTCACCGAAATCTGCCAGCGTCAGCCGGATCCGCACCCCTTGCGGCAGAGTCGAATCCTGATTCCAGTGCTCCAGCCATTTCTTGTCCTGGTAGAAACGCACTTCGAGCTTCGTAACATCCGCCAGGATCGGACGGACCAGCGGCTCAGCACCGACCACGGTATCCGGATAGCGGAACCAGACCCGCTCTAAGGTATCATCCACAATCCGGTAACCAACCCGAACATTCTCCCCACGCGGAAACATCTGCTGCGGATTCTGCCACCCGGTACGAGTAAACATGATACCGTCGCTGGACGAATCAAGCAGATACTCCCCGCTCAGCAGCAACTTGCCGCTGGGCGCTTCCCCCTGATTCCGAGTCCGACGCGCGACAATCTGGCGAAAGTCGTTATCCATCATCACCACGGCCCGCTGGATTTGCTGCAATCGCTCATTGTGCTCGCGCGACTGCTGATCGCTGATCTGGACCCCGTTCATCACCTGATAAGCCGACAGACTCAGCATTGCAAACACTGCAATGGCCACCAGTACCTCCAACAGGGTAAACCCCGCCTGGCTCTGGCCGACCGGCCCCTGACGCCCGCCATTCAGGTCCATGCGGGCTACGCGTAAACCATTAGTTTTCAACATAAGTTCTCAGCGTGACCACGGACTGCTTGCGAGCAGCATCTGTCGCCACCGTCACATCCAGCGCCCGCAGAAACCCATCTGCAGTCTTACTGCTTTTAATCGACCAGTACCATTCGCGGCCGGCCAACTCCGATTTGCCTTTTTTTTCCGATGACGGGATTTCCCCGGACAGGCGAACTTTGGCCAACTCGTTATCGGCGACCATGGCCGCGAATGTTTTTTCTTCCAGATAACCAAGGGTATTGAGATGCTGGCTGACCGCCTTCATCACGCTCAGTGCCGCGGTGGCGAACACCGCCAGGGCGACCAGCACTTCCAGCAAGGTCATGCCACGACTGGCTTTCATCGGCGCCTCCGCTCAGCCAGACTTGCCACGGTTTCTCCCGGCGGCAGCAAATGGAGCTGACCGATTTCATCGGCCTGGACCCGCCAGAACTGATTCTCGCCCGTGACTTCAAATTCAAGGGTAAACGGGGTGTACTCCCCGCTTGCCATCACCACCACCTGCGGCGGCTTAATTTTGTTTTGATCCGTTTGTTCAGCAAACAGGTCTTCATCAAACAAGGAGCCCGGTTGGAACAGCCGATCCTGATCCTGCCAGGAGTAACTGCCAATCTCGACCCGCAGCCGGATATCATCGTCCATCTCCACCTGGGTAAAGTAGCGCGAGGTATCCAGCGGTTTCCAGTGCTGACCGGTTAGCTGAAGAAACTGATAGCTGCCCCGCTCGACCCGGATCCCGTAGTCGAGCCCGTTGAGCAGGGCATCTTCGCCCAACAGCTGCACCAGGTGATGAAAACGTGTAGCCTCTTCCTTGACCCGGTCTTCCTGACTTTCCGGGAAGGTTGCAATCACCGCCACCGCACTGGTAGCGAGTAACACCAGCACCAGCATCAGTTCGATCAGGGTAAAGCCCGCCGCACGTTTCATCACAGTCTCTCTCGGTGCCAAGCCGGCTTAGAAGTCCAGCATGTTCCAGTTGCCGATATCGGTATTGACCCCTTCACCGCCTTCCTGGCCGTCAGCACCCAGGCTGAAGATATCCACCGGACCATTTTCACCCGGCATCACATACTGGTACGCATTACCCCAAGGGTCCTGCGGCAGGCGCTTAATGTAGCCACCGTTACGATAGTTGCGCGGCTCCGGGCTGGACGATGGCATCGAGACCAGCGCATCCAGACCCTGATCGGTTGTCGGGTAGACGCTGTTATCCAGTTTGTACATATCCAGCGCCTGCTCCAGCGCACTGATGTCTGTGACCACTTTCTGCTGATCGGCCTTCTCTTTATTACCGAGCAGATTCGGCACCACCAGACTGGCCAGGACACCCAGGATCACGATCACGACCATCACTTCGAGCAGCGTAAAGCCGCGTTGTTTGCGTTGCATTGAAAAACCTCCAAAGAATAAAACTTACATACCAACCATGTTATTGAGGGCAATAATCGGCATCAAAGTGGCAATCACGATAAACATCACAATGCCTGCCATTGCCACAATCAGCAACGGCTCAAAAATCCCCAGCGCCATGTTCACCAGCGATTCAAAATCCCGATCCTGGTTATCCGCCGCCCGGGTCAGCATCTGCTCCAGCTCACCACTCCGCTCCCCGCTGGCAATCATATGCAGCATCATCGGCGGAAACAGCTTGGTCTGCTCCAGCGAGACCCGCAGGCTGGCCCCTTCGCGCACCTTGTCGGCCGCTTCCAGGATCTGGCGGTTGACCCAGGTATTGGTCATCACCTCCGAGGCAACCTTCATTCCTTCCAGCAACGGAATTGCGCTGGAAGTACAAATCGACAGGGTGCGGGCAAAGCGCGACGTATTGAGGCCGCGGGCAACCTTACCAATCACCGGTAAGCGCATGACCAAGCGATCCCAACGTAGACGGATATCCGGCTTGCGTAAGGCGGCCTTGATCAACAACAGCGCGCCCAGCAGCACAATCAGCACCAAGGCGCCCCAGTTCTGAACAAAATTACTGGCCGCCAACAGCACTTCGGTGATGGTCGGCAATTGCTGCCCCATCTGAACGAACTGATCGACAATTTTCGGCACCACGGTGGCAAGCAAAAAGGCCACCACGGCCACCGCCACCAATGTCAGCATAGTGGGGTAAATCATCGCCTGTTGCAATTTGCTGCGCATCTGCTGGCGATTTTCGGTGTAGTCGGCCAGTCGGTTCAGGACCGTATCCAGATGACCCGACT
The DNA here is from genome assembly GCF_024380015.1 of Photobacterium atrarenae. Taxonomy (NCBI): domain Bacteria; kingdom Pseudomonadati; phylum Pseudomonadota; class Gammaproteobacteria; order Vibrionales; family Vibrionaceae; genus Photobacterium; species Photobacterium atrarenae. Next base: position 3,296,852 of record NZ_CP101508.1, read on the forward strand.
TTTCGCCGGCTGCCACCATGGCCCGGAACAACTGATCAAAAATATGCGGATACTCGGCCATGCTGTCGGCCAGGGTATAGCCTTCCACCACCCGTGAACGGACGGCCAGCAGCATGTTTTTCAACCGCGGCTTTTCGCTCTGCTCGGCCACCGCCTTGAGACATTCTTCCAGCGGCATCGACGCCTGGACCAGGGTCGCCAGCTGACGGGTGATCAGCGACAACTCCGTGGTGCTGATCCCCCGGCGCAGGTGAAAGCCACCACTGGCTTTTTTCTTCTCCTGCGCCAGGCTCTGCACCACCTCAACCGGGATCAGCCCCTGCTCACGCAGTTGCTGGCGGATCTGGCGGGCAGTATCACCCTCCAGCACCCCTTTTTTCTGCCGGCCCCTGGCATCGAGCGCCTTATATTGAAACGCCGCCATTTATCCCCCCTCTCTGGTGACACGCATCACTTCTTCCAGCGTGGTCACACCGGCGCGGACTTTGGTCAGGCCGTCGTCGCGAATACTCGGGGTATGGCCACGAATGGCTTTCTCGATCGCCATTTCCCCGACTTCGGCATGGATCAACTCCTGCACATTGTCATCCACCAGCAACAGCTCATGGATCCCGGTTCGTCCGCGGTAACCCTTGTGGTTACAGGCTTCACACCCCACCGCCCGGTACAGGGTCAGCGGCTCGTCGGCTCGCAAACCGAACAACTTCTTCTGCTCGGCATCGGCTTCATACGGCTCGCGGCACGACTTACACAAGGTACGCACCAGGCGCTGGGCCAGTACGCCCAGCAACGAAGAGGAAATCAGGAACGGCTCAATGCCCATGTCGCGCAATCGGGTGATCGCGCCGACTGCAGTGTTGGTGTGCAGGGTCGACAGCACCATGTGGCCGGTTAGCGAGGCCTGGACAGCTATCGAGGCGGTTTCCAGATCCCGGATTTCCCCGACCATCACCACATCCGGATCCTGACGCAGGATCGCTCGCAGACCCCGGGCAAAAGTCATATCCACTTTGGTGTTGACCTGGGTCTGGCCGATGCCGTCAATATCAAATTCGATTGGATCTTCAACGGTCAGAATATTGCGCTCTTTGCCGTTGAGTTCCTGCAGACCGGCATACAGGGTGGTCGATTTCCCCGAGCCGGTCGGACCGGTGACCAGGATGATCCCGTGCGGGCGCTGAATGATTCGCTGAAAATTCTCGTGGTTGCCCGGCGTCATCCCCAGGCTGTGGAGATCCAGCCGGGTTGCATTCTTATCAAGCAGGCGCAGTACCACCCGCTCACCGTGCGATGACGGCATGGTCGAAACCCGCACATCCACCGCCCGACCGCCGATGCGCAGGGAAATCCGACCATCCTGCGGCACCCGCTTCTCGGCAATATCCAGCCGTGCCATGACCTTGATCCGCGACACCAGCAATGGTGCCAGCTTGCGGCTCGGCTGCAGGACTTCACGCAGCACTCCGTCGACCCGGAAGCGGATCGACAGCACTTTCTCGAAGGTTTCGATATGAATATCCGACGCGGCTTCTTTGATCGCTTCGGCCAGCATGGCGTTAATCAGTTTGATGATTGGCGCGTCGTCTTCCGATTCGAGTAGATCTTCGGTCTCCGGCAGCTCCTCGGCCAGGGAGAAGAAATCATCACTGTCCGAGCCCAAATCTTCCATCAGCTGACGCGCTTCAGACGAGTCACGCTGATAGGCCTCGGTCAGTTTCTGCTCAAAAGCCTTGTCATCCAGCGCCTGCGGGGTAAACCCGCCGCCACTGACCCGGCGAATTTCCGCCAGTACCGGCGCACTCAGAGCGCCGCAATAAAACAGCGTCCGGCCCTGCTCATCCGACTCCAGCACCACCCGGTGGCGCCGGGCAAAAGAGAAGGGCAACCGGAACAGCGGCTGGATCTCGCCAAAGGTTCGCTCCGTATCCATTACTGCGTCTCCAGCTGCGCCACAAAGGCACGCACTTCCGGCGGCAGCGAAATATCTTCACCGTATTTCGGCAGCACCGGGGTCTGGGTATCCGGCATCAGACGCAACCCCTTATCTGCGCGGTAGAGTTGCTCAGCCCGGATATAGTTGTACTTACGCTGGGTAATGCCATCGGCCGTCACGCCATCGCGAATAATGGTCGGCTTAATAAACACCATCAGATTGGTCTTCGCCTTGGTGGTATTGGTTGATTTGAACAGGTGACCCAGGATCGGGATGTCCCCCAGCAACGGAATTTTCTGCTCGCTTTCATCCACCTGCTCCTGGATCAGACCGCCCAGGGCAATCATCTGGCCATCCTGGACCAACACCGAGGTGGTCAGCTGGCGTTTGGAAAAACGCACGTCCACTGCCCCTTCGGCCCCCAACACACTCGAGACTTCCTGCTCAATTTTCAGCTGCACCGAGTCCCCTTCGTTGATCTGCGGCGTCACATTGAGCTTGATCCCCACTTCCTTACGCTCGACCGTCTGGAACGGATTGTCGTTATTGGAGCTGGACGTCGAACCGGTCACCACCGGTACCTCTTCACCGACAATGAACGAGGCTTCGCCGTTATCCATCACGGTAATACTCGGCGAGGAGAGAATATTGGAGTTGCGATCCGAGGCCACGGCATTGACCAATGCGGTCCAGTCCCCCATTACGATGCCGAGCGCCGCACCATTGACGCCGCTCAGGACACCACCCAACGTCGAGAAATCACCTTTTGTATCAGGGGTTGTGGTTATCACTTGATTATCACCGGCACCGGTAATTGTGGTCGAACCCGGCACATCTTCCGCCTCTTCCAGGCCAATCGCGAACTGGCTGATCGGGACCCCGGAGTTGCCGAACTGGACCACACCGCCATCAAGCGAGCCCCACTGCACCCCGAAGTTGACGCCGTCGCCTTCGGACAGCTCAACAATCATCGCTTCAATCAGTACCTGGGCACGGCGAATATCCAGCTGGGCAATGATGTTTTCCAGTGCGCGCATAATATCGGGCGGCGCAGTCAGGATCAGGGCGTTGGTATCGATGTGCGCAGAGATCATCACCTCTGAATTGATGCCCCCGGCAGGACGATTCTTGCTGCCGCCCTGTTTCTCGGCCTGCAAGTTCTCGGAAACCCCCTTGAGCACCTCAACCATGTCTTCGGCGTTAGCGTACTTGAGGTAGATCACCCGGTTGTTGCCCGAGGTTGCCATTTCCTTGTCCAGTTGGCGGATCAGGCGTTTGAGGCGATTACGGACCTGGGGATCTCCCGACAGCAGCACCGCATTGGTCCGCTCATCAGCCACTAGTTTCGGCTGCAGGAACTGAGGCGTTGATTTGGCATCGGCCGACTTATTCAGCGCTTCGACAATGCGCACCATTTCGGCTGCTGATGCGTTGTTGAGTTCAACGACATCAATTTCCTTATCACCGGCGCGATCGACCCGCTCGATAATCTCCGCCAGGCGACCCACGACCGCTGCCCGGCCGGTGATCATAATAATGTTGGCCGGATCGTAGTGCACCACGTTCCCTGCCCCGGCATTATCGTTAAGCTGGCGCAGCAACGGTGACAGCTCACGCACCGACACATTGCGCACCGCGATCACCCGGGTCACCACCTCATCGCCCTGCACGCGATCTTTGGCACCGACGACAGGAATGGCTGAGATTTTAGCGTCTTTATCACGGATCACCTTCAACACGCCGTTGTCCATTTCGACCACGGCAAAACCGTACACCTCCAGAACATTCAGGAAAAACTGGTAGTACTGCTCATCATTAAGCAAATCATAACTACGCACATTCACCTGGCCGCGTACTGCCGGATCGACAATGATGGTTTTCTGCAAGTTGCGCCCGACTATATTAATGAATTCCTGAATATCCGTTCCTTTGAAACTGGCGCTGAATTCATTGGCAAGTGCTGAGCTGCACAGCAAACTTCCGGCCAGCCACAGGGCACTTTTCCCTATCCATTTTTTCACAAAAAACTCCTGCTTATCGTCGCGTTCGCTAGCGCAACTCAATATAAATATCGTGTAACTGGCCTTCCCGCTCGACCGTCAACATAAATTCGGTGGCCTCAGACAGTTCCGTCCACAGCCGGGCCATCACGGCCGGATCCGTTAAATCGTTGCCGTTGAGGCTGACCGCCAAGTCATTGGGCTGCAGACCAACCGCATCAAACAGCGCACGCTCTTTCCCCGGATTGACCCGGTAGCCCACCAGCTCGTCGTCCTTTTTCACCTGAGACAGGCGAATGTAGCTAAACAGATTCTGGGGTTTTTCCAGAATCTCCTGCTTAATCCGCCCTAAATCACCGGCAACCGCAGCAGGCTGGGAGTTGGCTGCAGCACTCGGCTGGGGCTGCGGCTGAGATTTGCTGAACTTCATGCCATCGAGCATCAGGGTTTCATCCCGGCCGCTGTTGCGAATAATCACCCGATCAACATACACCGCCTGCAAGGTTGCCCGGGTTCCCTCGATGGCCTCATTCAACCCATAGGTATTCTGTCGGCCCCGATTGGCAATCACGGCCAGACTCGTGCCCGGTTCGGTACTGGCAACCACCCCCACCAGCGTCAGGTTCAGCCGGGTCTCCGGGGCATCCTGAGCCACGGGTTTCTTTTTCACTACCGGCGCGTTTTGCTGATAGCGACCAAACAGGTGCATCCCTAATACGTCCGACACCTGAAAACCATCCCGGTTCGCAGGGGAAACGGCCACCGTTTTTGCCTGCCAAGTCGCAGGCCCGGCCGTCGGCTGGAGTAAAGACCACACCAACCGACCTAAGAGCCATGCCAACATCACGACCAGCAGCCAGGTGGCTATACGGGTCAGTGTTTTCACTGACATCGGTCGCTTCGCCTGAAGCATTTCCAACCAATTTGCTGCAACCATTGCTAAACCATCTTCCTGTTGCTGTGAGTCCATTCGTCTGCCGTTCTGGCATCCGAATCAGTTAGCATACCGTTTCGTGCAAAATACAGCAGTTTTTTCATCGTAAAAAGAACAAATATAGCAAAACAGATCACGTAAAAAACATATCTACTATCAATAGACTAGACATTGCTCGTGAATTATTCCCGCCCGAGCGTTGAAATTGCGCCCGCCCGGCACCATTAAGTAAGGCTGACGCTGTTATGGCAATATGGTATTTTTAGCCCTCTTTGGGAGAAGGAGCACGTTATGGGCCAGCAAACGCCTGATTCAGACACTCTCCAGGTCCGTCTTGATAAGTGGCTCTGGGCCGCCCGGTTTTACAAAACCCGCTCGATTGCCCGCAATATGATCGAAGGTGGCAAGGTCCACTATAACGGCCAACGCTCCAAACCAAGCAAACTGGTTGAAGTTGGCGCCGAAGTCCGACTGCGACAAGGCAATGATGAAAAAACCATCACCATCATGAAATTGTCCGGTACCCGCCGGGGCGCCCCGGAAGCACAAACCCTTTACCAGGAAACGGCACAGAGCATCGAGCAACGCGAAGCCCATGCCCAAATGCGTAAACTCAATGCCTTCCACAACCCGAGTCCTGACAAGCGTCCTGATAAAAAACAGCGACGCGATATAATTAAGTTTAAAAGCAGTAACTGATTTTACCTGCTGGAGTAGAAAGTAAGATGACAAACGATAGTCTGTACCGTTACCTGTTTGACGGTGTATCTGTACGTGGTGAGCTTGTTCAGCTGAGCGACACCTATCAGCAAATCATTTCCAGCAAGGAATACCCGGCACCGGTACAACACCTGCTGGGCGAGCTGCTTGTCGCCACCAGCCTGCTAACCGCGACCCTGAAGTTTGAAGGGTCGATCACCGTGCAACTACAAGGCAACGGTCCGGTAAAGCTGGCCGTGATCAACGGCGACCATAACCAGCAGATGCGCGGTGTCGCCCGCTGGGATGGCGACGTCCAGGCCGGGACTATCACCGACCTGATTGGCAAGGGCCACCTGGTGATCACCATCACCCCGAACCAGGGTGAGCGCTACCAGGGCGTCGTCGGCCTCGAAGGCAACAGCCTGGCGGCCTGCCTGGAAAACTACTTTGCCAGCTCCGAACAGCTGAAAACCCGCATCTGGCTGCGCACCGGTGAAATTGACGGCCAGGCCAAAGCCGCCGGGATGCTACTGCAGATCCTGCCGGACGGCCAGGGCCATGAGAATGACTTCGAGCACCTGGAGCAATTGACCGAAACCGTCAAGAACGACGAGCTGTTTACCCTGCCGGCCCAGGATGTGCTGTACCGCTTGTACCACCAGGAGACCGTGAAGCTGTTTGATCCGCAGGACGTCTCTTTCCACTGCGGCTGCTCCCGTGAGCGCAGCGCCTCGGCGATTTGCTCCATTGAGCGTGACGAAGTCGAGCGTATTGTGGCCGAGGAAGGCCAAATTGCCCTGCACTGTGACTACTGTGGTACCAGCTATGCGTTTGACAGCGTCGATGTCGCGGCTCTGTTCGAAAATGCCGCCACAAACGGTTCAAATCAGGTCCATTAATTATTCTGTCGTAATAACCCTGAAAGTGAGTTACAGAAGCCGGCCGCCTGCCGGCTTTTCTTTTAACTGAAGCACAGTTTATTCCGCCCCACTGAAATTCAACTACGCCTTAAATCCCGCTTTTTTCAATAGAAATATTAATCCGAAACCCTAGCGCAAACGTTTCACAACACTGTAAAATCACCCCATAAAATGAATGATTACTTTTACTTACCCGTAACGTTGAAGTGGTTATTTTTTGATAAACATCCCTGAATTACCCCTTTAGGGTTGCTAGCATGGTCAACAGTTCAACAACATCTTACCCAAGGAGCACCTATGAGCGTCATGAACGTCGATAAGAAGGTTGCAAAAAATATGGATCTGTCTCAATACGGTATCAGCAATGTTACTGAGATTCTTCGCAACCCGTCTTACGAGCAGCTGTTCGAAGAAGAGACCAAGCCAGGACTGGAAGGTTACGAAAAAGGGATTGTTACGGAGCTGGGCGCCGTTGCCGTCGACACCGGCATCTTTACCGGCCGCTCACCGAAAGATAAATTCATCGTCAAAGACGACACCACCAAAGATACCCTATGGTGGGCCGATCAGGGCCAAAACGATAACAAAGCCATTGATCAAGCCGTCTGGAACGATCTGAAAGATCTAGTCACCGAGCAGCTGTCCGGCAAGCGCCTGTTTGTCATTGACGGCTACTGCGGTGCCAACCCGGATACCCGCCTGTGCATCCGGGTGATCACCGAAGTCGCCTGGCAGGCGCATTTCGTGAAAAACATGTTCATCCGCCCAAGCGAAGAAGAGCTGGCAACCTTCGAGCCGGATTTCGTGGTGATGAACGGCGCCAAGTGCACCAACCACAAGTGGAAAGAGCACGGCCTGAACTCAGAAAACTTCACCGTATTCAACCTGACCGAGAAAATGCAACTGATCGGCGGCACCTGGTACGGCGGCGAAATGAAGAAAGGCATGTTCGCGATGATGAACTACTTCCTGCCGCTGCAGGATATCGCCTCAATGCACTGCTCTGCCAACATGGGCAAAGACGGCGACGTTGCTGTGTTCTTCGGCCTGTCCGGCACAGGTAAAACCACCCTGTCGACCGATCCGAAACGTGCCCTTATTGGTGATGACGAGCACGGCTGGGACGATCACGGGGTGTTCAACTTCGAAGGCGGCTGCTACGCCAAAACCATCAACCTGTCAAAAGAAGCCGAGCCGGATATCTACAACGCGATTCGTCGTGACGCACTGCTGGAAAACGTTACCGTGCGCAGTGACGGTGCCATCGATTTCGACGATAACTCGAAAACCGAAAACACCCGCGTCTCCTACCCGATCTACCACATCGAGAATATCGTCAAGCCTGTTTCCAAAGGCGGTCATGCCAACAAGGTGATCTTCCTGTCGGCCGATGCCTTCGGTGTACTGCCACCGGTCTCTAAGCTGACGCCAGAACAAACCAAGTACCACTTCCTGTCTGGCTTTACCGCCAAACTGGCCGGGACTGAGCGCGGCATCACCGAGCCGACGCCTACCTTCTCAGCCTGTTTCGGTAACGCTTTCCTGACCCTGCACCCGACCAAATACGCGGAAGTCCTGGTCAAGCGCATGGAAGCGGCGGGCGCGGAAGCTTACCTGGTCAACACCGGCTGGAACGGCACCGGCAAGCGGATCTCCATCCAGGATACCCGCGGCATTATCGATGCCATCTTAGATGGCTCCATCGAACAGGCCGACACCAAACAGATCCCGGTCTTTAACCTGGAAGTCCCGACATCGCTGCCAGGTGTGGATCCAAACATCCTGGACCCTCGCGATACCTACACCGATCCACTGCAGTGGGAAAGCAAAGCGAAAGATCTGGCCGAGCGCTTTATCAACAACTTTGACAAGTACACCGACAATGAAGAAGGTGCCGCACTGGTTGCAGCTGGTCCACAGCTTGACTAACGGGCAACACCTCGAGCAATGTTTGCGCCCCTCTCCGGAGGGGCGTTTTTTATTGCGATGGCAAAAGCTGCTGAAATAAAACAAAAACTAAACCACGTTCTCACATCATCCCGCTTGCAGCGTACTGAATTTTCGGCCAATCTGAATCCATGCTATAGGAGAACACCATGCGTCTGGCCGGGAAGCTCATTGCAACTTTTATCATTATCAGCCTGCTGGCAACCACCATCCTGCTGGCGCTGCTGCACACCCGCCATGCCGCGCCCCTGATCGACCGCCTCGTCAACGCTTTCACCCCGTATCACATCAATACCACCACGGTGCGCTATCACATCCTGAAACCCTGGCACCTGCGGCTCGACGAGCTGAACATCCGACTTCCTGCCGCCGACGCACAGCCCCCCGAGCCGATCACCATTGCCCGCCTCGAGCTCTGGTTCAATCCCAGGCACCTGTTACGGCCGGGCTGGTCGTTCGACACGGTCTTGATTGACGGCCTCACACTCAGCAGCGCTGCGCCCCTGCAGACACTTCCGGCGATTGAAGCCACCCGCCTGGCCCTGACCAATTTCAACTGGCGCAGCGAAGACCTGACGTTGGCCAACAGCAAGCTCCAGCTCAACCACTGGCAAAGCAGCCCATCGGCCTCCTCGTACACCTACCAGGGCGACGTCCGGCTGGCCGCTGATACGATCCAGTGGCAGCAGCAAACGCTGGAGAATGTGCTGATCGACGGTCAGCGTGACGGAGAGCACTGGACACTCTACGGCTTTTCGTTTCGCTGGCACCAGGCCAATATCAGCGGCCAGGCAGAATACCAACCCGGCCCCGAGGCCCGACCGCTGTGGCGGATCCGCCAGCTCAGCCTGGCTGGCCTGAACCTGCAAGAGCCAACGCTGGCTACCTGGCTCAGCACCCGGTGGCACCAGTACCTGAGCGAGGCACAACCCGACATCTCGGTCGAGCGGCTGGATGTCCTCCACAGCAGTCTCGAGCTGCCGGGGCTGGTCCTCAACAGCGCCAACCTCTCCCTGCGCGACTGGCATCTTGATGGTGGCGGTTTACCTGCAGCGCTCTGGCAACAGCAGGAAGCCACATTGTCATTAGATGCCGACAGCCTGCGCTGGCAGGATCTTGTGCTGGACACACCGCTGGCCGAGCTGGCCTTTCGCCCGCAGCAAGTCCAGCTCACCGGCTTGTCCACCAAACTGCTGGGCGGCTATCTCACCACCGACGGAACCCTGACGCCTGATACCCTGGCCCTCAACCAGTTCACCGCCCGCAACATTCAGTGGGAATTACCACGCAACTGGACAGATCGGTTGCGCCACCTGAGCGCCCCGCTGAGTAATATCAGTGTACAGGAGCTCAAGATCGGCTATACCGCCCTCACCGCACCGGATCCCCGCTGGCCATTTCACCTCAACGGGCTCAATGTCAGCGGCTATGAGCTGCAGCTGAAACGCCGGGGACAACCTGGTTTATGGCAGGGGAGCCTGACGGCCAGCGCCAGCAGCGCCGGACTCAACGGGGTACCGGTTACCGAATCAATGCTGAAAATGACCAGCCAAGCCGGGCAATGGCAGTTGGAGCGGCTGACCCTGTCATTTGAGCAAGGCTTGATGGAAGCACAGGGGCAGATGGCCCTGGTACAGGAAGGGATGCCATGGCAGTTACAACTGAGCAGCGACAGCCTGCCGGCCACCGTGCTACCGCGCTGGTTACAGCTCCCGCTCATGGTCGACGGTATGCTGGATGTGACGCTCAACGCCCAAGGGTTAGGCCAGCATGCAACCGGCCTGGCCTATAGCCTGGCAGGCGAGTTGAACGCTACGCTGCGCCAGCTCCGGCTGAACCGGCAAACGACAGCCCAGCTCTGGCAGCAGTGGCAACAGCCGTCACCGACCTGGTATGCTGCGTCTCAATCCCCCGGCACACCGAGCCCTCAAGACTCAGCGGCCGGATCAGAAAAGGCCCGCAAGGCAGCGCAACAGACGGAACTGTTACAAATCAGCCCGATCCGGCTCCAGGCCGATCGCGGCCGGATCCAGATCCAGCCAATCGATATCAAGGGAGGAAGCTGGTCTGCCACGCTGGGCGGTCGGTGGGATCTGGCCCGGCCCGATGCCCAGCAGCTGGAACTCAATGCCGAGCAGGGCTGTGAGCGCCTGCAGCGGCGCTGGCAGGGGGATCAACAATCGGTGTCGCACACTTCCTGCGGCAATAACATATAGGTGCCGGTAAAGGTTGCCGCCTGCTGCTCGCCACTATAGATCTCCACATCGACCACCACCCGGCCTTTGCGGCCACCGGCCAGGCGATCGAGATCGCCACGCAGGCTTTCGACCCCAGCCAGAGCCCGGGGACGTTCTTTCACCGGAGCTGTGTAGCGGATTTTGCTATCCGCCAGCACGATATCCGCCTGTAGCTTACGCTCTTTAAGCAGCATCCAGACAAAGCCCCAGCCGGCCAGGGTCGCCATGGTGAAAATACTGCCGGCAAACATGCTCTGGCTGGGATTGAGGTTGGCATTGAGGCGGGCGCTGACTTCAAACCGGTAGCCGGTATACTGACTGATGGTGATCCCCATCTTATCACTAATCGGGATCTGGTACTGCCACAGCTCCTGCAGCGCCTGGCACCAGTCCGGGTTACGCACCACTTCATTGAGTGGTTTGAGGGGCTTGACCATCTGCTGGTGGCGGACCGGACCACGCTCTTCGCTCAGCTCCCCCTGATTGACAAAGCCGTTGCGGGCATAGAAAGAAATAGCGTCTTCTCGCGCATTACACACCAGACGTTTCGCCCCTTCCTGGCGCGCCAGCGACTCCAGTGCCATCAGCACCAGCGCCCCCATCCCTTTGTGACGGTAATCAGGATGGACCGCCATATACCGGACCTGCCCTTCGTTATCCGGGGTCATATACAGTCGGCCCACTGCAATCGGCTCCCCGCTATCTGCCACGATCATCCGGTGGTGGCTGAGTTCATCATAGGCATCACGCTCCGAGCCGACCGGCATGTGCCAGGGCTCGCGCAGCATCCGCCAGCGAAAATCATAATACTGTGTCAGCTCCCCGTCCGTCGCCGGGGTGATCAATCGAAACATGCTATCCTTCTCCAACAATTCCCTGTCGGCGCCTCATCCCTGAGCCGCCGGATCGGGTCTGCACAAAGGCACACCCGGTTGCAGATCGATCAGACCTGCAACCAGAATGTCACCGGCCCGTCATTGAGCAGCGCAACTTTCATGTCCGCCGCAAACACGCCGGTTTGGGTGTGGATCTCCTTTGCCTTGCAGCACTCGATAAAATAATTGTACAGACGCTCCGCATCGGCAGGCGCAGCACCGACTGAAAAGCTCGGGCGCATCCCGCTCTTGGTGTCCGCCGCCAGAGTAAACTGCGACACCACCAGCACACTACCGCCAGCTTGCTGCACATTGAGGTTCATTTTTCCGGCGTCGTCTTCAAACACCCGGTACCCTAATACTTTATCCCGCAAACGTTGCGCTTTGGCTTCATCGTCTCCTTTTTCGACCCCCAGCAAAACCAGCAACCCTTTGCCAATGGTCCCGGTGGTTTGACCGTCGACGGTCACACTGGCTTCACTTACTCGCTGGATCAGCGCAATCATGCTTTTGCTCCTTTACTTCTTCACGACTGGATTGCCCGGACGCCGACGCATCCGTTTGGTGTGGTGGCTTGGTATCGGCTGATTTGGCTTTTTGCCGCCCGGCCGGATGCCAGTGTACACCTTCTCCCAGACTGGCGGTAATCTCCGCCCCGAGCAAGACAATGCACCAAACCAGGTAGACCCAGACAAACAGGATAGGCACCACCGCGAGTGCGCCGTAAATCAGCTGATAAGACGGGAAGTTCGTTATATAAAGGGCAAAGCCTTTTTTGCTCAGTTCAAACAGGATACTTGCCGTCAGGGCGCCAATCAGGGCATGACGAAACCGCACCTTGGTATTGGGTACCAATAAGTACAGGCCGAGAAAGGCGCTGGTCGACATGATCACCGGCAAGCCGCGCAGAAACTGCTGCAGGACGCCATTGACCGTATCACTGCCGAGCAGGTTAAGCGAGCCGAGATATGAGCTGATCGCGATACTGCTGCCGAGCAAAATCGGCCCGAGCGTCAGCACCATCCAGTAGATCGAAAAAGAAATCACCGCCCGGCGCTTCTCGCGCACCCGCCAGATATAATTGAGCGAGGTATCGACAGCTGAGATCAGCATCAGGGCAACGACAAACAACGCCGCTATCCCCACCGCGGTCATCTTGCCGGCATTGGCGACAAACTCGTTGAGGTATTGTTTGACCACTTCCCCGGCCGCCGGGACAAAGTTCTCGATCACGAAGTTCTGTAACACTTCGCCCAGTCCGGCAAACACCGGAAACGTCGACAACGCCGAAAGCACCACGGTCACCAGGGGCACCAGCGACAGCAGGGTGACGTAGGCCATTGAGCCTGCCGCCACCGTCAGCCGGTCATGCCCGATCCGCCGTGCCAGATATTGGAAATAAGCCAGAACCGTCGCAGCATGCCGCGGCCAATTCCACTTGCCAGTTTGATGATTGTCAGCCATAGTCTGTGAAATCTATTTATCTGTTTTTATAGTCAAAATAGTTGGTCAGCCAGCAGATGACAACCCACATCGCTGACCGTCCAACCGCGCAGGAGCCTGTTTTATGCGATTTTTGCTCATCGCCCTTCTCAGTTTATCGATCCTACCGGGTTGCCAGAGTGCGTATTACTCGGCCATGGAAAAGGTCGGGATCCATAAACGCGAGATCATGGTCGACCGAGTGACCGAAGCCACCGAAGCCCAGCAGGATGCGCAGGCCCAGTTCACCAGCGCCCTGGACGCCCTCAAGGCGATCCACGCCTTTGACGGCGGCGAGCTGGAGGCCACCTACAATACCGTCAATGATCAGTATGAAGCCAGTCGCGACGCGGCTGACAAAGTCAGCAGCCGTATTGCCGCGATCGAAGATGTCGCCGATGCCCTGTTTGACGAGTGGGAGGATGAGCTTTCCCTCTACACCAGCGCCAACCTGCGCCGGGACAGCGAGCAGAAGCTCAAGCAGACCCGCGCCGCCTACCAGCGGATGCTCAGCGCGATGCAACGGGCCGAGCAAAAAATGACACCGGTCCTCAACACCCTGCGCGACAACACGCTATACCTTAAGCATAACCTCAATGCAGCCGCCATTGGCTCGCTGCAGGGAGAATTCCAATCGCTTCAGCACGATATCCAGCGCGCGATCCATGATATGGAAGCCGCGATTGCTGAGTCTGAGCGCTTTATCGCCCAGCTTGAGCGCGGCTAAATCAGCCTGATCCGGGCCAGTACCCAGCTGGCCCGATCCGCCACCGCGCCCCACGGCACATCCACCACCTGATAGCCCAGCGCCTGATACGTCTCGACCAGTTGCTGATGGATCTGCTCAGCCTCGGCAAAGCTGTGCGGCCGCTCGTTATCCTGCACATAAATCTCACGCCGGGGCGGACAGCAAAACACGCTCGGGTAATAGCCGAGAGCCGCCTGACGGTAGTTGGCCGGGACCGGCTCGCCACCGATGGTCAGGTAGGCACAGATATCACCAATCGCCCGATCGACAAACGCCGGCATAGTGCCTTCCGCCGCCTGTCGTCGTTGCTCGCTCATCGCCGTCAGGCAGAGCCCGGCAAAGGCCGGTAAATCGGTCCAGGGCAAAACCCCCGCGGCACATTGCTGCTGCTCACGGATCAACTGACGGGAGGTTTCCGGAAACACCAGATAGCCTTTGCGCGCAACGGCCTCCAGCAACGCCGTTTTCCCGGCACCGGGACCGCCCGTGATAATAATCGGTTGCATAACGTTTACGCTCTCTCGATGAAACAGCGCCGATCAGGGCCCAGATACAACTATCCCCTCATGGTAGCACCAATGAGGGGATAGTTTCATAACGTTCTGTAAAGGGTTACCCTTTCAGCGCGCTTTCTTTACTTGGCGCCACGGCTTGCACGTTTACGATCCGTTTCCGTCAGCAGTTTCTTACGGATACGAATGCTTTCCGGCGTCACTTCGACCAGCTCATCGTCATCGATGAACTCCAGCGCCTGCTCCAGGGTGTACTTGATTGGCGGCGTCAGCACCTGCGCATCATCAGTGCCCGATGCACGAACGTTGGTCAGCTGCTTGCCTTTCAGGGCGTTTACCGTCAGGTCGTTGTCACGGCTGTGGATCCCGATCACCATCCCTTCGTAAACTTCCACACCGTGACCGATGAACAGACGGCCACGCTCCTGCAGGTTAAACAGGGCGTTGGTCAGCGCTTTACCCGCTGCGTTAGCAATCAGGACACCGTTGATACGCTGGCCAATCTCACCGCCTTTGTGCGGACCGTAGTGATCAAACGTGTGGTACATCAGACCAGAACCTGACGTCAGGGTCATGAACTCAGTCTGGAAACCGATCAGGCCGCGAGATGGCATCATAAAGTCCATCCGGACACGGCCTTTGCCATCCGGAGACATGTCTTTCAGCTCACCTTTACGCAGACCGATGTTTTCCATGATCCCGCCCTGGTGCTCTTCCATCACATCGATGGTCACGGTCTCATACGGTTCCATCAGCTGGCCGTCTTCTTCTTTGATGATAACTTCAGGACGCGATACTGCCAACTCAAAGCCTTCACGACGCATGTTTTCGATCAGGATCGACAGGTGCAGTTCACCACGGCCGGAAACACGGAACTTGTCCGGGTCATCGGTCTCTTCCACACGCAGGGCCACGTTGTGAACCAGCTCTTTTTGCAGACGCTCAAGGATGTTGCGTGAGGTCACGTACTTGCCTTCTTTACCGGCAAACGGGGACGTGTTGACCTGGAAGGTCATGGTCACGGTCGGCTCATCAACCGACAGCGCCGGCAGCGCTTCAACCGCGTTCACGTCACAGATGGTGTCAGAGATTTTCAGCTCACCCAGACCGGTGATGGCGATGATGTCGCCCGCAGTCGCCGCTTCAACTTCATGGCGCTCCAGGCCCAGGTAACCCAGCACCGTACCCACTTTACCGTTACGGGTCTTGCCGTCAGCACCCACCACTGTCACCTGCTGGTTTGGCTTCACGCTACCACGGGTCACACGGCCTACACCGATCACGCCGACGTAAGAGCTGTAGTCCAGCTGGGAGATCTGCATTTGCAGAGAGCCGTCAACATCGACCTCCGGTGCAGCCACGTTCTCAACTATCGCTTCGAACAACGGCTCCATGTCCTCGCCGGTTTCGCCTTCTTCCAGGGTTGCCCAGCCGTTCAGTGCAGAAGCGTAAACTACCTGGAAGTCCAGTTGCTCATCGCTCGCACCCAGGTTATCGAACAGGTCAAACACCTGATCCATCACCCAATCAGGACGCGCGCCCGGACGGTCAATCTTGTTAATGACCACAATTGGCTTCAGGCCATGAGCAAACGCTTTCTGGGTTACGAAACGCGTCTGTGGCATTGGGCCGTCAACGGCGTCAACGATCAGCAGCACCGAGTCAACCATCGACATGATACGCTCAACCTCACCACCGAAGTCGGCGTGTCCCGGAGTATCAACGATGTTGATCCGGTAATCGTTCCAGTTGATCGCTGTGTTCTTAGCCAGAATGGTAATACCACGCTCTTTTTCGATGTCGTTGGAATCCATTACGCGTTCTTCAACTTCACCGCGAGACTCTAACGTGCCAGACTGCTGAAGCAGTTTGTCAACCAGGGTTGTCTTGCCGTGGTCAACGTGCGCAATAATTGCGATATTTCTTAGTTTATCGATCTGTGGATTTGACATGTGTTTTACATTCACTCAGAACATGCAGCGACCGGAAGGTTGCCACGTGGTTAAAAAAACGGCTCATAATCTAACAGATTTTACGTCAAAACCCACCTATTATGTGATTTATATCACCGGCATTTTGATCCAGCCGGACCCGCCCACCGCCTCCCTGCCGCTGAACACTTGATTTCCAGAACAAACCACTGTCACGCCGGCTTCATCTCATTGACAACCCCGCGCCGTAGGCTAATAGTAGAGGCGCGCACCAAAGCGGTGCCAGACTTCCTTCTTGCACTATGTTGGTGCAGTAATTCACTATAATGGTGCAGAGAATGGATTCCGAAGCCCCCCGATCATGCTAAATGGGCGATTTTGGGGCTTTAAAAAGTTGGCACGGTTCTCGCTTTATTCTATGTAAGTGAACACAACGGGTTCACGACCTATTTATTGCGGCCAGTTGCCCAATCTAACACCGGAGGTTATTTAAGATGTCAGTTGAAAACGTACTCGCGCTGATCCAGGAAAACGAAGTCAAGTTTGTTGACCTACGCTTTACCGATACCAAAGGTAAAGAGCAACATATCTCTATTCCTGCCCACCAAATCGATGCTGACTTCTTTGAAGAAGGTAAGATGTTCGACGGCTCTTCGGTGGCTGGCTGGAAAGGCATTAACGAATCCGACATGGTGATGATGCCGGATGCATCAAGCGCGGTATTGGACCCATTTACGGAAGATGCCACGCTGAACATCCGCTGTGACATCCTTGAGCCTGCAACCATGCAGGGCTACGACCGTGACCCACGCTCCATAGCCAAGCGTGCCGAAGACTACATGCGCGCAACCGGCATTGCCGATACCGTGCTGATCGGTCCTGAGCCGGAGTTCTTTCTGTTTGACGACGTGAAGTTTGCCACCGACATGTCGGGCTCATTCTTCAAGATCGATGATGTCGAAGCAGCCTGGAACACCGGCAGCGACATCGAAGGCGGGAACAAAGGTCACCGCCCGGGCGTCAAAGGCGGCTACTTCCCGGTTGCACCGGTTGATTCATCGCAAGACATCCGCTCTGCCATGTGTCTGATCATGGAAGAGATGGGCCTGGTGGTTGAAGCCCACCACCACGAAGTGGCAACCGCGGGTCAGAACGAGATCGCGACCCGATTCAATACCCTGACCACCAAAGCGGACGAGATCCAGGTCTACAAGTACGTCGTCCACAACGTTGCCCACGCATTCGGCAAAACCGCGACCTTTATGCCAAAACCACTGGTTGGCGATAACGGCTCCGGGATGCACGTGCACCAGTCGCTGGCCAAAGACGGTCAGAACCTGTTTGCCGGTGACAAATACGGCGGCCTGTCTGAAATGGCGCTGTACTACATCGGCGGGATCATCAAGCACGCCCGTGCCATCAACGCCTTTGCCAACCCATCAACCAACTCGTACAAGCGTCTGGTTCCGGGTTTCGAAGCACCGGTCATGCTGGCTTACTCTGCCCGTAACCGCTCGGCGTCGATCCGTATCCCAGTGGTACCGAGCCCGAAAGCCCGTCGTATCGAAGTTCGCTTCGGTGATCCGGCAGCTAACCCATACCTGTGCTTTGCCGCGATGCTGATGGCCGGCCTGGACGGGATCAAGAACAAGATCCACCCGGGTGAAGCGATGGACAAAGATCTGTACGACCTGCCGGCTGAAGAAGCTGCGGAAATTCCAACCGTTGCCGAATCCCTGCAGGGCGCACTTCAGGCACTGAACGAAGACCGTGAGTTCCTGACTTCAGGTGGTGTCTTCTCTGATGATTTCATCGACTCTTACATCGCTCTGAAATCTCAGGATGTTGAGAAAATCAACATGACCACCCACCCGCTGGAGTTCGAGCTGTACTACTCAGTTTAAGCAACAACCCAGCGTCGTCACATCACACTTTAGGCCGGCTTCACACGCCGGCCTTTTTACGCTTGCCCTTCTGCGCGACATCCCCCAGGCTTGGCGCACCACCCAACACAGTATCACCGCACAATCACCCGGAGCCCGTATGAAAATCATGACGGTCCTCTCTCTGCTCGCCATCCATACCAGCTTGGCCGCCACATCAATTTATACCTGGCAGGATGAACACGGCATCACCCATTTCTCGGATATGCCCCGCCAGGGCGCCGAAACCGTGGCGCTCGCTCCACCTGCCACAGTCACCCTGAGCGAGCCGGATGAGGCCCATGCCCCACGACAACAGCAGCCTCCCGCGTTGCCCCCGCTGAGCCTGGCGCTGGTATCCCCCACGGATCAGCAAACCCTGCGCGACAACAGCGGAACCGTCATCCTCTCCCTCTCCACCAACCGCCCGCTGGCGGAGCACGAGCAAATCCTAGTGCTGCTCGATGGAGCGCCCTACGCCGCCCCCGAGGCAAGCCTCCACTGGCAGCTGCACAATATCGATCGGGGCAGCCACCGCCTTCAAGTCCAGGCCGTCAAAGACGGCAAGGTTATTGCATCTTCCCAAGCAATCACTGTCTTTTTGCATCGCGCCTCTATGCTCCAGCGAACACCGCCCGGACCCGAGCCCAAATAACACGCCACGGCACAATTTTCCGTGCACGATTGCAGACAGGCAGGTTACACTTAGTTGCACCAATGTGGTGCAATGATCCGTTCTTTGCACGTAACTGAACTGGGACGACAAGGATGAATACAGTGACTGCCTCATTTACACCGCTGATCCTGGACAATATGGTCACGGCCATTTTACTGCTCGACGAAGGACTGACGATCCGCTACGTCAACCCGGCGGCCGAGCAGTTGCTCTCGTATAGCAAGCGCCGGCTCCATCACGCCTACTTCCCGGATTTGCTCCAGCACTCCTCGCTGGACCTCGGGCTGATCCAGGCAACGCTGCAGAGCGGGCAGGGGCTGGCAGACAGCGATGTCACCTTCGTGATTGACGGCCGGCATTACACCCTTGAGGTCAATGCCAGCCCGCTGTCGTGGCAGAAGGCGTTGCTGATCCTGCTCGAACTCAAACCCATAGACCAGCAGCGCCGGATCAGCCAGGAGCTGAGCCAGCATGCCCAGCAGCAAGCCGCCCGGGAGTTGGTCCGCGGACTGGCCCACGAGATCAAAAACCCGCTCGGCGGCCTGCGCGGCGCGGCGCAATTGCTTGAAAAAACCCTGCCCGATCCCAGCTACACTGAATACACTCAGATGATTATCGAACAGGCCGACCGGCTGCGAAACCTGGTCGACCGGCTGCTCGGCCCCCAGCGTCCAGGCGCGCGGAAAACCGATAATATTCACGTCGTGCTGGAAAAAGTTCGCCAGCTGGTGGTACTCGATACCGGCAGCCATATTCACTTTCACCGTGACTACGACCCCAGCCTGCCCGATTTCACCATGGATCCGGAGCAGCTGGAGCAGGCCATTCTTAACATCGTCAGCAATGCCGCCCAGGCGCTGCAGCAGTATGGCGGCGGCAACATCACCCTGAAAACCCGCACCGATCACCAGACGCTGATCCAGGGCACCCGCTACCGGATTGCGGCCAAGGTGGACATCATTGATGACGGCCCGGGGATCCCGGGGGATATCCAGGACACCCTGTTCTATCCCATGGTCACCGGGCGTGAGGGCGGCACCGGGCTTGGGCTGTCGATCGCCCAGAACCTGGTCGACCAGCACCACGGTAAAATTGAAGTGGTCAGCTGGCCGGGACACACCCAATTTACGATTTATCTGCCGATTAAATAGCCCAGCCACACAGGCCATCGGGCTGAACGACAACGAGAGAGGACGTGATATGAGCAAAGGATTAATTTGGGTTGTCGACGATGACAGCTCAATTCGCTGGGTATTAGAGCGAACCCTCACGGCCGCCGGACTGAAGTGCGATACCTTTGCCGATGCGGACAGCGTGCTGGAAGCGCTGGAGCGCAACGTTCCCGACGTGTTGGTGTCGGATATCCGTATGCCGGGCACCGACGGCCTGGCGTTGCTGCGCTCGCTGCACCAGGAGTACCCGTCGCTGCCGGTGATCATCATGACCGCCCACTCCGATCTTGATGCCGCCGTCAACGCCTACCAGGAAGGGGCGTTTGAATACCTGCCCAAACCGTTCGACATTGACGAGGCAGTCAACCTGGTCGAGCGTGCCGTCACCCACAGCCAGGAGCAGAAGCGCCAGCAGCAACCGGAAATCGAAACCAAAAATGCCCCGGAGATCATCGGCGAGGCACCGGCAATGCAGGAAGTCTTCCGGGCCATCGGCCGCCTGTCCCGCTCATCGATTTCGGTGCTGATCAACGGGGAGTCCGGCACCGGGAAAGAACTGGTTGCCCACGCCCTGCACCGCCACAGCCCGCGCAGCCAAAAAGAGTTTATTGCCCTTAATATGGCAGCGATCCCGAAAGATTTAATCGAGTCCGAGCTGTTCGGCCATGAGAAAGGGGCGTTTACCGGGGCCAACAGTGTGCGCCAAGGGCGCTTTGAACAGGCCAATGGCGGCACGCTGTTTTTAGATGAAATCGGCGATATGCCACTTGATATCCAGACCCGGCTGCTGCGGGTACTGGCCGACGGCCAATTCTACCGGGTCGGCGGCCACTCTCCGGTCGATGTCGACGTCCGGATCATCGCCGCCACCCACCAAAACCTGGAGCGCCTGGTAGCCGAAGGGGAGTTCCGGGAAGATCTCTTTCACCGCCTCAACGTGATCCGGGTCCACCTGCCGGCGCTCAAAGATCGACGCCAGGATATTGCGCAGCTCACCCGCCACTTTCTCCAGCGGGCCTCAGACGAGCTCGGGGTCGAAGTCAAAACTCTCCACCCGTCCGCCGAGAGCGTACTGACCGAACTTGACTGGCCGGGGAATGTCCGCCAGCTGGAAAATACCTGCCGCTGGCTGACGGTGATGGCCAGCGGCAACGAAATTCTCCCGGCCGATCTTCCGCCGGAGTTGCTACAGGCCGAGTCCCGCAGCAACGAAGACAACGCAAATGGCCACTGGGAGCAGGCGCTGGAGCGCTGGGCGCGCGAGACCCTGCAACAAGGCAGCCAGAACCTGCTGGGCGAAGCCCTGCCGGCATTTGAGAAAATCCTGCTGGAAACGGCCCTGGCCCATACCCATGGACACAAACAAGAAGCCGCCCGCCTGCTCGGCTGGGGGCGCAATACACTCACCCGAAAACTCAAAGAGCTCAATATCACCACCGACTAGCCACCGTGGACCGCCCGAGCCCTGAAAAATATCCCTTCTGAAGGTATGACTGCCGCGCGGCTCGTGTGGGCAGTCCCCCTCCCTCAGATGCCGGGTTAACCGCACTGAAATAACATTCCCGGGAGATAACGTTTGCATGTTGGTGCCATTTCATCGACTATTTACTCAATATAATCGGCCTCGCTTTTATTCACCTGAAATATAATGCTGAAACATCGTCTGCTGACATTGCGTTTGGCGGTAATGCTCCCCTTTACCGCGTTGTTGCTGCTTACGGTCGGGATCATCGCCCTGGCCCAGCAGCACAGCTATGAGCGCATGCTCGATGCAGTCAGCGGCAAGCTCCTGGGCTCTTATACCCGCAGTATCAGCAACGACCTGCGCCTGTTTCTCGGCGATCCCTTCAACACCAACCTGACCATTGCCGACAGTATTCAGCGCCACCGGCTCTATCAACCGCCTAGCCTGACCGGGCTGGAAGCCTATCTCAAAGATGCCATTTCCAGCCTGTACGACCATCAGCCGCAAATCACCACCATTGGCTTTGGCAGCAAGGACGGCTACTTCATCGGCTTTCGCAAGCAGGGCCTGCGCGATCTGTCGCTGATGCTCAAGGATCGGCGCACCGACAACGAGCTACACATCTACCAGGGCAACAGCCATTACGGTGATCTCCGCTACCGGGTAAGCGATTACGATCCAACCACACGCCCCTGGTACCTGCCGTTTACCCACACCCACAAGCCCGGTTGGGCCGAAGTATACACCAACCAGGATGATATCCAGTCGCTGACGATCTCCGCCGTCAGCCCGGTGATTGATGATACCGAGCACACGCTGATAGGGATGATGGTGACCGATATCAACCTCAGCCATATCAATCAATTCCTGCACCGCGAAAGCCGCAACTTTTCCGGCAGTACCTATATCATTGATCAGGACGGCCGCCTGATTGCCAGTTCGGCGCAGTCCGGCAACGCCCAGTTGATCACCAACCTGCCCCGGCCAGATGCGCTGATCACCGCCAGCCAGCAGTTTATGGCTAAGTCTCACCTGACCGGCCGCGACAGCGCCCGCTCATTTGAGTTTGTCCACAACAAAACCCGCTACTTCAGCCGGATCACCCCCTACCATGATGATCATCAGCTTAACTGGCACATTGTGGTGATCATGCCCGAGAGCGAGTTGCTCGGACAGCTGCCGCAGCTGCAGGAAACCGGCTTGCTGGCAGCCATCCTGCTGGCTGCGTGCGGGCTGATCGCCGGCTTGTTCATCCTGAAGAAAATCACCCAGCCAATCACTGATATTGCGCGGGCCTCGCAGCAGATCAGCGAAACCCACTGGCAAGTCGATCTCCGCCCGACGGTCCGCTTGCAGGAAACCAATCAGCTCGCTTCGGCATTCACCGCCATGTCGGCGCGATTGCAGCACTCATTCAACACCCTGCGCAAGCAGGTGCTCTATGACAACCTGACCGGGCTGCTGAGCCGGGAAGGGTTATTGGAATCCACCAATGCGCCCCATAGCGGACAACAGGCGACCCTGATGATCATCGGCCTCAAGGCCTTCAGCAACATCAACGACAGTATCGGCCACCTCAACGGCGATCAGCTGCTGAAACAGATCGCCCAGCGTCTGCAGCGCAACCTGCCGGGTGCGGCCCTGCTCTGCCGAGTTGACCGCTACGAATTCGCCACCTTCATTCCCGACCTGGGCCCGGACCACGATGCCGAATCGATCGCTGACCTGCTGCTGACCTCTTTTTCAATGCCGTATCGGATCAACGATATCGAGATCATCGTCTCGGCTCGCATTGGCGTGATTAAGGGTATCTTGCAGCAACACGGCATGACCGACTGGCTACGCAATGCCAGCCTGGCGCTCAATGCCGCCAAACGCCAGGACGATCACCCGATCCAATATTTCACACCGGCGCTGCTCGAAGCCTCCCAGGAAAAAACCCGGATGGCTGCCGAACTTAACCGCGCCCTCGCCAACCAGGAATTTGAAGTCCACTACCAGCCGCTGATCGCTTTAGGCGGCGGTGGCCTGTGTGGCGCCGAAGCCCTGGTGCGCTGGCGCAGCCCGAGCCGGGGCCTGGTGCCGCCGTTTCAGTTCATTCCGCTGGCGGAAGAGAACGGGATGATTAACGAGCTGGGCGATCAGATCCTGCGTCAAGCTTGTAAAGAAACTCAGGGGATGCTCGCCTGCGGCGCGTGGCCGGCCGACTTCATGCTGCATGTCAATCTCTCGGTCCGCCAATTGCAGCAGCCCGACTTTGTGGTTCAGCTCAAATCAATTCTGGCCGAAACCGGCTTAGCCACGGCCAACCTGACCCTGGAGATCACCGAATCACGGCTGATCAGCCAACCGCAGCAAGTCACCCAGACCCTGCGCCGGCTGCGACGGCTCGGGATCCATATTGCCATCGATGACTTCGGCACCGGCTACTCCTCGCTGGCCTACCTGGCCGATCTGCCGTTTGACAGCCTGAAAATTGATCGGGCCTTTGTCAGCCAGATGAGCGCCAGCACCAACTACACGCCTGTGATCACGGCCATCATCACCCTGGCCCGCCATTTCGGGGCCGAGATTGTCGCTGAAGGGGTAGAAACCCGGGAGCAGGCTGAACGGCTCCAGAGCCTGGGGTGCCACTACGCCCAGGGTTATTACTACGCCAAGCCGATGCCGCTTCACGAATGGTCAACAGCTCAGGTAAGCATTGCTGAATTTTCAGCCAGCACCGAACAATCAGCGGGCTAACTATAATGATCGTGAATCATTCTTTGCGTATACTGACGCACCAATTTTCAGCGGGATGACGAGTATCATGATTACCAAGCACCTACCTTTAACTGATTTGCACCGCCATCTTGATGGCAATATCCGTATCCAGACCATCCTTGAACTCGGCCAGCAATTTGGCATGGCTTTACCCGGTCATGATATCGAGTCCCTGCGCCCGCATGTGCAGATCGTCGAGGCAGAGCCGAGCCTGGTCGCCTTCCTGTCCAAGCTGGACTGGGGCGTTGCGGTACTGGGCGATCTGGATGCCTGCCGTCGTGTGGCCTACGAAAATGTTGAAGACGCACTCAACGCTCAAATTGACTATGCCGAACTGCGCTTCTCGCCGTACTACATGGCGATGAAGCACCAACTGCCGATCGCCGGGGTGGTCGAAGCAGTGGTGGATGGCGTCAAAGCGGGTTGCCGCGACTTCGGCGTCCAGGCCAACCTGATCGGGATCATGAGCCGCACCTTCGGCACCCAGGCCTGTCAGCAGGAGCTCGATGCACTGCTGACCCAGAAAGACAACCTGGTGGCAGTCGATTTGGCCGGTGATGAGCTGGGCCAGCCGGGCGATCAGTTTGTCGCTCACTTCAAGCAAGTACGTGATGCCGGCCTGCAGGTCACGGTTCACGCCGGGGAAGCCGCCGGGCCGGAGAGCATGTGGCAGGCAATCCGCGATTTGGGTGCGGTGCGGATTGGCCATGGCGTGAAAGCGATTGAAGATCCAGCCCTGATGGACTATCTGGCCGAGCACAAGATCGGCATTGAGTCATGCCTGACGTCAAACATTCAAACCAGCACGGTCGCCTCGCTGGACAGCCACCCGGTGAAGCAGTTCCTGGATCACGGCATCCTGGCCTGCCTGAACACCGATGATCCGGCGGTTGAAGGGATTGAGCTGCCGTATGAATACGACGTCGCTGCGCCGCAAGCCGGCCTGAGCGAAGCACAAATCCGCCAGGCGCAAATCAACGGCCTAGACGTGGCTTTCCTGTCCGACGCCGAAAAACAAGCACTTCGGGACAAAGCAGCACAACGTTGATCCAGCCCGCTAAAAAAATGCAATCAGCCGGATGTTTTTTGAACGATTTCAATTTCATTTCGGCTGATTTTGCGTAAAATACGCCCACTTTCTCCACCTCAGCAGCCCGGTTGCGCGCCCCATAGCGTGCCAACGGACCGGTTGCCGGAGAGCTTCACGATCCACAAACCGACTCAGGACTCAATCATGCTGGACAGTCTTCTCACTTTCAGTGTGGCGCTGCCTGCCGTCAGTGAAGTGGCAGCCAATGGCCCGGGCCATTTTGCTGCCGGTGTGCTGGCGCTGTTAGCCGCCGTCAATTTTTTTGGCAACTGATCGCAAAAGCCCTCACCCTGAACCCATCAGGATGAGGGCTTTTTCATATTTTGCTGGTGCTGCTCCCGGTTAAATGACCCGGGAGAACTGCTGCTGACGCGCCCGATCGCGCAGGTATTTATCGAAACACATACAGATATTGCGGATCAGCAACCGGCCTTTGAGGGTTACCCGGATCGCGCGCTCATCCACCGTGACCAGCTCGTCATTAATAAAAGTCTGCAATAGCTGCAAATCTTCAGCAAAATAGCTGTCAAAGTCGAGGTCAAAGCGGGATGCGATCTCGGTTTTATCGAGCTGGAAATTACAGATCAGCGATTTAATCACTTCTCGCCGGAGCAAGTCATCCCCGTCGAGCGACACCCCTTTCCATAGGGCTTCCCGCTTGTCGCGGACACTGGCGTAGTATTTCTTCAGCTCTTTCTGGTTCTGGGCATAACAGTTACCAATCATGGAAATGGCCGATACCCCCAGCCCCAGCAAGTCGCACTCGCCCTGGGTAGTATAACCCTGGAAGTTGCGGTGCAGGATCCCGTTGCGTTGCGCCACCGCCAGCTCATCATCCGGCAGGGCAAAGTGATCCATCCCGATGAACTGATACCCGGCACCGGTCAGGGTCGCAATGGTATCTTGCAACATCACCAGTTTCTCGGTCGCCGCCGGCAGATCAGATTCCTGAATTTTACGCTGTGCGGCAAACAGGGCTGGCATGTGGGCATAGTTAAACACCGACAGACGCCCCGGCTTCATGGTCAGCACCTGCTGCAGCGTCTTGGCAAAACTCGCCTGATCCTGCTTCGGCAACCCATAGATCAGATCCAAGTTGGTGGAGCGGAAGCCCAATTCTTTGGCACGCGCCACCAGGGCAAAGATAAAGGCTTCATCCTGCTCGCGGTTCACCAGCTTCTGCACTTCTTTATTGAAGTCCTGCACCCCAATACTCAGGCGGTTAAAGCCTTCGCTGCGCAGGTGGTCGAGCATATCCAGCTCGATTTCACGCGGGTCGATTTCAATACTGATTTCGGCATCCGGAGCAAAGGTAAACAGCTCGCGCAGCAATCCGACCAGGCGGCTGATCTGCGCTTTGGTCAAAAACGTCGGTGTCCCGCCGCCCCAGTGCAGTTGGGTCACGGTACGCTCGCCCAGCAGCCCGGCACGCTGACGGATTTCCAGCTCTAAGACATCCAGGTACTGATCGGCCTTGTGCTGATGGCGGGTGATAATTTTGTTGCAGCCACAGTAGTAGCACAGCTTGTGACAGAACGGAATGTGCACATACAGTGACAACGGCCGCTCCGGATACTGGGTACAGGCCATATCAAATTCCGCCGGGGTAAAGGCTTCATGGAACTCCAGGGCGGTCGGATATGAGGTATAGCGGGGGCCTGAATAGTTGTATTTTTCTATCAGCGCCTGATCCCAAATTATCTGCTCATTTGACATGACGTATTTCCACTACTGTTCTGGGGTTAATTGCAAAAGCCAAGTGTGCCACAACTGAGTAAAGATGTAGATATTTTACTTATTACAGTGTGCGGAAATGATGACTCGCTCAGAGTTTGCGGCCTTACCTGCCCGGACTGTGGTGTCAGCTTACAGTATAGATAAGACCGCGTGCCGCAGGGATGCGGCATTGAGAGGTAGGTGGATCAGGCCTTCAGGGCCAGGACTAAGTCCAGCTCGCGTTTGATGTCATTCATTAGCCGGGATTCGGCTTTCATTCGCATCATGTCGAGCTTCATCCGCTCACGCTTTTCCAGCGTCTTGCGGGCTTCACCGCGCGGCATATCCTTGACCACCTCGTAGAGCTCGTGCATAGCCGGGTACGTACTGGCAAAGTCAACCTGGCGATCCCCCTGCAGCACTTCCATCAGCTTGTACAGCCGGATGGCAACTTCCGACATATCACACTCATCCTGCTTCCCGGCCTGGGCAATAATCAGCACGCTTTCCATGATATTGGCATTGCGCTGCTCAATCCCCTCAGCCTGCACGCGTTCCGCCCGGGCCAAGAAGGCCTGATGGCGCTGGTGCTGCTGATAAAGTTTAAACAGCAGATAACCGGCATACCCCGCCAGCACGGCAACCACCGAGCTGGCCAGTCCAAACCACAACGTCAAATTCTGCAAGGCTTACTCCTTGTCGAAATCGTCAAAATCCATGTTTTCAAATTTATCCAGCAAATCGTCTTCCTGGCTCGGCGCCGTTTCGACCACCACTTCGGCTTCGTCGTCTTCCAACAGGCCCAGCTGGCTCATCAGCTGCTCAATCCGATCCAGTTTCTGGTCCACCTGCTTTTGCAGCCCGGCGCCCAGCTTCTCACCGGCTTCGATGCGATCGAGCAATACCATCAACTGGGCATCATTTTCCAGCATCGCCAGCTCCTGCTCGGCGCTGAGACGGCGATCTTTCTTGGTCATCGGCTTCTTGGCCTCAACGATCAGCGGCACCGGCTTCTTACTGCCATGGCGCGGATCTTTGGCCCGCCCCTGGCTGCGGCCATTGACCACTGCCGCGTCGGAGTGACGGCTGCCGGACTTCAGGCCTTTGCGCTTGCGTGCTTTTTTGCGCAGGCGACCATCCTGATCATGCTGGCTGGTCGATTTCGGGGTCAATACAGCCGGGCCTTCTGAGCCCGGTTTACGGCTCTTTTTCTTACGGGTCATTACTGGGTTTTCCTCAGCAAAATTACATCATTTCCAACAAATTCTACATTCAGGCCATCTCGCCGGGCCAGAAAGCGAAACGTTTCGCGGCTGAAAAAGCTCACGTGGGTTGGGTCGTTCTTGTAGTGCCAGCTTGCAAAAGCATCGGCATCTGTCGCCAGCTTGGTCATCAGGCCCAGCCATCCGCCGGGCCTGACCATGTCGCGCAACAGCGCCCATTCCTTCGCTGGCGTGTAAAAGTGTTCGATCGCCTCGGTACAGGTGACAAAATCATAGGTCCGCGCCAGTACCGCCGGCTCGTTGGCAAAATACGGATCGTAAATCGCCATCTGGTGTCCCATCTCTGACAGCATTACCGACAGCGTCGGGCCGGGACCGCAGCCAAAATCCAGCCCGGACCGTGATGCAGGCCCCAGCCGCTCGGCCAGCGGCGCCGCCAGGCGGCTGAGAAACCGTCGGTAGCCCTGATCCGCCGGGTTGTTCTCATGCTGATCATAGACCGCCTTTTCCTCATCCGGGGCCAGCAGCGCCGCCGGATCGGCAAATATCAACGCACAATCCCGGCAACGGAAATAAGCGCGCAGACGATCTTCAAAAAACGCCTCAGCCGACGGGCAATGGCACAGCGGGCAGGTGTGCATGTCTTCCTTTCTCCTTCGCGCCGAACCACCCAGGCTGCCCTGGTCATCCGGCTTAAAATGAAGCGGCGTATCATAGCAGATCCGAATACGAAATGCGCATATTTGCGCCGCCCTCCCGCAAAACGGGCATGAAAAAAGGCAGCCGAGGCTGCCCTTATTTCACGTATACTGGAAACGGGTTATTTAGTGTAGGCCACCAACGTACTGAGACAGGGCGGTAATTTCTTTATCTGTCAATTTCGCGGCAACCGAGCGCATCATCGCGTTCATGTCATTGCTGCGGTCACCGGCACGGAATTTCTCCAGCTGCAGTTTGACATATTCGGCATTCTGGCCGGAAATTTTCGGGAAGCCTGAGAGGCTTGTACCATTACCGCGCGGACCATGACAGGCTGTACACGCCGCAATACCACGCTCAGCATCCCCGAAGCGATACAGGGTCTGGGCGATTTCAATAGAAGACTCCGGCGTCGTGTTGTCAGAAACTGGCAACGAAGCGTAGTAAGCAGCTAGATCCGCCATATCCTGCTCACTCAGAGGCATCGCCATTCCACCCATCACCGGATCGTTACGACCTTGCTTTCCACCGGTACTCATCGCCAGCTTGAAATCCTTCAGCTGTTTTTCCAAGTAGCCAGCATGCTGGCCTGCGATTTTCGGGTATTGCGCCATAATGCTGTTGCCATCTGCTCCATGACAAGCGGCACATGTCGCGGCTTTTGCTTTTCCAGCTTCCACATCTCCCTGGGCCCAGGCTGAGCAACTGGCAAGAAGAGTCAATATCAGTGCTAATTTCTTCATGACATTCCGTTATAATTATTGAGCTTCCAGTACCACAAGTAATGCTCAGTTACATGGTATACAATAAGACCACATAGCGAGCACGGTTTCGCACATTTTACACCATTTCACATAAAAGTAATCAGTCGACTACATGAAGACTTGACGGAGTTAACAGTGAATCAAACTCTCAACTATAGAAATACCGGCTTTATCACAAGTGCACCGACTATTCGTCACTTGCCAAACGACACAGGCGTTGAGATCGCATTTGCTGGCCGCTCCAATGCAGGGAAGTCAAGTGCCCTGAACCGGATCACCGATCAGAAAAGTCTGGCCCGGACCTCAAAGACCCCGGGACGCACCCAGCTGATCAATATGTTCGAAGTGATCCCGGGCTGTAACCTGATCGACCTGCCGGGTTACGGCTATGCCCAGGTGCCGCTGGAAATGAAGCTCAAATGGCAGGAGTCGTTGGGCGAATACCTGCAAAAGCGCGAGTGCCTGCAAGGCCTGGTGGTGCTGATGGACATCCGCCACCCACTCAAAGATCTCGATCAACAGATGATCATGTGGGCGATCGAAAGTCGCCTGCCGGTGCTGGTCTTGTTGACCAAGGCCGACAAGCTGAAAAGCGGCGCCCGCAAGCAACAACTGATGAAAGTTCGCGAGACCGTGAAAACCTTTGGCGGCGATGTTCAGGTGGAAGCCTTCTCTTCGCTCAAGGGGATTGGCGTCGATCAGGTGCGCCGCAAACTCGATGATTGGTTTGCCCCGGAGCTGGAACGCCAGCAGGCACTGCTCGATATGGCCGACACCGGACTCGATACCGACACGCTCGAATAACCCCCTGTCCGGCACTCGTCTTCCCAAGGCGAGTGCCGTTCCTGAACGCACCTTTTCCCGGCTCTTCCGCCGCCCAGCCCCCTTCAAACCACCCTGCGCCTGCCGTATCCAACCCGATGAGCCTGCCCCCAGCCGGTGTAACAGGCCCGCATTGTTTTGTTATACAAATTAAGGGCGCCGCACATTGAGCAGGCTGGAAGTTTATTACATTTTAATGAACGGAATAGACAATAGCCGGATAAAAAAAAGCCACCTCAAGCGGAGGTGGCGATGT
This sequence comes from Photobacterium atrarenae, assembly GCF_024380015.1. NCBI lineage: Bacteria > Pseudomonadati > Pseudomonadota > Gammaproteobacteria > Vibrionales > Vibrionaceae > Photobacterium > Photobacterium atrarenae. The sequence continues at coordinate 3,327,641 of NZ_CP101508.1, forward strand.
CATGGATGTGCTTGGCAGCCGGCGTGTCAGCCCGCTGGCAAATAACAAATATGAACAAGAAGCAGTCATGATTATACCGAACCCAAGCCGAGATTAAAGTAATTACTCTAATATTTTTGTTGCACATTGTTTCAAATACACTGCGGCTCAGTTGGCATGGATGGCCAGCGTTTACACCGATCCCATCACTTAGTGTTCCTGACGGTAGTCGTTGTTGAAACCCAGATTAGGTAAACACTGCTGATATTCCAGTCAAATTTCAGAAGATAGAAGAGAAATAACGCATCAACCCGCAGTAGCGCACTGCAGCAGCACATCACCGATCAAGCGTGGGAGAACATCAAGGAAAGCAAACAGAACACAACAACAAGCGGGAATGGATTTTTCCGGCGCTGAAATAAAAAACGCCCTGGTCAATCGACCAGGGCGGCTGAATCAGCCAAATCCAATAACGTGAAACAAAAGGTCTGAAAGATAGAACATCTTACCTCTGTACCCTACGCCGATAACTGTATATCAATTGCTCAGATTTGAAAAGCCCTTTCTGTAGTTTTTTTTCAACATTGCGTAACTAACTTAAATGACAGGTAACTTTACCAGCGATTAATTCGCCTAAAAAAATAGCTGGCTCGTGGCCAGCTATACTGATGTTCAGACCCAATCCGGAGCCCACACTCCCTAGTGGGCCTGCTCCCAGTTATCGCCCTGACCAGCATCGGCGATCAGCGGTACTGCCAGTTCCGCCGCAGATTCCATCAGCTGACGAATACTGTCCGATACACGCTCGAGTTCAGATTCCTGTACTTCAAAAACAAGTTCGTCATGCACTTGCATCAGCAGGCGAACCCGGTCGGCCGGCTGCTCACGGATCCACTGATCCACCAGCACCATGGCCCGTTTGATAATATCGGCCGCCGTGCCCTGCATCGGCGCATTGATCGCTGCCCGCTCTGCCGCCTTACGGCGCATTCCGTTACGGGATTTGATATCCGGCAGGTAAAGGCGACGACCGAACAGAGTTTCAACATACCCTTTCTCGCTGGCCGAGGTTCGGGTGCTTTCCATGTATTCCAGCACGCCCGGATAGCGCTCGAAGTACACATTCATATACTCCTGGGCTTCGTTACGGCCCATATCCAGTTGTTTGGCCAGGCCAAACGCACTCATGCCGTAAATCAGGCCGAAGTTAATCGCCTTGGCGCGGCGACGCTGCTCACTGGTGACCTCATCAATCGGCAGGCCGAGGATCTCAGCGGCCGTCGCGGCGTGGATATCCTTGCCGTGGCGGAAGGCATCCAGCAGCGCCTGGTCACCGGACAGGTGCGCCATGATCCGCAGCTCAATCTGCGAGTAGTCGACGGCCAGGATCTTATAGCCGGTCGGCGCGGTAAAAGCCTGACGGATCCGTCGTCCTTCTTCGTTTCGCACCGGAATATTCTGCAGGTTCGGATCGCTTGAGGACAGACGACCAGTCGCCGTTACCGCCTGATGATACGAGGTGTGTACCCGCCCGGTGGCCGGGTTAATCATTTTCGGCAGCTTATCGGTGTAAGTGGATTTCAGCTTTGCCAGGCCGCGGTATTCAAGGATCAGCTTCGGCAACGGGTAATCCAGCGCCAGCTCCTGCAACACTTCCTCGTTGGTCGACGGGGTACCGGACGGGGTCTTTTTCACCACCGGCAAGCCCATTTTCTCGAACAAAATCGCCTGCAGCTGCTTGGGTGAGCTGAGATTAAATTCTTCCCCGGCAAGTTCGTAAGCCTTTTTCTCCAGCTCATCGAGGCGGGCCGCGATTTCAGCCGACTGGGTGCTCAGCTTCATGCTGTCAATCAGTACCCCGGTGCGCTCCATCCGGGACAAGACCGGTAGCAGCGGCATTTCAATGGTTTCAAACACCGACTTGAGCTTGTCGTCGGCATTGATTTTCTCGATCAGCAGGTTGTGCAGACGCAGGGTGATATCGGCATCTTCTGCGGCATACGGCCCGGCCTGCTCCAGCTCTATCTGGTTAAACGTCAGCTGCTTCTTCCCTTTCCCGGCGATCTCTTCAAAGCTGATCGTCTTGTGCTCAAGGTAGCGCAGCGCCAGGCTGTCCATATCGTGGCGACCGACCACACTGTTGAACACATAAGACTCCAGCATGGTATCAAAGGTGATCCCCTGCATGTCGATGTCATAACGCGCCAGGATCGAGGCATCAAACTTGAGGTTCTGACCAACCTTGGCCCGGTTCGGATCTTCCAGCAGCGGCTTGAGCCGGGCCAGCACCCAGTCGCGATCGAGCTGGGCCGGCGCATCCAGGTAGTCATGGGCCACCGGCACATACGCAGCTTTCCCCTCTTCCACCGCGAACGATACCCCGACCAGGTTGGCTGTCATGTAGTCCAGGCCATCGGTTTCGGTATCAAAGGCAACCACCTCAGCCGATTGCAGAATTTCCAGCCAGCCATTGAACGAGGCTTCATCCAACACCGTCTCGTAACCACTGCGATCAATCACCGGGGCCACCGCCTGGGTTTCCGGTACGGCCGCGGCAACACTTTCATCCGCGGCAATCCGGCCGTCACTGCCGCTCAGCATCTCTTCCAGCCAGCGACGGAACTGCAACTTGCCGAACAGGCGGGTTAGCTCATCAGCATCAGGCTCACCCTTGCGCAGTTCATCCGGCGTCACATCCAGCTCGACATCCAGCTTGATGGTCGCCAGCTCATACGAGAGATAGGCCGCTTCTTTGTGCTCGGCCAGTTTCTTCGGCATGGTTTTCGAGCCGCGGAATCCCAGCGCCGGGATTGCATCGAGGTTGGCATACAGCGCATCCAGGCCACCGACGCCGGTCAGCAATGCCTTGGCGGTTTTCTCGCCCACACCCGGTACGCCGGGGATGTTATCGACTTTATCGCCCATCAGCGCCAGGTAATCGATGATCAGCTCCGGTCCGATGCCGAACTTTTCCACCACCCCTTCCGAGTCCATCACCACCCCGGTCATGGTATTGATCAGGGTGATATTCTCATCCACCAACTGGGCCATATCTTTATCCCCGGTACTGATCAGCACCGGCATATTGGCTTTCGAGGCCTGGGTCGCCAGGGTTCCGATCACATCATCGGCCTCGACGCCGGACACGGCGATCAGCGGCAAGCCCATGGCGCGGATAATCGCGTGCAGCGGCTCAATCTGGCCGCGCAGATCATCCGGCATCGGCGGCCGGTGCGCCTTATACTCCGGATAGATTTCATCGCGGAAAGTCTTGCCCTTGGCATCAAACACCACGGCAATATGCTCTGTGGAAAACTGGCGTAGCAGGCTGCGCAGCATATTCACCACCCCGTACACTGCGCCGGTTGGCTCACCGTCCGAGTTCGTGAGGTTCGGTGCCGCGTGATAGGCACGGTAAAGATACGAGGATCCATCAATCAGGATCAGTGGATTTTCTGGAATAGTTGCCATAAAGAGATTCTTATATCCGGGGGATGAAAGAGTTAGGGCCTTAGAATGCCACGACAGCCGTCAACTGTTAACTGTTGTTGTCCACCTCACCCCGCCAGCCTGTGGATAACTTTGTTAGTATTTAAAAAATCGAGGTGGATCAAAATTAAAACCAAATCAAACACTTCCAATCAAACCCTTTCTAATCATAAACTTATGAGATCACCTCATCAGGGATCCTCGATCCTCAAATGATCATTAATTGTGGAAAAAGTTAACAGTTCGATCTGAAATAAGCATATCTTTGAGCAGAAACACGTAAAATTGATGAGAAAGGAGACCAGCATGAAGAAAATTGCAGTTATTTTGAGCGGCTCGGGCGTCTTTGACGGGGCAGAAATCCACGAATCTGTCCTCGCGCTCCTCGCGATCGAACAGGCTGGTGCCAGCTGGCACTGCTTCGCACCGAACATTGCCCAGCACCATGTGATCAATCATATCAGTGGCGAAGAGATGCCGGAGACCCGCAATGTGCTGGTTGAGGCCGCTCGGATCGCCCGCGGCAACATTGATGATATCGTCAACCTCAGGGCCGTCGACTATGATGCCCTGCTGCTGCCGGGCGGGTTCGGGGTCGCCAAGAACCTGTCTGACTTTGCCCTGGCCGGTACCAAGTGCCAGGTCAACAGCGAGGTCAAGCGGGTGTGCCAGGAGTTTGCCCGGGAAGAAAAACCGGCCGCCTACCTCTGCATTGCCCCGACCTTGATCCCGACGATCTATGGCGAAGGTGCCCGGGGGACGATCGGCAACGATCCGGACACGGCCAGCGCCTTTAGCAAGATGGGCGGCGAGCACGTGGTCTGCCCTGTAGATGATTATGTGCTGGATCAACAGCGCAAGATCCTCACCACCCCGGCCTACATGCTGGCGGGCAGCGTCTCGGAAGCGGCAAGCGGGATCAATAAGCTGGTGCAGGAATTGGTCAAGCTGGCTTAAGCGGGCAACATAGATCCGGCGTTGATTTTCCGGGTCCCAGAAAAAGAAAAGGCGGCGCTCCTTGTGGTTGGTCGTCCAACCGGATGCGCCGCTCAGCAGAATTGGTGATTGGTTTTCAGCCCTACACTAAAAACCCAGACCGTCGCTGAAGTACACTGGAAGCAATGTGAGCAATGTCGTGCCTTCAAACAAGAGAGTGTTTGTGATTCCCTCTCGCTGAGTGCAAGTTAATAATAACCATTCTCATTTGAGATGCAAGCTTTTTATTGAGAATTATTGTCATTTATTGTGCTCATCGCCGGACACCGCCCAAGCCCCCGGCTGCCACGCAGAAACATTCAGAGCTAACCTTCTGATATAAAAAGATCTTTGATGAAATGCAGCCGATAGTCTGCCAAACCATCTTTTTTCTCGAGATGTTCGATTTGATAGCCGTTTCGGAGCAATAACCGCAGCATCGCCGAAAAACGGTTGCGGGATTTGACCCGCACTTCAACATAGCCCTGCTCACGCATCCAGGTTTCCTGAGCGGTCAGCAAGGCCTGAGCCACCCCGTAGCCACGCGCCTCGGCCGTCACGCCGCCCAGCCAGCTGTAGAAACAGGTCTCCGACAGGGCGTAGCCAATTTTAATGCCCACCGGCTGCCCTTCGATCTCGGCGATCAGAATTAACGACCGATGTCCCTGCAGCCGGGACTGCAATCCCGCTTCATCTGCCGGGTAGGCAAACTCTTCAATCTGAGCCAGCACTGCGGCAGCTTCAGCGATACTGGCCTGACGGATTTTCATCTTCATCTCCTTCATTGACTTCAACTGTGAGAGGCGCTGGCACAAAAAAGCCGGCCTCCGCCGGCTTGCGTGTAACTTAGACCAGCTCCCGCTGGGGAGCCCCCTGCGGCGTCAGGGTGGTCAGGCGCTTGATCAGGTAATTCAGCAACACACCGTACATCGGCACAAACAGACCTAAGCTGATGATCAGCTTGAAACCATAGTCCACCAGCGCAATTTCCACCCAGTGCTCGGCCATGAACGGATCCGGGCTATGGTAGAAGGCAATCGCGAAGAACGCCACGGTATCGAGCGCATTGCCAAACAAGGTTGAGCAGCTCGGGGCCACCCACCACTGCTTGCACTGGCGCAGGCGGTTAAACACTGAGACGTCGAGGATCTGCCCCAGCAGGTAAGCCATAAAGCTGGCAATCGCGATCCGGGCAACAAACAGGTTAAATTCCCCCAATTGCGCCATGCCCTGATACTCCCCCTGATAGAAGAGCACCGACAACCCATAGGAAATCGCCAGCGAAGGCACCATGACCCGCAGGATGATTTTACGCGCCATCGCAGCGCCGAAAATCCGCACCGTCAGATCGGTGGCCAGGAAAATAAACGGGAAAGAAAAGGCGCCCCAAGTGGTATGGAAACCCAACACGGTAAACGGCAGCTGGACCAGATAGTTGCTCGACGCAATGATCAGCAGGTGAAAAGCAACCAGAAACGAAAGGGCTTTGCGCTGTTGCGCGAGAGAAAATTGAGACGTAGTCATATTGAGACCTTTTTGTCATTGGGGGAGAGGGAACCCAAAACACCGTCGGCACACTGTACCGCGGCAACCAGGCGGGCGATTATACCTTAACCATTTTGCTTGCCTAGCCCCGGATCAGCCCGGGCTCCGACGCAAACGCTTGCCCTCGGCCCGACTTATCGCTACCTCAGCAAAGTGGCGAGAAACTGCAGGGTGTCTGCTGCATCCCCGGCCATGCCTTCGAGCCACATGGCCCCGCTGTAGTGCTCGCCCTTGAGCATCAGCCGACAACCTTCAAAGTCGATCAACCAGAGGTGGAGATCGGCATTGCATTCGCGCTCAACCACGGTTGCATCCAGCTGTTGCAGCAATTGCTCGGCAACGACCGGGAAATCATCAAAATCAAAACTCGGGCCGTCAATCAGCAGCAGTCCCTGCTCAAGGTCGAGTTCGCAGCAAGTAAAAGCCAGTTCTGTCGAGCTGGTCATAGGCACTCCTTGGTTCATCGGTGATCTTGCGTGAATTTATCTATCTGTGAATATTAATGCGTTAATAGGTTTCGTCGCCGATGGTCAGGTGCTCTTCAATCAGGGTCAGAAAGGCCTCGCCGTATTTCTCCAGCTTGCGATGGCCGACGCCATTGACGGCCAGCAGCTCACCAGACGAAGTCGGCAGGATCTCCGCCATCTCCATCAGGCTGGCATCGTTAAACACCACGTACGGTGGCAAATCTTCCTCATCGGCAATCGCCTTACGTAGTTTACGCAGCTTGGCAAACAGCTTCTTGTCGTAATGGCGGTTGGCGAGCTTATCGCTCTTGGCGCTGCGAGTCGCGATATCAAGCCGCGGCACCGCCAGCTCCAGCGCGACTTCCGCGCGCAGGATCGCCCGGGCTTTTTCGGTCAACTGCAGCGTCGAGCTGTGGACAATACTCTGGATCAGATAGCCACGGTGGATCAGCTGGCGCAGGATACTGACCCAGAACTCATGGCTGTGCTCGCGGCCGATGCCATAAGTGGTCAGCTTGTCATGGCCGAGCTCGCGGATCCGCTGATTCTGCATCCCGCGCAATACGTCCACCACGTGGTTGACCCCGAAGCGCTGGTTGACCCGGTAGACACAGGACAGGGCTTTTTGCGCCACTTCCAGCGCCGCAAAGCGCTTGGGCGGGTCGAGACAGATATCGCAGTTGCCGCACGGCTCTTCCCGGTACTCGCCGAAATAGTTCAGCAGCACCTGGCGGCGGCAGGTCTGGGCTTCAGCAAATGCGCCCATGGCGTTGAGCTTGTGACTCTCGACCTGCTTCTGGGCCCCGTCGGCCTTTTCATCCAGGCAGCGGCGCAACCAGGCCAGATCGGACGGATCATACAGCATGACCGCTTCCGCCGGCAGGCCGTCACGCCCGGCGCGGCCGGTTTCCTGGTAGTAAGACTCGATATTGCGCGGGATATCGTAATGGACCACGAAGCGGACATTGGGCTTGTTGATCCCCATCCCGAACGCCACTGTCGCCACCACGATATGAATATCATCGCGCTGAAAACTTTCCTGGACCTGGGCCCGCTCGTCATGGGCCATGCCGGCATGATAGGCCGCGGCCCGGATCCCGCTCTCGCACAGTTTCTCGGTGATCTGCTCCACCCGCTTGCGGCTGTTACAGTATACGATCCCGCACTGGCCGCGCATCGTTCCCAGATAGCGGATCAGCTGCGACATCGGCTTGTATTTTTCCTGCAGGGTATAGCGGATATTGGGCCGGTCGAAACTGCCGAGATAGACATGCGGCTCGCTCAGGGCCAGCCGGGAGAGAATATCCTGGCGGGTGGTTTCATCGGCCGTCGCGGTCAGGGCCATGATCGGCAGGTCCGGGACATACTGCTTGAGTGCCCCCAGCGACGCATATTCCGGACGGAAATCATGTCCCCACTGGGAAATACAGTGCGCCTCATCCACCGCCAGCAAGCTGAGCGGCAACTCGGGCAGACGTTCGAGGAAATCCCGGCTCAGCGCCCGCTCCGGCGAGACATACACCAGCTTGATTTCCCCGGCCTGCATCTGGCGGAAAGTGTCCTGGATCGCCTCGCGCGACAGGGTGGAATTGATACACGCAGCCGCGACCCCGTTGGCCTGGAGCTGGTCGACCTGATCTTTCATCAGCGAGATCAGCGGCGAAATCACCAGCGTCAGCCCGTCGCGGATCAGGGCCGGGATTTGATAACACAACGACTTCCCGCCCCCGGTCGGCATGATCACCAAACAATCCTGTCCCCCGGACGCCGACTCGATCACGTCCTGCTGCCCGGTACGAAAAGCCTGATAGCCGAACACATCCCGGAGGATCTGCTCACTGGCGGAAAGCGATGCTGGCTGGCAAACGGCGGCGCTGCTGGATGACATAGGAGGACTCTTTGATGAACGAGCGGGCTATTCTATACCATTCGGATCATGGATGTGAACGTCATGGTACCGGCACCCCGGCTGGCGGCCCATTTTTCACCCCCGCCCGCATCAACCCATCCGCGTATCCCGGCATTTGCCGAAAAAAGTTCCGGGTGACACAGTTCTGGATCACGTTTTATACTGCCGGAACATCACAAGTTAGAAAATCGTTTTAACGCGACCACTCCTTTTCCTTAACATTCTGGGTACCGATGAACGAACAACAACAGACGCAGCGTGGCGTCGTCCTGGCCCTGGCTGCCTATACCATGTGGGGCATTGCGCCCATTTATTTCAAAGCCCTGCAACAGGTCAGCCCGCTGGAAATTCTCAGCCACCGGGTGATCTGGTCTTTTTTCTTCCTCGCCGGCCTGATTGCACTGGGAAAAAACTGGGGCAAAGTCCGGGCCGTGCTGCGCCAGCGCAAAACCCTGCTGATGCTGTGCGCCTCATCGGTACTGATCGGCGGCAACTGGCTGATCTTCATCTGGGCGGTGAATCACAACTATATGCTCGATGCCAGCCTCGGCTACTTCATCAACCCGCTGCTCAATGTGCTGCTCGGGATGGTTTTTCTTGGTGAGCGACTGCGGCCGCTGCAGTGGCTGGCCGTGGCCCTGGCAGCCTGTGGCGTGGCCATGCAGCTGATCCAGTTCGGCTCGCTGCCGTGGATTGCCCTGGTGCTGGCCAGCAGTTTCGGGGTATACGGCCTGGTGCGCAAGAAAGTCAACTTAGATGCCCAGACCGGGCTGTTCATGGAAACCAGCATTCTGCTGCCGCTGGCCGCCGTCTACGTGCTGGTGTTTGCCGACAGTCCGACCGCAGACTGGCGCGCCAACCCGATCGGCACCAACCTGCTGCTGATGGCCGCCGGGATTGTCACCACCCTGCCGCTGCTGTGCTTTACCGGTGCCGCGACCAAGCTCAAACTCTCCACCCTGGGCTTTTTCCAGTATATCGGCCCGAGCCTGATGTTCCTGCTCGCCATCCTGATCTACGGCGAAACCTTCAGCCTCGACAAAGGCTACACCTTCGCCTTTATCTGGGCGGCACTGATCCTGTTCAGTTTTGACGGCATCAAAGGCCACCGCCAGGCCAGAAAACAGCTGCGCGCCAGCTAAGCCGCGCAGCATGTCCACCGCGGGGTGTCAGTTTTTTACAAGCCCGCCCCGCTGCTTTATGCTCTACTGAATGGCTGTCAGCGTACGATCACCACGGCGAGGTTCAGGATGAACACAGTCAACCACCGCAAATCCTGCATCGCGGACATCAACCTGATTGATGCCCACTACCAGAGCTTTGCCTTCAAACGACACTATCACCTCAATTACCACCTCGGGCTAATCACCGAAGGGGAGCAGGAATATCATTTCAACGGCGCCCGCTACCTGGCCGGGGCCGGGCAAATGGTGATGATGCCGCCGGACGAAATCCATGACGGCCAGCCTTACCAACGTGGCTATAAAGTCAAAGTGTTCAGCATCACCCCGGACTGGCTCGATCACCAGGCGAATGAATTGGCCGGTCCGCAGCAGATCCATTTTCCACGCAACCTGATCACCGACCCGCCGCTGTTTCGCCAGCTGAGCCAGCTGCACGATCAGCTCAGCAACCCACATTTCCCGCAGCTCGCCAAGGAAAGCATGCCGCTGGAGTTCTTCTCCCGCCTGCTCAGCCGTTACGGCCAGCTCCGCCCCAATGCGGTGGCCGCCCTGGGCAGTCAAGATCTGCACCAGTTGCGGGATTACCTGATGGCCCACCTGGATCAGAAAATCAGCTTAGAAACGCTGGCCCGGCTGTGCGATCTCAGTCCGTCGCAACTGCTGCGCCAGTTTAAAAAAGCAACCGGCATGACTCCGTATGCCTGGTTGGCCCGGTTGCGGCTGGAGCATGCCATGGCTCTGCTCAAGGCCGGGTACAGCAGTACCGATGTCGCCTACCATGTCGGCTTTTACGATCAAGCCCACTTTACCCGCACCTTCAAGCAAACCTTCGGCGTCGCCCCGTCCGAGATCTAACCGCATTCTTTCCGCGCGTGTGAATTTTTTACAAGCGCCCGCTGGCGAGCCCGGGCATGCTATGACGACAGTGATCAATTGCGGAAACACAGCATGAACGAAGTCCATACCTTAATGACCCTGTTAACTGTCCATTTTATCGCCCTGATGAGCCCGGGGCCGGATTTTGCCCTGGTGGTACAAAATGCCGGGCGCTACGGCCGCCAGGTCGGGGTCACTATCGCGCTCGGCTTGTCGCTGGGGATCCTGCTGCACGCGATCCTCAGCCTGACCGGCACCAGTCTGCTGATCCGCGAGCAGCCGACCCTGTTTGCCCTGCTGCAGGGTGCCGGCGGCGCCTACCTGCTATGGCTCGGCCTCGGCGCAGCTCGCAGTGCCTGGGCCTCCCTGCGCCAGACCAACACCCCGGTCACAGACAATGCCCCCGAGCCGGTCGCCGCTGTCGGTACCATCAAGCAGGCACTGGCCAAAGGCTTTGCCACCAATATCCTCAACCCCAAGGCGCTGGTGTTTTTCCTCAGCCTGCTGTCGACCCTGATCCCGGCCGGGATGTCGACGTCCGGCAAAATCACCGCCATCAGCCTGCTGTGGCTGATATCTTTCCTGTGGTTTGCCCTGCTCGCCTGGCTGCTGACCGGTCAGCGGGTGCAGCAAACGGTGCGGCGCTGGACCCCTTACGTCGATGCCCTGTGCGGCCTGATCTTTCTGGTCATTGGCGCCACCATCCTGGTGCGGCTGCTGCCACTGTAGCGCGACGCGCGACCCTTGGAATGTTTGATAATGAGCACAGAAAAATGCTCATGAATTAGACAGTTATCACTTGCGCTCTTAATCTGAGGAAATCACCAAGAAAAAGGAAAAGACCATGGAATGGAACAAACACCCCCTGGCAGTGCTGCTGGCGGCAAGCCTGCTGAGCCCGCTCGCCCAGGCCAAGGATCCCCAAACCGGGCAGAGCACGGATCAGGTTGCCCCGGAAGCCAGCACCGGGCTGAGCCAGCAGCAGCTGATCACCGGCAGCGAGTGGATGATTGCCACCGCCAATCCCTATGCCAGCCAGGCCGGGGCCGAGATCCTCAAGCAAGGCGGCAACGCCATTGATGCCATGGTCGCGACCCAGCTGGTACTGGGCCTGACCGAGCCGCAGTCCTCCGGAATTGGCGGCGGCGCATTTCTGGTCTACTGGGATGCCGAGCAGGAAAAGCTGACCACCTTTGACGGCCGGGAAACCGCGCCGCTGGCCGTGACGCCACGGCTGTTCCAGGCCAGTGACGGCACCCCCCTGGCCTTCTATGACGCCGTGGTCGGCGGCCGCTCCGTCGGCACCCCGGGCACGGTCAAACTGATGTGGCATACCCACCAGAAGCTCGGCAAGCTGGCATGGCGGGAGCTGTTCCAACCGGCGATCAAGCTGGCAAAAAACGGTTTCACCGTCAGCCCGCGCCTGGCCAAGCTGATTGATCAGGACCGTGAGCGCCTGCAACGCTGGTCCAGCACCCGCGCCTATTTCTTCCATGAAGACGGCAAGCCGCTGCAGGCCGGGGAAACGCTGACCAACCCGGCCTATGCCGACACCCTGCGCCGGATTGCAGAGCACGGTGCCAGCGCCTTCTACCAGGGTGATATAGCCAAAGACATTGTCGATACCGTGCGCAATGCCGAGGGCAACCCAGGCGTGCTCAGCGTGATGGACCTAGCCACCTACCGGGTCAAAGAGCGCAAGCCGATCTGCGCCCCGTACCGCCAGTACCAGGTGTGCGGGATGGGCCCGCCGAGCTCCGGCGCCCTGACCCTGGGGCAAATCCTCGGCATGCTCAGCCACTATCCGTTGGATAAAATGGGGCCGGAGGATGTCCACAGCTGGCGGCTGCTCGGCGATGCCTCACGGCTGGCCTTTGCCGATCGCGGCCAGTACATGGCCGACAGCGATTATGTGCCGATGCCGACCCAGGGCTTGCTGGCGCAGGACTATCTGGAACAGCGCGCCACCCTGCTCAAAGGCGACAAGGCGCTGGCCAGCGTGGCACCGGGCCAGCCCGCCTGGACCCATGCCATGCGCTACGCCCCGGATGAGTCGCTCGAGCTGCCGTCGACCAGCCATTTCTCAATCGTCGATCGCGACCGCAATGTGGTCTCCATCACCACGACCATCGAAAACGGCTTCGGCTCGCGGCTGATGGTCCGCGGCTTTTTGCTCAACAACGAGCTGACCGATTTCTCGTTCCGCAGCCATGCCGACGGCCAGCCGATTGCCAACCGGATCGAGCCCGGCAAACGGCCGCGCTCGTCTATGGCCCCGACCATCGTGATGAAAGATAACCAGCCGCTGCTGGCCATCGGCTCCCCGGGCGGCAGCCAGATCATCGGCTATGTGGCCAAAACTTTGGTCGGCCACCTGGACTGGGATCTGGATCTGCAACAGGCGATCAACCTGCCGAACATGAACAACCGCTTCGGCGCGTTTGAGCTCGAGCAAGGCACCGGCGCCGAGCAGTGGGCTCCCAAGCTGGAGCAACTGGGCTTTGAGATCAAAGTGAAAGATCTCAACTCCGGGGTCCAGGCGATCCGGATTGACGGCAAACGCCTGAGCGGGGCCGCCGATCCCCGCCGAGAAGGGGAGGTGCTGGCGCAGTAAGCCACGCGGCTACCACGCATCGGATCCAACAAAAAGCCCGCAAACATTTCGTCTGCGGGCTGTTTCAATGGCGGATCGCGATGTCAGCACAGCGCCGATGTCACACATCTGAACGCCGTGTTTACATCGGCTCCAGCTTGGCGTACTGGGTCACCAGCCACTTGATCCCTTCACCGTTGAAAGCGACCTGAACCCGGCTCTGGGCACCACTGCCTTCAAAGTTGATGATGGTGCCTTCACCGAATTTCGGATGCATCACCCGCTGGCCGAGGTTAAACCCGGTCTGATTGAAGTTTTCATTCACCTGGGTCTGGCTGAATCGACCGCTGCTGGCCGGACGCGAGACCTGAGCCTTCATCCGCACTTCTTCGACAAACTCAGACGGGATCTCGCGAATAAAGCGCGATGGCTTATGGAAGTTGTCCTTGCCGTATAGCCGACGCATTTCCGCGTAGGTGATGTAGAGTTTCTGCATCGCCCGGGTCATGCCGACGTAACACAACCGGCGCTCTTCTTCGAGACGGCCGACTTCCTCGCTGGTGCGGGCGCTCGGGAACATACCTTCTTCCACCCCAACCATAAACACCACCGGGAATTCCAACCCTTTGGCGCTGTGCATGGTCATCAGCTGGACCGCATCTTCAAACTCATCGGCCTGGCCTTCACCGGCTTCCAGCGCCGCATGGGACAGGAACGCTGCCAGCGGCGACAGATCTTCGGCTTCTTCCGGCACTTCAAACTGGCGGGTCGCCGTCACCAGCTCTTCCAGGTTTTCAATCCGGGCCTGGGCCTTCTCACCTTTTTCCTGCTCATACATGGCGCGCAGGCCCGAGTTGCGGATCACCTCGTCGGTCTGCTGGAACAACGGCAGCTCGCAGGTGTCATCTTCGAGCGCATTCACCAGCTCGATAAATCGGCGCAGGGCATTGGCCGCCCGGCCGGCCAATACCTGCTCATCAAGTAGGGCAACACTGGCCTGCCACAGGGTGGCGCCGCGATCGCGCGCCGCCATCCGGATAGTGTCCAGGGTGCGATCACCGATCCCGCGGGCCGGCGTATTCACCACCCGTTCAAACGAGGCATCATCGTTGCGGTTGGATAACAGGCGCAGGTAAGCCAGCGCATCTTTAACTTCCTGGCGCTCGAAGAAGCGCATGCCGCCGTAAATCCGGTACGGCAGGCCTTCCTGGATCAGGGCTTCTTCCAGCACCCGCGACTGGGCGTTGCTGCGGTACAGCAGCGCGGTGTCATTTAACGTGCCACCCTGATCGCGCCACGCTTTGATCTTGCCGACAGCAAAACGGGCTTCATCCAGCTCGTTGAAAGCCGAATACAGGGAGATCAGCTCGCCTTCCGCGCCTTCGGTCCACAACCGTTTACCCATCCGCTCATTGTTATGGGCAATCAGTTCATTGGCCGCATTCAGGATATTGCCGGTCGAACGGTAATTCTGCTCAAGGAAAATAGTCGAGGCATTGTGGAAGTCGCGCAGAAAGCGCTGGATATTTTCCACCTGGGCGCCCCGCCAGCCATAAATCGACTGGTCGTCATCGCCGACGATCATCACATGACAGTCCGGGCCGGCCATCAGGCGCAGCCAGGCAAACTGGATGTTGTTGGTGTCCTGGAACTCGTCCACCAGGATATGCTTAAAGCGCGCCTGATAATGCTCGCGGATATGCTTGTTATCGCGCAGCAGCTCAAACGAGCGCAGCAACAACTCGGCAAAATCCACCAGCCCGGCCCGATCGCAAGCTTCCTGGTAAGCGCGGTAGAGCTGCAACCAGACCTGCTCGACCGGATCGTTAAAGGTCTCGATATGATTCGGGCGCAACCCTTCATCTTTTTTACCGTTGATGTACCAGGCGGCCTGGCGGGCCGGCCACTGTTTTTCATCCAGGTTCTGGGCCTTGATCAGCCGGCGCAGCAGGCGCATCTGATCGTCCGAATCGAGGATATTAAAATCTTCCGGCAGCCGGGCATCAAGATAGTGGGCACGTAGCATGCGGTGGCACAGGCCGTGGAAGGTGCCGTTCCACATCCCGGCGCAGGAGCCCTGCATCAGGGCATTGATCCGGCCGCGCATCTCGGCCGCCGCCTTGTTGGTAAAAGTCACCGACATGATGCTGTACGGCGACGCCTGTTCGATCTGCAACAACCAGGCGATTCGATGGACCAGCACCCGGGTCTTGCCACTACCCGCCCCCGCCAGCACCAGGTGATTCCCCAGCGGCGCAGCCACCGCCTCGCGTTGCTTGTCATTCAGGCCATCTAACAGGAGTGAAGCGTCCATCATTACCTACTGGTTATTTATACACTGGCGACGATTATAACAGCTCAGATTGAGAATGCCTTATGGAACTTGATCACGCCTTTCCCGGCCAAATTCCACGGCGACCATACGAATAACTTGTCAGATTCAAAGCATTGTCCTGGCGAACTTTTGTTCTATGCTTGGAAATGCAGAATGTTGCACCTAAGAAAAAAACTTTAAAAACATGTGAAATAAAAATCGACCCAGCCCTTTCTTATGACACAAGAGCATTATCGATACCGTTACAACAACCCGTAACCCCTGACTGCCGAGCAGTAGAAAAATCAACCCAGAGAGGAAACATCATGAACAAAGCAACCAATATCGCCCTTGCCACTGCCGTCACTGGTCTCATTGCACTGGCAGGCACCGCGGCCACCACGGCCACAGCCGTTGCTGCCGAAGCCAAAGAAAAATGCTACGGCGTTGCCAAAGCCGGTAAAAATGACTGTGCCACCAAAACCAGCTCCTGTGCCGGGACCTCTAAAGTCGATGGCCAGAAAGATGCCTTTATCATGGTGCCGAAGGGCCTGTGTGATCGTCTGGCCGGTGGTTCAACCGAGTCTAAATAATGCATCTGTCACCGTCGAACCTGGTGGGGATCGGTTTGCGATCCCCCCACCTGACCCAGATTCTCGATCAGCAACCGGCGATTGGCTGGCTGGAGATCCACAGCGAGAATTACTTTAACCCGACCTCTGCCGCCCGGCAGCAACTGCGGCAAATTGCCGAAAACTACCCGATCAGCTGTCACGGCATCGGCCTGTCCCTCGGCTCAGCCGACCCGCTGGATCGCCGGCACCTAAGCCAGCTCAAACAACTGGTGGACGAGCTCAACCCGATGGCCGTCTCCGACCACCTCAGCTGGAGCTCAATCAACGGCCAATTTTTCAATGACTTACTGCCACTGCCTTATACCGAACAAGCCTTGCATCATTTTTGCGACAAAGTCGGCCAGGTGCAGGATATTCTCGGCCGCCAAATCCTGATTGAAAACCCGTCGAGCTACCTGCGCTTTACCCATGCAGAGATGCCCGAATGGGAGTTTCTCCACCAGGTCCAGCAACGCACCGACTGCGGGCTGCTGCTCGACCTCAACAACATCTACGTCAGCGGGTTTAACCATGGCTTCGACTGCCACACTTATCTGGCCGCCCTGGACGCCTCAGCGGTCAAAGAAATTCACCTCGCCGGGTTCACCGTCAAGCAGCTCGAAGCCGGCGAGATCTGGATTGATACCCACAGTAAGCCGGTGAGCGAACCGGTCTGGCAGCTCTACCGCGACTGGCTCCGCCTACACGGTGCGGTCCCGACCCTGATCGAGTGGGACCTGGACATCCCCGAACTGCCGGTCCTGTTGGCTGAAGCCGATAAAGCCCGACACATTCTGCGCCAGGAGGCCCCGCATGACACCCTTATCGCCCCCTGATCTGCGACAGCTGCAACAGGACTTCGCCGCAGCATTACATTACCAGCCCAGCCCGGTGGCAACACAGGTTGAAGACGGCACCTTTACCGCCGAGCAGCGACTCCAGCTCTATCGCAATAATTTTATTATCAGCCTGTCCGAGGTGCTGGCAGCGACTTACCCGGCTGTCAAAGCCGTCGTCGGCGACACCTGTTTTGCCCAACTGGCCCGCCAGCATATCCTGAGTCACCCGTTGCAGCACGGTGATGTCAGCCATTACGGCGCGGGGCTCGCGGACACCATCGGCCAGTTTGCTGAACTGACAGAAGCAGTGCCCTATCTGGCTGACCTGGCCCGGCTCGAATGGCTGGTTGACCAGGCCGGTCACGCCCCGGTCTCACGCCATGCCTTTCCGTTTGCCAAACTGCAATCGCTCGCCAGCAGCAATGCGGACGATTTTGCCCGGCTACAGCTCATCGTACCCGAAGCCACGTTTTGCCTGGATGCCGACTACCCGGTCGCCACTCTGTGGCAGATGATCACCAGCAACCAAATCGAGGCTATCGATATCAACCAGACAGAGTCAGCCGTGATCCAGCATCGTCCGGATCAGGTTGCCGTGATCCGCGCCTGCCCGGCGGGGACAGGGTTGGTTCGCCTCAGCCTGCGCGGCGAGGGCCTGGGTCAGGCCTCCGAGGCCATGCTGGCTGAATTGGGAGCATTGGTGCAGCAACAGGTTTTTTCCGATATTCAAGGTCTGCCACAGGGAGAAGCATAATGCAGAATATCATTCAACAGATTGACCACCTGGCACAGCGGATCAGCGAGCCGCTCACGCCCTTGCTGCTGCTGTTTACCCGGCTGTGGGTGGCCTGGGTCTTCTTCAACTCCGGCCTGATCAAATATTCAAGCTGGGACAGCACCCTGTACCTGTTCGAGTTTGAATACCAGGTACCGCTGCTGCCATGGAAATGGGCTGCCTACCTCGGTACCGGCGCCGAGCTGATCCTGCCGGTCTTTCTGGCGCTGGGCTTGCTGACCCGCCCGGCAGCATTGGCGCTATTTGTCTTTAATATCATTGCGGTAATTTCTTACCCGCTGTTGTGGGAACGTGGATTCTATGACCATCAACTATGGGGAATGATGCTGCTGGTGAATGTGTTCTGGGGCGCCGGGCTGATCTCCGTCGACCAGCTCTTCCGCCGCGAGAGCAAGCAAAGCCTGCTGGAATAGCCCGTCTGACAACATCCGGAAAACAAAAAGGCGATCCGAAGATCGCCTTCTTTGTTACCTTCTTTTCACCGGCTGATGTTGCTGCCTGCCGGGTCGTTCAAACCAAATCCAGCAATTGGGACAGGTGGTGAATTTCCACATCCGGCAGCCATTTGGCTTTTGGCTCCCGGCTCAGCTGGCGCTGCTGATCATTGAGCCAGCACGCCTGCATGCCGTGCAGTTTTGCCCCACCAACATCCGTAACCAAATGATCGCCGACATGCAGAATATCAGCCGCCGGTACACCCAACAGGGCCACGGCCTGGGCAAACAGATCCGGCTCCGGTTTAGCCAGGCCATCACGCCCGGCCACCAGCACCCGTGAAAAATACGGGCTGAGGCCAATTTGCACGGCATCGACATTACCGTTGGTGATCGCCAGCATCGGCACCCGTTTACCCAGTTCACGCAGCACCCGGTGGGTTTCCGCCGGGACGTCAACCTGGTTACGCACCACCAGCACATGTCGAACCCCGGCTTCGGCCGCCTGCGCCGCCTGAGTCTGGGCATACCCCAGCTGCATCAGGCCGATTTTCAGCAGCTCATAGCGCCAGCGCGTCACATCATGACGCAGCAGCGGGTTGTACTCGGCCAGTTTGAGTTTGAGTCGCAGCCAGTCTTTACGAGTCAGCGCGTGGCTGATCGGATGCACCTCTGCCAGCCAGTCATACATTGCCTGCTCCGCCCGCCGGATCACCGGTCGGTTGTCGTACAGGGTGTCATCGAGATCAAACGTCAACGCCTTGGGCGGCTGAAAGGTACGATAAAACTGCATGGCTGCCTCTGCAAAAATGGATCAAGAAATATCACCCTTGAGGTGAATGGTTAACGCTTGCCCCGCTTGGCTCGCGGATGCGCTTCGTCGTAGACCTGGGCCAGGTGCTGGAAGTCGAGATGGGTATAGATCTGGGTGGTGGTCAGGTTGGCATGCCCGAGCAGCTCCTGCACCGCCCGCAAATCACCACTGGATTCCAGCATATGGGTGGCAAAACTGTGGCGCAATTTATGCGGATTGATATGACTCGACACCGCCTGCTTCTGGCCCCACTCGGCCATCCGTTTCTGCACATTACGGGTCGAAATCCGCTGCCCCAATTTGGAGACAAACAGCCCCGGCTCATCCCCGGCGGCCAGCTGGCCACGAACCTTGAGCCAGTGGCCGACCCACTCCCGGGCCAGCCCGGCAAACGGGACCACCCGCTCTTTGTCGCCTTTACCAATCACCCGGATATCGCCCTTGCTGAGGCTGATATCCCGCACATCGAGATTGACCAGCTCCGACAGGCGCAGGCCGGCGCCATACATCAGCTCCATCATGGCCCGATCCCGGATTGACAGCGGATCATCCTCGTTAACATCGAGCAGCTGATCCATCTCATCCACATCCAGGTTCTTCGGTAACGGCCGCGCTTTGCGCGGTGCCGACACGCCCTTGGCCGGGTTGGCCTTGATTTCGCCCTGGTGGACCAGGTAATCGAGAAAACTGCGCAACGCCGACAGTCGCATCGACAAGCTGCTGGCCTTGAGGCCATCGCGCATGCCCTTGCTGGCCAACTGACGGACCCAGCTGGCATCGACCGTTTGCCAATCGGTGACGCCAAGCTCGACCAACTGCTCGGCCAGCGTGGTCAGCTGACGCTTGTAATTGTGCTGGGTGTGCAGGCTCAGCTCCCGCTCGCTGCGCAGGTATTCATAAAAGCGCAGCAGCGATTTTTCCAGTCCGGCAGGCAGGCTCAATCGATCACCTCGCGGGTATATTCCCAGTGATAAATCAATCGGGCCAACACCAGTGCCAGTTGTTCGACGAACAGGGTGTCCATCGCCGGCTGGAAGTGGCCGCCGTCCGCGCTGGCAAAACTCAGCACCCCGATCGGTTGCTCCAGGCCCAGCGGCAGGACGACAAACGAGCCCAGATGCGGCGGCTGCGCAAACAACAGCTCACTTTCCTGCTTGCGCAAGCGGCCTAGGTAAACCGGGCGCTGCGATAAATGCGCAACCCGGAAAGGCTCAAAGGCTTTGCGCTCCAAAAACAGATGGTCGTCAAAACTGTCAAACAGTTTGAGGCTGACCTCCAGGTTCAGCTTTTCCGCCAGCGATTCCAAAATCACCAGCGCCTGATAGATATTGTGGGTCTGAAACAGTTGATGCTGGGCACGGGCAAAAATCTCAAACAGCTCGCTGTTTTTGCCGGCGGCAGCCACCAGGCCACGAATTTCGCTTTCCAGCTCCCGCACCTGCTGACGTAGCCGGGTCAGCTGAATTTCTACCAGGGAGACAGCCCCCCGCTCGTGGTGCGTCACCTGCAACGCATCGAGCACCTCCGGCTGGCGATTAAAAAAATCAGGATGGTCGCGCAAATACGCCACAACCTCCTGATCAGTCAACGGAGCGTCTGCCGCGATCGGCAGCTCGCCCAGTTGGGATACATCGGTCATAATACTATTTGTCCATCAAACACATGGGCCACGGGGCCAGTCATGTACAGCGGTTTGCCCGGACCCGGCCAGCGAATATGCAAATCGCCGCCCGGCAGGCTGACTTTAACTTTCTCATCCAACAGCCCCTGCTGGTGGCCAATCGCCACCGCCGCACAAGCACCGCTGCCGCAGGCCTGGGTTTCCCCCGCCCCACGCTCATACACCCGCAGCTTTACCTCGTTGCGATTGATCACCTGCATAAAGCCGGCATTCACCCGCTCGGGAAAACGTTCGTGGGATTCTAACAAAGGCCCCAGGGTGTCGACGTCTGCGGTCGCCACATCCTCGACCACGGTCACACAATGGGGATTGCCCATACTGACCGTCCCGCAAAAGACGGTTTGCTCGCCAACGCGCAGAATATAGGTTTTCTCCGCCTGCTTGGCGCGAAACGGGATCTTGGCCGGCTCGAACACCGGCACGCCCATATTGACCGTGACCTGATTGTCATTTTCCAGCTTGAGCACCATCTTGCCGCCCTTGGTGCTGACGGAGATATGGTATTTGTTGGTCAGCCCCTTCATCCACACGAAGCGGGCAAAACAGCGCGCACCATTGCCGCACTGCTCCACCTCGCTGCCGTCGGCATTGAAGATCCGGTAATGAAAATCCGTTTCCGGATCATAAGGCGGCTCGACGACCAGCAGCTGATCAAAGCCAATGCCGCGATGGCGATCGGCCAGGCGGCGAATGGCATCAGGCGAGAAGAACACATTCTGGGTCACGCAATCGACTACCATGAAGTCGTTGCCTAAACCATGCATTTTGGAAAAGTTGATCTGCATGAAGTCCGTTCTCGTTATTGCGGTAAGATATGCTCAGACTGCCACAACTGCGCCAGGGTTTCACGCTCGCGCACCAGATGGCTTTGTTCGCCATCGACCATCACTTCAGCCGGCCGGACCCGGGTATTGTAGTTGGACGCCATCACAAACCCATACGCCCCGGCCGAACGCACCGCCAGCAGATCCCCTTCCGCCAGACACAAGCTACGATCTTTGCCGATGAAATCCCCGGTCTCGCAGATCGGGCCGACAAAATCATAAATCACAGCCGCCCCTTCGCGCGGGCTGACCGGGATAATATCCTGCCAGGCCTGATACAGGGTCGGGCGGATCAGATCGTTCATCGCCGCATCGACAATGGCAAAATTCTTGTGCTCAGTGTGCTTGAGGTATTCCACCCGGGTCAGCATCACCCCGGCATTGGCGGCAATCGCCCGGCCCGGTTCGAAAATCAACTCCAGTTGCGGGTGATCCGTCAGACGGGCCAGCAGGGCCGAGGCATAGGCCGCCGGCTCCGGCGGTTGCTCGCTGCTGTAGGTCACGCCCAGGCCGCCGCCGACATCCAGATGGTCAATTTCAATCCCTTCGGCCTTGAGGGTATCAATCAGCGCCAGCAGGCGATCGGTGGCATCGATGAAAGGATCCAGCGCCGTCAGCTGTGAGCCGATATGGCAGTCCATCCCGGTGACTTTGAGGTGCGGCAGGCTATGCGCCAGGCGGTAGACTTCCGGCGCACGCTCAAAGGCAATCCCGAACTTGTTATCCCGCAGGCCGGTGGAGATATACGGGTGGGTCTGGGCATCCACATCCGGGTTGATCCGCAGGGATACCGGGGCCACTTTGCCCAGCTCGCCCGCGACCTCGTTGAGGCGGATCAGCTCCGGCTCCGATTCGACATTGAAGCACTTAATGCCCAGCGCTAGGGCTCGTTTCATTTCCGCCGCGGTTTTACCGACGCCGGAGAACACCACCTTGGCCGGATCGCCGCCGGCGGCGATCACCCGCTCCAACTCGCCCTGGGAGACGATATCAAACCCGGAGCCCAGCCGGGCCAGGACATTCAGCACCCCGATATTCGAGTTCGCCTTCACGGCATAACAAATCAAGTGCGGGTGATCCGCAACCGCCTGATCAAAAGCCCGCCAGTGACGCTCAAGCGTCGCCCGTGAATACACATAGAGGGGCGTGCCATAGCGCTCAGCCAGTTCGCTCAGCGCGACCTCTTCAGCCCATAGCTGGCCGTCTTGCTGGTAATTAAAATAGTCCAATGTTGTCTCTTCCCTGTCTGATCGCAGTGTTTACGGTTGCTGTTGTTGCTGCTCTGAGTCATCCGGCATGTATAACGGACCGCTTTGACCGCAGCCGGTGAGAGCCAGGATCCCCAGAACAAAAATCGCCAATAAACCTTTACGCATGTTTCAAAGCCAGTGATTATCATTTCAATGCCCTCTATAATCGCACCAACACTCGGAAAAGCAATAGGACGCAATGGGATGAACGATACAGAATTTCATAAGCTGGCCGATGAAGTGCTAATGCACATCGAAGAAGGCATCGATCAGTCCGGTGCCGACATCGAATACGAGACGACGGGCAACGTACTGACATTGGAATTTGAAAACCGCAGCCAAATCGTAATTAACCGCCAGGAGCCGCTGCATGAAATCTGGCTGGCCTCCAAATCCGGCGGCTATCACTTCAAATATCAAAACGGCGAATGGCGCTGCACCCGCAGCGGCAACGAGCTGATTGCCCTGGTCAAACAGGAGTGCTCACTGCACGCTGAAGAGCCGGTCAGCTGGTAGATCCCGAGCAAATCCCTGAACAACAAAAAGCGAGAGCCCGGCTCTCGCTTTTTGTTTCTCTCAGGCTTTATCCCAGCTGGCGGGACGACGCCGGCATCGTCATCATCTCCGGGGCCGCCTGGCTCTCCGGACGACGCGCGGGCTGCTGGCCCCCTTTGAACGGGATCACCTGGGGCTCCCCGCCGTCGTTATGGACGATGTCATAGAACTGCGGCAGGTTAAAATTAATAAAGTTGGCACTGTAGCTAAAGCGATCCTGGGCCGAGGTATAGAACCGGTTTACCCCGTGCACCATCTCGTCCTTATCGCCGCAGCACTGGCGATACACTTCCACCCGGTTGGCTTCATCAAGAATATAGATGTTATAGCCGCTGTCGCAGTCTTCGAAGAAGAACTGGATCAGCCCTTCACTGGCGTAGGCGTCGACGATTTCCGGCGGGTGCGGTTCATCGGTTTTACCCATCACCAGGTTGGCCGAGCCAAACAGCTTGTTGGTCGAGATACAGCTATAGAAATCGACCGAATTCTCCAGCTTCTGCACCGATACCCCGCGGCGCTCGAAAAACAGGCCGTGGGTCTGTTCACCAATCCGGATCGCTTTGAAGCGGCGGCGCTTCTCCTGCTCGACCGGTTTCAGCCGCAGCTCGATACATTCGGCCACCAGTTGGTAAACCAGGTTACGGATCAGGCCGCGCATGTGCTTGCTGTAACAGAACACATCCACCGATTCCGGCGGAATCGCATCTTGGTGCATCTTGCCCAGCACCGTCTTGAGCGCATCCAGCATTGCATTCTCGCCGCTGAAGTTGAGGGTTCTCACCTCATTCCAGGAATTGCGATACACCAAGTCGACACTGCCGACCAGGCAGGTTTGATCCACGCCGTAGCTGAAGATATCGGTATTTTTAAAGTCAAACTTCACCGCACGGTTTTTCAGCGCCGTGGTCGGGTCATTTTCCAGGTTGATAAACAGGCCCAACTGGCGGATCTCACACGGACTCGACAGCGCCTGCAGACTCGGCTGCGGCCGGCGGATCGGGAAAGTATTGCGAATGTCACTGACCAGCTGATACAGCTTATCAAGGTCCAGCGCCGCATCCCGCACCACGGTATGCAAGCAGGTCGATTCGGTCAGCAGGCCGTTGAAATAGGCCCACGCCACCAGCTTGCTCAGGTAGCGGTTATGCTCCAGCGACGGCTGGCCGAGGATCGCATAAGGGTCGAGCGAGTGCTTGTAGAGATACCAGCCCGCGGCATTGGTTCGCCCGGCCGGGACCTGGATCAGGGTCAGGTCAGATTCATGCAAATCCGGCGAGATCTGCGGGTTGAGCAAAGTGACTTTGCCCGGCAGCACCTCGAACGCCGCGTACAGCTTGCGGGCCAGGATGCTGATATCTTCCGGGCTGATCGCCGAGGTGATGTTATTGCGCCGGGCAAAGCGGATCAGGTTGCGATAGCTCAGCATCAGCGCATCAAGTAGCTCGTTGTGGGCTCGCTTGACCTGCTCGACCTTCCAGTTACGGCGGTTGTCCAGCTCCTGCAACACCGGTTGCGGCCACTGCCAGCCCCCGGTCAGCTCTTCGAGCACAGCGCGGCGCCAGGGCACCGAGCCCAGCGACGGCTCGCGGGTCAGTTTTTCATGGGTTTTGAGATAGAAACAGCGCCGAACCAGATCCAACCGGCGATGGTCATTGATCCGTTCGAGATAACGGGTCACCTTCTCCAGCATCAGGAAGTAGGCATCCATACAGTATTCGGTGCGATCTTCGGCGAAGAAGCGCCGCTTGGCATCTAAGCTCAGCAGCTGGGTATGCGGGTATTCCCACGAGTAGGCTTCAAGCAAAATCGCCTTGAGCACCGACTTATACGGCGAGTCGATACTTTTATACAACTGCCACAGGCTGGAGCCGAAGTATTCCTCGGCCGGGATCCGGCTCAAACCACCAAAATCAATCCACTCATCACGACGGATATACCCGTTGCTTTCCAGGTAATGGAGATAGTCGTCGTAACACTCCTCCATCTCCGGCGGCACCATGTACCACAGCAGGCGCTGGCCGGCGAGCTGGACCGCCGAGCGGTAGAACTCATCGAGCAGCAGCAAATGCTGGCTGGAGCCACAGTTATCGCCGGTCATGGCTTCTGAGAAGTTGTCGCGGAAACGATTTTGATCAATCAGGAAGAAATTGGCTTCGACGCCCTGGGCCATCGCCCATTCAGACACCAGCGCGCACTTGCTCTCGAGCGCCTCGCGCCCTTCGGCAGACAGATCGGCGCGAATACAGACCCAGATATCGAGATCGCTGGTCAGGCTCTGGCCCAGCGACGAGGTGCTGCCCATGGCATAGAGACCGAGGATCGGCGCAGCCGACGCGGCCAGTTCCGGAGGAGCAATGGTGGTTTGATGAGTCAGGCCACAATCATCAATAAACTGCTGCTGCGCATCAGACACAGTAAAATCGGCAATCCCGACCGGCACCGCCTGATCAACATAGCCAGGCACAGCCGGATGATTGTAATGCAGCAGCGCAGTCAGCAAATTAAACACCTGCTCGGATGGGGCCGTCATGGCCGCACGAGCACGTTCCAGCCGGAGCTGGTTAAGCTGATCCAGTCTGCGTTTTAGTGTCTCGATAAAATTGTGCAAATTACTCTTCCAAGAGCTGCCAGCTTGAGAGCGGCCCAAATCTTGTCATTCGTCATGCAGCACTGGGCTACACCGGAGCAAAAACGTGATCAATCTAACAGTTTTTACTTTGACCGTAAAGATAGTGTCAGATTATGACAGCTTATGAATGGTATGCCGACTGATCTCATGCCTGCCAGGCCCATCCGTAACCCTGACTCATCCTCAACTTAGCCCAAACTCACTAAACCGCCAGTGACAGGATTGTCATGAATTCGACGCAGTGATCTTATGTGACAAATATCACATTAATTAAAACCAATGGCAAGACAATACTGCGCCACCGCACTGAGCCACAGATACGAATTACCATCACTTTCAAGGAGTGATACGATAGTCTGATACCCTAGAAAATGATGATATGGACCTGATTCTATGAGTGATAAACCGATCCGGATTGCCACCCGCAAAAGTCCGCTGGCCATGTGGCAAGCCGAATTTGTCAAAGATGCCCTGGAGCAGGCACATCCGGGACTGAGCGTCGAGCTGGTCCCGATGGTCACCAAAGGCGACGTCATCCTGGATACCCCGCTGGCCAAAGTCGGTGGTAAAGGTTTGTTCGTGAAAGAACTGGAAGTGGCCATGCTCGAAGGCCGGGCAGATATTGCGGTCCACTCGATGAAAGACGTCCCGGTCGACTTCCCGGAGGGTCTGGGCCTGGTCACCATTTGCGAGCGTGAAGATCCGCGTGACGCATTTGTCTCCAACCACTACGACAACATTGCCGATCTGCCGGCCGGTGCCGTCGTCGGCACCTCCAGCCTACGCCGCCAGTGTCAGCTACGCGCCCAGCGCCCGGATCTGGTGGTCAAAGATCTGCGCGGCAACGTCAACACCCGGCTGAGAAAGCTCGATGACGGCGAGTTTGATGCCATCATCCTGGCCTGCGCCGGCCTGATGCGCCTGAAAATGCACGACCGCATCCGCAGCGCCATTGCACCGGAAACCAGCCTGCCAGCCGTCGGTCAGGGCGCGGTAGGCATTGAATGCCGACTCGACGACACGCGCGTCCGCACCTTGCTCGATGCCCTTAACCATACCCCAACTGCCACCCGCGTATTGTGCGAGCGGGCGATGAACAACCGCCTGCAAGGCGGCTGTCAGGTCCCAATCGGCAGCTATTCAGAACTGGAAGGCGATCAGATTTGGCTTCGTGCCCTGGTGGGCGAGCCGGACGGCAGCAAAATTGTCCGGGGCGAGATCCGTGGCCCTGTCGCCGATGCCGAAGCTCTCGGCACTGAGCTGGCGAACCAACTGCTCGCCCAAGGCGCCAAAGAAATTCTGGAAGCGTTATACGGCGACGACTAATGACGATCCTGATCACCCGCCCGGCCCCGGAAGGCAACGCGCTGGCCCAACAGCTCAACGCGGCGGGGATCCATGCCATTGCCCAGCCCCTGCTCGAGATCATCCCGGGAGATGAGCTGTCAACACTCCAATCCCGGCTCGAGCACCTGCAATCTGGCGATGTTCTGATTGCGGTCAGTGCGCATGCAGTAGATCTGGCGCACAATTCCTTGCGCTCGCAAGGTGCCAGCTGGCCAAAAAACGTGCATTATATGGCCGTTGGAGACAAAACGGCTGCCCGGCTTTCGGCATGCAGCGGCCAAGCGGCCCTGTCTCCCGAAACCCGCAACGACAGCGAAGGATTGCTGGCCCTCCCTGCCCTGGCGCAGGTCCATGGCCGCCGCATCCTGATCTTGCGCGGGAACGGCGGCCGCGAGTTGATAGCCCAAACCCTGCAACAGCGTGGGGCCGAGGTGGATTACTGCGAAACTTACCAACGCCGCCTGCTGCCGCTGGATGGCGCAGCACTGTGCCAGGCATGGCAGGCGCAACAGGTTTCGTCCATAGTGATCACCAGTAGCGAGCAACTGGCATATCTATATCGTTTGGTTCCAGAACATGACAAGGCTTGGTTTCTGCAGCGACACCTTTTCGTACCAAGCCAACGCATTGCTGAGCAAGCCAACGCGCTTGGTTTCAGCACTGTTTCCACGGTGGGAAGCGCGGCGAACCGCCAGCTTTTTACAACCCTAAGCAAGATAGGCACGATGGGATAAATCGGATGACTGATAAAAAAAGCAATAATGAAAACCCTGCAGAGAAAAAACAATCAGCAGCGGTAAACGCAACGGACAAGCCAGGTCAATCAAGTGCCCCAACCCAAGCACCTGACACCCAAACTGCCAAGGATAAGGCAGATCAGGCGAAGACTCCTCCCCCGGCCCAGCCCGCCGAAGCCAAAGGCGGCAGCAAAATGGGTGCCATTGCCATTGCCCTGGTGATCGCGCTCGGTGCCGGCCTGTACTACCACGGCCACCAGCAGACTCTGACCCAAAACGCCAAAATGGCCGCACTGGAGCTCCAGCTGGCCAACCTGAAAGGCGAGCTGAAAGACAACATTTCTGCCAGCCAGCAAGCGACCCTGAACAAAGTCGAGAGCAGCCTGCAGCGCACCGACGTATCGCTGTCGCAGCAAAACAAATCGATCTCCAGCCTGCAAATGGCCCTGTCGGAAATGAAAGGCCGCCGTCCGAACGACTGGCTGCTGGCCGAAGCCGACTACCTGGTGAAAATGGCCGGCCGCAAGCTATGGCTGGAGCATGACACCGCCAGCGCAACAATTTTGCTGGAATCGGCCGATCACCGGATTGCCGAGCTGAACGATCCAAGCCTGACCCCGATCCGCGAAGCGATGCACAGCGATATCACGGCGCTGAAAGCCGTGGCCCGGATTGACCGCGACGGCCTGGTCCTGCGCCTGACCAGCCTGCAGGAAGCCGTCCCGGCACTGCCGCTGGCCAATGCCGTGATGGCCGAAGTGATCCCACAGGAGACCGCCACGGTGTCCGACTCTGTGGATGACTGGAAAGCCAACCTGATGACTTCGCTGAAAAACTTCAGCGAGCACTTTGTCACCTACCGCACCCGTGACGGCAGCGTGATCCCACTGCTGTCACCGAAGCAGGACTTCTACCTGCAGGAAAACATCAAATCCAAGCTCGAGACCGCGATCAAGGCTGTCTACCGCGAGCAGGGCGATCTGTACCGCAAATCGCTGCTGATGGCCAAAGACTGGGCTGAGCAGTTCTACGATATGGAAGATCCGGCAGCCCAGAGCTTCGTCAAGACGTTAGACGCCCTGGCCCAGGAAACCGTCGAAGCCAGCTATCCGAACAAGCTGAAATCACAACCTCTGCTGACCCAGGCGATTGGCGAACGCGTGCGCCAGCAAGTGAAACCCCTGAGCACTGAGGAGAATCCGGCATGATCAAACTGTTACTCCTGGTCGCGGCCCTGATCGCCGGGATTGTCGCCGGACCGATGCTGGCCGGCAACCAAGGCTATGTGCTGATTTCCGTCGCCAACCAGACGCTGGAAATGAGCCTGACCACCCTGATGCTGCTGGTGATTGTGCTGTTCGGGCTGTTCTTCCTGCTGGAAACCCTGCTCAAACGCCTGCTTTCTGTCAGCAGCTCTACCCGCGGCTGGCTGTCCGGCCGCAAACGCCGCAATGCCCGCCGCCAGACGGCAGACGGCCTGGTGAAAGTGATCGAAGGGGACTGGAAGCACGCCGAAAAACTGGTGGTCAAGGCAGCCAAGCACAGCGATGCGCCATTGCTCAATTACCTGGCTGCTGCTGAAGCGGCACAAAGCCAGGGCGATAGCAGCCAGCGCGACGAGTACCTGCGTCTGGCAGCGGAAGTCGACAACCAGAGCCTGGCCCTGGCCCTGACCCGTGCCAAACTGCTGTGCCGTCAGGAGCAATACGAGCAGGCGGTAGCCACCTTGCAGGATCTTCGCCATGAACACAGCCGTAACCCGGTGGTACTGAACCTGCTGAAAGCCTGTTACCTCAAGCTGGAAGACTGGAAACCGTTGCTGGCCCTGCTGCCGCATCTGGAAAAACAGGGGTTGGTTGATACGGCAGAAGCCGACCAGTTGCGGATCCAAGCCGAGTGCGGCCTGATGCGCCATATCACCCAGCAAAACGGCAGCGACGGCCTGATGGGTCACTGGAACAGCCTGAGCCGCAAGGACAAGCAGCGTCCGGAGCTGATCGCCTGTTTCGTCAAACTGATGAGCAGCCACAGCGCCGACAGCGAAGCCTATACCGTGTTGCGTGATGCGCTGAAGAAAAACAACGATGGAGATCTGATTGAGCTGGTCCCGGCCCTGAACCTGGCCGATTACCACCCGGCAATTGTCCGCCTGCAGGATCTGCTACGCTATGACAGCAGCAACCCGAGCACCCACAGTGCGCTGGGCCAGTTGCTGATGCGTGAAGGCAAATGGGAAGAAGCCAAAACCCACTTCGAGAAAGCCATTGAGCTGCGCCCGAACGTGGAAGATTACGGCCACCTGGTCGAGGTACTGGAAAAGCTCAACGACAGCCAGGGCGCCGCGGACTTATCCCGTCAGGCATTGACACTCGCTCTACCTGCCAAAAATTAACAAAATAACAACATAATATTTTGTCACAAAAAGCACCCGTCCGGGTGCTTTTTTATACCAATTTACAAGGGAATATATTCCAAAATCCAATATATTGTTTCCAGGTGTTAACAGCTATTTCATCTTATAACTACCCCATTGCTAGCATAATGTAAAAGTTATTCAATAGCGGCTCTCATTGCGAACAGATGGATAACGAACGATGGATATGCTTCCTTGGTTAATCGTATCTGGCATTATCGTTTCGGTGATCACCTGTCTGATGACAGCAGTCCTGATCAAAGAATCGTAAGTTGCCTGGATACCATACCAGACTGAATCCATGCACCATCAGACTGGTATCATAAAAAAGGCCTCCATCTTTGGAGGCCTTTTTATTGGCAATTCATCACCAATGATGACTTGAAGGCATCTAAGCCAGCTTCATCGAGCGCTTCGCCTTGTGTAGCGCCTTTTCATAACGCTTGACGGCTTTGGCCGCTTTCTTCAGCCGCTTGTTTTTTTTCTTCGCCAGCTTTTTGAGCTTTTTACGCTGTTTCTTGCCCAGTGATGCCGGCAGCGCTAGGCCGCTTTCTGCCCCATCCAGCGCGGGCTGCAACGCAACCACCGGCGCCGCCGCAGGGACTGACGCAACTGCTGCTGACGTGCTGAGCCCGGCTTTTGGCGCCGGCGTCGACGGCTTGGGCAACTGGATAGAGCTGGGCTTGCACAGGTAGCCTTTTTCACTAGCCGAGCGAGCACAGCTGCGACAGACAAACTTCGGCTCACTGACGATCCGGCTGATCTGCGCAAACTGATCACCAATTTCTGCCCGGCGGTATTTACATAACGACTTCGCCATTCCCGAAGACTTCCTCACTCAACCCTATTCAATACCATGCCCGGATTATCACCGCCGGAGCACCAGCGGCAAAGCATTATTTCATGGCCGCGATCACATAGACATCAAAGCGATTTTTCTTGGTCTCAATCACCGTCGACGGCGCCTGACCCGCCAGGTATTCGGCATAGTCCGGCCGTTTCACCACCACCCGCTTGGCCGCCAGCGCCAGCGCCGGGGCCAGCAAGGCATCCGCGTCATCATCCGCCCCGACCAGGGTCTGAAACACCCGCATTTCTTTTTTCACCAACGCCGATTTTTTCTTATGCGGATACATAGGATCGAGATACACCACATCCGGCGCGGCAAAGTCCGGATCCTGCGCCAGCATGGCCAGGGCATCCTGGCTGGAGGCATGCGACAGGCTCAACCGCTCACAAACCCAGGACCCGATTTCCGGATCCTGCTGCGCCCGGTGCAACCCGTCTTCCAGCAATGCCGCCACCACCGGGTTGCGCTCAACCATATGCACCCGGCAGCCCAGCGAAGCCAGAACAAAGGCATCCCGCCCGAGCCCGGCGGTCCCATCGACCACTGTCGGGGTCACCCCGCCTTTCAGGCCGACCGCCTTGGCAATCGCCTGGCCCCGGCCGCCACCAAACTTGCGCCGGTGTGCCGCTGCGCCCCCGGCAAGATCAACAAACACCGCCCCGAGCTTCGGCTCATCACGCTTGTGCAGCTCGAGCCGCTCTGCCGTGAGCACCAGCGCAAAGTTGCTGTCCGGATCATGGCGCAGCCCCCAGCGTTGGGCGAGGGCATCCAGCGCCGGCTGGCGATCAGGGGTTTCACAAATCAAAGCTAGTTGCACAGCAATCTCCGGTGTTTGGTTAAAGCTTCTGGTGGCGCACTCAGCCCCGCGCTGAGGCCGGGGGCGGATTATAGCACTGTCGCCGAGCGTTGGTGCAACTGGCTGACCAGCGACGCCAGCGGCTGCGGCTTGCCAAACAAATACCCCTGGGCATAATCAACCCCCAGGGTTTCAAGCCGACCCAGAATCGCCTCGTTTTCAACAAACTCCGCCACGGTCTGCTTACCCATTTTCTTGGCCAGGCCATTAATCGCCTGCACCATAGCAAAGTCCATTTCATCTTCGAGGATGTCACGCACGAACATGCCGTCGATCTTGATGATATCGACCGGCATGCGCTTAAGATAGCCAAACGAGGACAACCCGGAGCCGAAGTCATCGAGCGATATCAGGCATCCCAACGCTTTGAGCTGGGTAAACAGGTTGATCGCCTCACTGAGATTCCCGATCGCCGCCGTCTCGGTGATCTCCAGGCAAATCTTGCCGGTCGGCAGACCGGAAGTGCGGATTTTCTCGAGCAGGAAATCAACAAACTCTCGGTTGCCCATCGACTGCCCCGACAGGTTAATCGCGCAGCGTGCCAATGGCGCAACCGCCTCCGGATGGGCTACCAGCCAGTCCAGCGTGGCATTGACCACGTAACGATCAATCAGGTGAGCGAGGTGATAACGCTCGGCGGCCGGCATAAACAGCCCGGGCGAAACCATCTCACCGTTGCTGTCTCGCAGCCGCACCAGAATTTCATAATGGTGGGCATCCTGATCCCCGCCCAGCGGCACAATCTGCTGCGCATGCAGCTCCAGCCGATCCTCAGCCAGCGCCTTGCGGATCTGGGTCACGCACTCCATCTCCAGCTCACGGCGCTTGAGCTCCTCATCATCCGGCCGGTAAAGGTGCAGCCGGTTGCGCCCTTCATCCTTGGCAGCATAGCAGGCCGTATCCGCCTGGGCATGGACCTGCTGGGTCGAGCCGGCGGTGTCATCAATCAGGCGCAGGCCAATCGAGCAGCTGAAGCTAAAGCGGGTGTTTTGCCAGTAAAACTCCGCTTTATCTAGCAACTGTAGGATCTGCTCACCCAACGCCAGTGCTTCAGACTCGTCACAATGAAACAGGATAATCGCAAATTCATCCCCGCCCAGGCGTGACAGCACCGATTGCTCCGGCAAGATATCTTGCAGCAACAAGGCCACCTGCTTCAGCGCTTCATCCCCGGCAGCATGACCGGCGGTATCGTTGATCACCCGGAACTGGTCAAGGTCGATATAGAACATGGCATGGCGGGTACCGTGATCCCGCGCTTGCTGCAACACCATTTCCAGCCGCTGCTCGAAGAAGTTCCGGTTATAGAGATCGGTGAGGTGATCGTGATTGGCGCGGTATTCCAACTCGGCTTCAAGCGCCCGGGTCGAAGAGATATCTTCCCCGACCAGCAGCAGCTGCAACTTGGACTGGGTCGGGCGAATGGTCTCGCGGATCCATACCGTTCTGCCATCAGCACAGCGATAACGCAGCTGACGGCGCCAGACCTGCTGCTGCTCACTGTCACAAGCACCGGCAATATACTGCTGTGGCAGGGGCACCGTATCATAATAAAAGTCGGTCACCTTGTGGCCGAGCAACTGGCGCTTGTCGTATCCGAGCAACTCCGCCGCAAACTGATTGACCGACTGGATCCGAGCCTGGTTATCAATCGCCAGCAAAATCACCGGCTGTTGCTCATAGAGCAACCGGTAACTGACCTCCCGCTCTCGCAGCTTCTCTTCCATCTGATGCCGGGAGGTGACATCCCGGGCTTCAAACAACAACTGCTCCTGATCACCGACGGAAGCCGGCATCCGCTTCATCGCCAGATCCAACACCCGGCGACCATCCTCCTGGCTCTGGATTTCCACTTCCATCCGGATCCGCTGATCAGCCCAGGCGGCCTGAAAACCCTGGCTCAGCCGGGCAGCGGTCTCCTGGTCCCAGCAGTGCCAACGCCAGATCGCACGGTCATATTTCATCGCCGCACGCCCCACCAAGCGCTGCAGCGCCTGATTCCCGGACAGCAGCTTACCGCCATTATCCAGAATCCCGATAAACTGGAAGCTCTGATCAAACACCCCCTCGAACAGGGCGCGACTCTGCTGCAGCTTGGACTCCCCCTTACGCAGCCGGCGGATAAACAGACCGAGAAACACGATAATCGCCGCCATCACCACCAACACCACGGTCATGATCCGCAGCTCTTTGTTGTAACGCTCATACCAGCTCAGGGGTTTATTCAATACCGTCACCCCTTCCGGTTCTATCAGTCCCCATTTCCTCAAGGCCTGGTGATTAAACGCTGCCTGGCCGGTATTTGAGACAAATAACGGGAACTCGATGGCCTTCCCCTGCACCACATCCAGGACCAACGCCCCGACCTGCTGCCCCTTCTGCACCCCGCCGCTGACCATTCCGCCAACCGCGCCATGGTCCAGCAACTGCCGTTGCGGCGAATAGACAGGGGCAGCCGACACCTCAACCAGGGTCTGAATAAAGGACACACTATCCTGGTAACGACCTTCACTATCGCGATAGTAACTCAAGTAAAGCAACACCGAATGCTCGGGCAGCAGGGCCGCCTGGGCGAAAATATCATTGAAGGAGCCCTGATTCAGGCGATGGATGGTCAGTGTCGATGGGTGGGCTTCGATATAATCGGCAATGCCCTGCCACATCGCATTGCCGGTATAAGTGTTGTCTGCCAACACATAAATATGCTGCAGGTCCGGCTGGACCGACAATGCTAGGGCAATATTATCCGACGGATCGGTCATATCCAGCACCCCGGCCACCTTGCTCAGCCGGGCATGGCGTCCCGGCGAATAATCATTGATCCCGACCATGATGACCGGGGTGTCGCCCACCTCTTCCGCCAGCTCATTGACCAGCCACAGCGCATGATCATCAGCAACCACAATGGCCTGGTAGGTCTCTTGGCGCAGCTTGGTGCGGTAGATATCCAGCAGCTCCTGGAGGTAGCTTTCCGACTGGTAGCGCTTACTGTCCATGTAACTCACCTGCAACGACAGGCCCTGCGGCCGGGTCACGGACTCGATCCCGTCTTGCAGGGCATCGGTCCAGGCCATCCCGCGATGGTAGGAGTGAATCACCAGCGTATCTTGTGCCTGGGCCAGCACCGGGGTCGCCAGCAGTATGATCAAGAGGGCAAGAAAACGCATAAACTATGGGGGGTCCTGTGTCTGAAGGTTCGCGCCGTGACGGATTTCATTCGCGACAAAATTCCGCTCAGTATAAGATATGACCGGTACTGGATAAACAAGGGACGCAGGAAAACCATGACGCAGCCGCCACGAATTGATGACTTAGACCGCGATATTCTCGATGCGCTGATGCACGACGCCCGGATCCCCTATGCCGAGATGGCAAAACGTTTTCAGGTCAGCCCGGCGACCGTCCACGTCCGGGTCGAAAAAATGCGGGCCGCCAATATCATTACCGGCACTGAGGTTGTCATTAACCCCAAGCTGCTCGGCTACGACGTGTGCTGTTTTATCGGCATCAACCTCAATGCCGCCCGGGACTACCACTCAGCCCTGGCCAAGCTCAACGAACTCGATGAAGTGGTCGAGGCCTACTACACCACCGGTGCATATAATATTTTCGTTAAACTGATGTGTAAGTCGATTGAGGAGTTGCAATATGTGCTGATCGACAAGCTCCAGGCGATTGACGAAGTGCAGTCGACCGAAACCCTGATCTCCTTGCAAAACCCAATCAACCGCAACGTCAAGCCTTAGGCCGCCGCGCAGCAGACACAAAAAAGGGTTGATGCCGTAACATCAACCCTGTGGTTCTGAGCCCGCCCGCCTTACTCGGCGTTGTCGGCATTCTCATCGAGCGCCGCTTTGCGCGCGGCCCCCTCTTCGGCCAGCCACTCGGCGACCGGTTTGGCAAAATAGGTCAGAATGCCATCCGCCCCGGCGCGCTTAAAGCACAGCAGGGATTCCATCACGGTTTCACGCTCTTTGAGCCAGCCGTTCTGGATTGCCGCCATGTGCATCGCGTACTCACCCGAGACCTGGTAGGCAAAGGTCGGCACCTGAAGCTCACTCTTCACCCGGCGAACCACATCCAGGTAAGGCATCCCCGGCTTAACCATCACCATATCGGCCCCTTCGTTCACATCCATCGCCACTTCATGCAGGGCTTCGTCCGTGTTGGCCGGGTCCATTTGATAGGTCTTCTTGTCACCGCCCTTGAGATTGGCCGCTGAGCCGACGGCATCGCGGAACGGACCGTAGTAATGGGACGCGTACTTGGCAGAATAGGCCATGATCTGGGTGTGAATGTGGCCGGCTTCTTCCAGCGCGGCCCGGATCGCGCCAATACGGCCGTCCATCATGTCTGACGGTGCCACAACATCCGCCCCGGCTTCGGCATGGGAGAGCGCCTGCTTGATCAGCACTTCCGTGGTGACGTCGTTCATCACATAGCCGTCATCATCGATGATGCCGTCCTGGCCGTGGGTGGTGAAAGGGTCCAGCGCGACATCGGTGATCACGCCCATTTGCGGCACATGCTCTTTGAGCAGGCGCACCGCGCGCTGCACCAAGCCTTCCGGGTTATGAGCTTCAGCGGCACACACGCTCTTGAAGTCCTGGGAAACCACCGGGAACAGGGCAATCGCCGGGACCCCCAGCTTGGCCAGATACTCGGCTTCCAGCAACATCAGGTCGATAGACAAACGCTCGACGCCCGGCATGGACTCCACCGCTTCACGGCGGTTTTTGCCCATCAGGATAAACATCGGATAAATCAGATCATCAACTGAGATCTGGTTTTCAGCAATCAGACGGCGAGTGAATTCATGCTTACGGATACGACGCATACGGCGTGCCGGAAACGCGCCCTGAATTGATACTGACACTGCATACTCCTTCATGGTTGGCTCGCTGGACCGGCAGGGCCTGGCAGACAAGCTGCATGCCAAACCGGTACCTGCGGAATTTGTTCGATCATACCATCGTCCACCCGCTTCGGGGGCTCAAATGGCAAAAAATGCCTTGGTTGTCGCACAAGAATGTTTCATCACAGCTACCGCATCCTGACCACGACACTGAGCGATCACCCCGGCGATATGGGGCAGGAACTTTGGTTCATTGCGGCTGGATTTCGGCTTCGGCCGGTAGTCCCGCGGCAACAAGTACGGGCAGTCGGTTTCAATCATCAGCCGCTCATCGGGGATCAGCCCGACCAGTGCCCGCAGTTCGGTTCCGCGGCGTTCATCACACACCCATCCGGTGATCCCAATGTGCAGATCCAAATCCAGGCAGTCTCTGAGTTCAGCCTCGGTGCCGGTAAAACAATGCAGTACCGCAGCTGGCAGTTGGTCACGCCAGGGCTTGAGGATCGCTAAAAACCGCGAATGGGCATCGCGGCAATGCATGAATACCGGCTTGTTCAGCTCAGCCGCAAGCGCCAGCTGGGCTTCAAATACCGCTTCCTGTTGCGGCCGCGGCGAGAAATCACGGTTAAAATCCAATCCGCACTCCCCCACGGCGACCACCTCCGGCTCGCCCGCCAGCGCCCGGATATCCGGCAGTGCCAGGTCGGTCACGGTCTTGGCATCATGCGGATGCACCCCGGCGGTACTGTAACAATATCCCGGCCATTGCCGGGCCATCGTCAGCGCCTGCTGGCTCTCCGCCACGCTGGTCCCGGTCAGGATCAGCCCCTCGACGCCGGCCGCCCGGGCACGAGCCACCACGTCGTCGCGATCTTTATCAAACCGGCTGTTGGTCAGGTTTACCCCGATATCAATCATGCTGTGTTATCCGTTGCTCACTCAATAGTGCTCATTTTGCCATAAAAAAACCGGCCGGAGCCGGTTCTTCAATCAAGTCGGTCGGTTAGTCACCATCACGCTCAGCGGTCTCGGTCTCATCTTCCTCTGCTTCGGCCCGGACATAAAAGCGCGAGCAGAACAGACCGACCTCAAACAGCAGGCACA
Source organism: Photobacterium atrarenae (assembly GCF_024380015.1). Lineage (NCBI taxonomy): Bacteria > Pseudomonadati > Pseudomonadota > Gammaproteobacteria > Vibrionales > Vibrionaceae > Photobacterium > Photobacterium atrarenae. The sequence goes on from NZ_CP101508.1 coordinate 3,365,570, forward strand.
TCGGGATCGCCAGCAGAGTCTGAGAAATGATATCCGGCGGGGTCAGCATCATCCCAACCACAAAAGCCGCCACAATGATATACGGCCGCTTCTGGCGCAGACTCTGCGGATCCGTCGCACCGGTCCAGCACAGCAGAATAATGGCGACCGGGATCTCAAAAGCAATCCCGAAAGCCAGGAACAGGGCTAGGACAAAATCCAGGTAACTGGCAATGTCAGTCGCCACCTGCACCCCTTCTGGCGCAATACTGGTAAAAAAGCCGAAAACCAACGGGAAGACGACGAAATAGGCAAACGCCACCCCGGCATAGAACAGCAGTGAGCTGGAGAACAGCAACGGCATGATCAACCGACGCTCATGCTTGTACAGCCCCGGCGCGATAAAGGCCCACACCTGATAGAGGATCATCGGTACCGCAACAAAGACCGAGGCAACCAGCGTCAACTTGATGGGGGTAAAAAAGGGTGAGGCCACATCAGTGGCAATCATGCTGGTTCCTTCCGGCAATCGCTCCACCAGCGGTGCCGACAGGAAAGCATAAATATCATTGGCAAACCACACCAACCCCAGAAAAACCAGGAGGACACTCAGAATAGAGCGCAGCAGCCGATTACGCAGCTCGACCAAATGGCTGAATAACGGTTGCGTTTCTTCGACGGTAGACATAGCGATGTAATTTATTCCTGCTTTTGAGAAGTTGGTGCTGAGGTACGCTCTTTGTTGTCAGCTTTATCGGCATACGGACGCTGTACATCGGCAGCGGCCTGCTTGAGTTCGTTAACCGATTCCCGCAACTCCGGCGACAGATCTTTCATACCCATTTGCTCGGCTTTTTTCAGGTTCTCCTGCAGCTCCTGGATTTTCATCTCCTGAGACAGTTCATCCTTCACCGAGTTAGCCATGTTCCGAGCAGCGCCAACCCAGCGCGATACCGTGCGGATCGCGACGGGCAGACGTTCCGGCCCCAGTACGACCAATCCCACCACGGAGATCAGTATTAACTCCCAGAACCCGATATCAAACACGCGTTAAACCTGCTCTTTATCTTTCTGGCTCTTCTGAGCCTGTTCGCCCTGACCTTCGGCCAATTTCTTCTGCTCAAAATCCGCATCTGCGTCTTTCTTCGCCGCCGTGTCCTCGTCACCCATGGCTTTCTTAAAGCCTTTGACTGCCGATCCCAGATCGCCGCCCATTGAGCGCAACTTCTTGGTCCCGAACAGCAACACAATGATCAGCGCAATGATGAGCAATTGCCAGATACTAATACCACCCATGCTTGTTTTACCTCAGCTAATTATGGTTGATCACAAAATGATATATATTAAAGCCTACTTTAACCGCTATTTGCGGCAAGCACGCCATCCAAGTAACCAAAACGTGACCCCTGTTACGGCTGAAAGCGCCGGATAAGTTTCAATCTGATTACTGAAAAGTATGGCAGAACATACCACCAGGGTTGCACCAATGCCAAAATAGAATCTTGCCTGGCCCTGATGACGCCTGTTTTCCATAAAATTGTCGTACAGGGTATCAATCCGCTGGTTCAGCGCATTGCCCTGGCGCAAACTATCGTAAAGTAATTCCGGTAATTCCGGTAATTTCTCCGCCCAGAACGGTGCCCGAGTCTTGACCCCTTCAATCACCGCCTGCGGCCCGACCTGCCGCGACATCCAGTCTTCCAGAAACGGCTTGGCGGTATCCCACAGATCCAGCTGCGGATACAGCTGACGTCCCAGACCTTCGACGTAGAGCAGAGTTTTCTGCAGCAACACCAGCTGCGGCTGCACTTCCATATGGAAGCGGCGAGCGGTATTAAACAGGTTCAGCAATACATGGCCGAACAAAATCTCCGCCAGCGGCTTTTCAAAAATCGGCTCGCACACCGTGCGGATCGCGAACTCAAAATCATCAATATTGGTGTCTTTCGGCACCCAGCCCGAGTCCACATGCAGCTCCGCCACCTTGCGGTAATCGCGGTTAAAAAACGCCAGCAGGTTCTCGGCCAGGTAGCGCTTGTCTTCGCGGTTCAGCGTACCGACAATGCCGCAATCGAGTGCAATCCACTGCGGGTTATGCGGGTTTTCACGCGAGACAAAAATATTGCCCGGATGCATGTCGGCATGGAAAAAGCTGTCGCGGAACACCTGAGTGAAGAAAACCGTCACCGCATTTTCCGACAGCACTTTCAGATCCGTACCGTTGGCCACCAGGGCATCGATATCCGACACCTGGATACCATAAATTCGCTCCATCACCAGCAGCCGCTCGCTGCTGAGATCTGAGTACACTTCCGGCACATACAGCATCTCGCTGCCTTCAAAGTTGCGCCGTAGCTGGATCCCGTTGGCCGCTTCGCGCATCAGGTTCAGCTCATCGAGCAGGGTGCGCTCGTACTCGCGGATCACCTCGACCGGGCGCAGCCGACGCGCTTCGGGCCATGCCCGGGCGACAATCCGGGCCATCCGGTACATCAGCTTGATGTCGGCCTGGATCACCGGCAGGATGTCCGGGCGGATCACTTTCAGCACCACCTCGCGGCCCTCTGACCTCAACGTCGCGGTATGCACCTGGGCAATTGAGGCCGAGGCCAGCGGGGTTTCATCAAAGTTATCGAACCAGGTTTCCAGCGGCCCGCCCAGCGACTGCTCCATCTGCTGCTTGGCCAGCTTGCCGTCAAACGGGGCCACCTGATCCTGCAGCATCGCGAGTTGATCAGCGATATGCGGCGGAAACAGATCGCGCCGGGTCGACATCATCTGGCCGAACTTGATCCAGACTGGTCCCAGCTCCTGCAGGGCAAGACGCAGTCGCACCCCCAACGGCTGATCGGCGTATTCATTCTTCATCCAAAACAGGGATTTACGCATCATTTTCGGCAGCTTGACCCGCGGGTCGTCCGGCAGAAAATCATCCAGCCCGTAGCGCAGCTTGACCGCGGTGATCTGATAAAGGCGCTTGAGTTCCGACGACGTCATCATACGGCCGCTCGCTCTAAAATCTGATTGATGCGCGACTCCAGCCGGGCCACGTCGGTGCGCAGATCATCAACCTGATCGGCAAAATGGGCCACTTCCAGCGCCTGCGGTGCCAACCGCCACTCTTCCGTGATGACCTCGGCTAAATCCCGCTGACGGCGCGCCGCGCTGCGACGAATGGTCTCGACGCCGTTTCTGAGCCCGCTGACCAAAGTGTGGGCCACAATATCACCGGTATATTGCGATAATATTTCGGCGATATCTGGCTTTAAGCCACTGAGCAGAGAGGAAAACTGCTGAGCCAACTGAATATCACCGTCAAGCGAGAGCTTGTCGGCCTTAATCAGCTGGGTCAGGTTGGCCTGCTGACGCAACTCCTGCAGGACACTGAGGTTCAGCGCCAGCCGGCAGTCGACCTCGCCTTCAAACGCGGCCAGCACATCAATCTGCTGACTGAAGATGAAAATCAGCTGCTTATTGAATTCATTCAGATGCACGCTGATCACTTTGCCGCGCAGCCGGGCCAACCGGCGCTGGCTTTCGGCATCTTCTTTGAGCAGCGCGTTGAGCGAGGTTTCAATCGCGCCGGTTACAAAAGCATCGATGGGCATAATATCCTCAGAATTTGTAGCCACGGTGCAGGGCAACGATCCCGCCAGTCAGGTTGTAGTAGCTGGTCTGCTCAAATCCGGCCTCGTCCATCATCCCTTTCAGGGTTTCCTGATCCGGGTGCATGCGGATCGATTCGGCCAGGTAGCGGTAACTCTCGCCATCATTGGCGATCAGCTCACCCATTTTCGGCAGCAGGTGGAACGAGTAGGCATCATAGACCTTCGACAACGGCGCAAGCACCGGCTTGGAGAATTCCAGTACCAGCAGGCGGCCGCCCGGCTTGAGCACCCGGAACATCGAGCGCAGAGCCTTGTCTTTTTCGGTCACGTTGCGCAGGCAGAAACTGATGGTAATACAGTCAAAGTAGTCATCCGGGAACGGCAGCTCCTCGGCATTGGCCTGGACATAGCCGACGTTGCCGACAATGCCATTGTCCCGCAGCTTGCTGCGGCCGACCTTGAGCATCGAGTTATTGATATCGGCCAGGATCACCTGCCCTTCCTCGCCAACCATCCGCGAGAACTTGGCCGTCAGATCACCGGTACCACCGCCCAGATCCAGGACACGATGACCACGACGCACACCACTACAGTCAATCGTAAACCGCTTCCATACCCGATGGATGCCCATCGACATCAGGTCATTCATGATGTCGTACTTGGTCGCAACCGAGTGGAATACTTCTGCAACCAGCTCCGCCTTTTCATCCTTGGCCACGGTGCGATAGCCAAAATGGGTTGTATCTCGTGTAGTGTCCGTCATGCTATTTCCGTCATGCTAACTCTCTGTATTGATCGGCTTAGTGTACTTGATGGCTGCGATTTGCTCAAAGCACTAAGACAAATCATTTACTGCCGATGTGGCCGCGATCCGCCCCGACGGTGGCGATGCAGGATCCCCCGCCTGCGCCTGCATGGATTGCTCGGCCAGTGCCGGGCTGATATCCCGCTTCACCTCAACGCCCAGATGCTTGAAGCTCTCGGCCTGGCGGATCACATTGCCCCGGCCATGCACCAGCTTGTTCATCGCGCCCAGGTAGCTCTGGCTGGCCTTGTCCAGCGACGCGCCGACCGCTTCCATATCGTTAACAAACAACCGCAGCTTGTCGTACAACTTGCCGGCCCGTTCGGCGATCTGCTTGGCATTCTGGTTCTGGCGCTCATTACGCCACAGGTTATTGATGGTGCGCAGCGCCACCAGCAGGGTGGTCGGGCTCACCAGCATGATATTCTGCTCCATCGCATCGCGGATCAGCGCCGGGTCGGCCTCCACCGCCGCCTGGAATGCCGGCTCGACCGGAATGAACATCAGTACATAATCGAGACTGCGAATGCCGTGCAGCTGATGGTAATCCTTCCGGCTCAGGCCACGGATATGGCTGCGGATCGAGGCAATATGCTCGCTCATCGCCAGCTCCTGCTCGGCCAGGGTGTCGGCATTGAAAAAGCGCTCATAGGCAATCAGCGACATCTTGGCGTCGATCACCACGTCTTTATCCTGCGGCAGATGCACCACCACATCCGGCTGATAGCGCTTGCCCTCTTCATTTTCCAGGCTGATCTGGGTCTGGTACTCGTGCCCTTCCCGCAATCCCGATTCGGTCAGCACCCGCGCCAGCACCACTTCGCCCCAGTTGCCCTGGGCCTTGTTGTCCCCTTTCAGGGCCTGGGTTAGGTTGACGGCTTCGCGTGCCATTTGCTCATTGAGCTGCTTGAGATTGTTAATTTCATGGACCAGGGTATGTCGCTCGCGCGCTTCCTGGCTGAAATTATCATTGACCTGTTTCTTGAACCCTTCCAACTGCTCACGCAACGGGCCGAGCAAGGTCGCCAGACTGAGCTGGTTCTGCTCATCAACGCTGCGGCTCTTTTGCTCGAACAGCCGATTGGCCAGGCTTTCAAACTGCACCCGCAACCGCTCTTCGGCATTCTCCAGCAGGGCAATTTTCTCATCGGCCGCTTTCTGCTCTTCAAAATGGCGGGCTTCCTGCTCGCGCAAGTCCGCTTCCAGGCCGGCATTGGCCATCCGGGCATTTTCCAGCTGCTCGGTCAGATACTGTTTTTCGTTTTTCACCGCCTCAAAATGGCGCATTTTCTCCAGTGCCGCGGCCAGCCGGGCGTGCATCTGACGCAGCTCGGAGGTCAGGCGATCCCGCTCGACGTCCAGCTCATCAAGATCCTGGTTCCGCTCGGCCAGCTGGGCATTGAGGTATGCTTCCCGGCTCTGTGCCAGGCGCTCTTCGGCCTCAGCCTGCTGCCGGCACAGCGCGATCTGCTGCTGTGCACGTCCCTTCATCCACAATCCCGTGATCACGCTGGCGACCGTCGCCCCCGTCAGGGCCGCGACCACAGCCAGCTCGGTCCCAGTAAGCCACTCAGTTAACATTAATCCCCAACCTTTATGACGCAACATCAGCGCGGCGCTTACTCGCCGCGCCCTTTTGATTTCAAGGGTTACAGGCTAAGTGGATACTGGATAAATGTCCAGCCATGTTGCCCCACAGGCATTCTGGGCGCGCCCTTGTGTGACATCATCGACGTGCCCGTCACCCGGGTACAGCAAAGCCTTTTCGCCCGGACGGCTATCGCATACACTGGCGCTTTGGTACGACAAATCACCGTGCTGCCGTCTGCATTCCCCGAACCGGCAGCTGATGGACAAGGAAGTATGAAGAACGAACGCCTCGCGCTGAGCTACGGACTAACGGCAGTGCTGCTGTGGTCGACCGTCGCCACTGCCTTTAAGATCACCCTGAGCTATTTCACCCCGCTGCAGATGCTGGCCGCTGCCAGTGCCGTCTCCGTGCTGGCGCTGACTGCCATCGCGCTGTATCAGGGCAAGCTCCACCAGCTCGGGCGCACGTTTCGCTCCCGCCCCGGCTATTATCTGCTGCTGGGGTTGATCAATCCGCTGGCTTATTACCTGATCCTGTTTCAGGCCTATGACCTGCTGCCTGCGTCATTGGCCCAGCCGCTCAACTACAGCTGGGCGATCACCTTAACCCTGATGGCCGCAGTGTTCCTCGGCCAGACGATCCGCCGTCAGGACTGGATTGCCTGCGGATTCGGCTACTTTGGCGTGGTGGTGATCGCCACCCAGGGGGATCTGCTGGCGCTGGATTTTGACAGCCCGCTCGGCGTGGCGCTAGCGCTGTTCTCGACCCTGCTGTGGGCGCTGTACTGGATCCTCAATACCCGCAACCAGGCTGATCCGGTGATCAGTGTGCTGCTCGGCTTTCTGATCTCGCTACCGATTTCCGTTGGTGCCAGTCTTACCATCTCCGGTTGGCCCAGTGCTCCCTGGCAGGGCTGGGCAGCGGTCAGTTATGTCGGCCTGTTTGAAATGGGGATCACCTTCGTGCTGTGGATCAATGCGCTGAAGCTGACCGAGAACACGGCGCGGATCAGTAACCTGATTTTTATCGCCCCCTTTATCTCGCTACTGCTGCTGGCGACCATTATCGGCGAAGCAATCCATCCGTCGACCCTCATCGGCCTGGTGATGATCATCTGTGGCCTGCTGATCCAGCAATGGAAAGGTAAATCGCGCCAGGCGGCGGACTCCTCCTGTTAACACTGATCCCGTCTGCTCAAGAAAAAAAAGCCTGCCACAAAGTGGCAGGCAAGCGAGATTGGGTTGTCGAGACCCTGCGCCTTCAAAGGGTAAAGACGTCTTATTATTCGGTAAAATTCAAATTACTTGAGTTCACACTTCTGCCACGCGGCCTTAACTGTTAGCCGCAACCGCATGCCAGCGCCGCCCGAGACGCGACCACAGGATCAGCAGCCCCGGGGCCAGCAGCCACATATGCAGCACCATCAGATCCGGCGGCAGCAAGTCCAGCCGCTGGGTCAGGCTCACCATGGCACCGGCGCCGCTCATCTGGAACAGACCCAGCAACGCCGCCGCAGTACCGGCGCGATCACCAAACGGGGCCAGGGCTTTGCCGGCAGCCGAACCGAGAACGAAGGCAAAGCCAAAGGAGGACATGAACACCGGCACCATGAACGCCCAGGCTTCACGCAGATGACTGAGCATCAGCATCGCCACCCCGGAAGTCACCAGCATGATCAACCCGGTCGCCAGCGTCCGGCGCGAGCCAAAGCGGTCAATATATTTCGGCGCCACCATGCAGGCTAAGATATTCAGTGCCGCATTGACCCCAAACCACAGGGTAAATTGCCCCATATCCTCGCCCAGCTCGGTCATCAGCCAGACCGGTGCCGAGGTAACATAGGCCAGAATTACGGCCATCGCCAGCATGCACATGGTGCTATGATACAGGAACGTCGGCTCGCGCAGCACCGAGCGGTAACGGGACCAGCTCAGCATCGCGCCCGAGACATCGGTCTCCGCCGGACGGGTTTCGCGAAACTGCAGCAGAATGAAGGTGCCAGCGACGACCGCAAATCCAGCCATAAAACTGAAGTTACTGCGCCAGCCGAACTCATGGGTCAGCCAGGTGCCCAGCAACGGAGCCAGTGCCGGAATAAAACAAATCGCGCCGTTGAGATAGCTGATCATCCGGCCGCTTTTCTCCGGGCCGAAGCTGTCTCGTACCGCGGCAAACGCCGCCACCGAGGTGGCACAGGCGCCGAAACCCTGCAACAGGCGCGCCACCAGCAGCAGATCCAAAGTGTGGGCGACATACGCCAGCGCAGCACTCAAACCGTAAATGGCGATCCCGCCGAGCGCAATCGGGCGGCGGCCAAAACGATCGGCCAAAGGACCGGCCAACAGCTGACCCAGACCCAGGCTGAACATAAACCAGGTCACGGTATCCTGGACCCGCGCCGGATCGACAGTAAACGTCTCGGCCATCGCCGGGAGTGCCGGTAGGTAAATATCGATCGCCAACGGGCTGAACAGAACCAGAATCACCATCAGGGCGACGAGCCGGGTTCCAGACTGTGAAGAAGCAGAGGTCATGATACATTTCCTTAAAGATGATGGCGGCAGTCTAAGGCCTTCGTGATATGAACAGAAATGGTTTATATTCAAATCAGAATTTCCAATGGGGAATATCATCACCCGAGGTGCCTTGTGTCTTTTGAAAAACTCGCCCGCATCGATCTCAACCTGCTGGTATGCCTGCATGTCCTGCTGGAAGAGTGTAACGTCACCCACGCCGCCAAACGGCTGCATCTAAGCCAGTCCGCCGTCAGCAAAAGCCTGATGCGGCTGCGCGAGCAGTTCAACGATCCCCTGTTTACCCGCAACGCGCACGGCCTGCGCCCGACGCCGCGGGCCAAAGCCTTACAGCCGATGCTGGATCACCTGCTGCGTGAGATCGAACAACTCACCGCGCCGCCTGTCTTTACCCCCCACACCAGCAACCGCCACTTCAAGATGGCGCTGGTCGAGAGCGCCTATCCGCTGTTTCTGCCCCAGTTCCTCGGCGATATTTTCTCTGAAGGACCCAACCTGACCATCGATACCCAGGCCTGGGAGCCCAACACCTTCGAAAAACTGCAATCAGGCGAGATTGACTTCGGCATTACCGGCAAAGATCTCAACCCGGCCGATGCCATGCTGACCCTGATGCCGCCCAAAGGCATTGTGTTCCAGGAGCTGTGCCGCGACCGCCAGTGCTGTATTGTCCGACCAGAGCACCCAATTCTGAGCCAGACCTGGGATGAAGCCAGCTACCTGGCCCAGCGCCATATCCAGGTACGCTGCATCGGCGACGACCGCTGGCTGCTCGATTACAAGCTGGCCGAGCGCGGCCTGAGCCGGGACATCGCCATGTATGTGCCGGATTTCAACAGCGCGGCCTGCCTGTGTCACCAGACCGACTTTGTCTTTACCGCCCCGAGCCACTTTGCCAACTATATTGCCAACCAGCTCGGTTTGGTCGTGGTGCCGCTGCCGACTGAGTTGCCGGCGATGGCCTACACCCTGTTTTGGCATCAACATCAAGAGAAAGATCCTGGTCACACCTGGCTTCGCGAGATAATCATCGGACGCTGTCGTGATTTACCAGTCGGTTAATTGCAGCGGACCAGTAAACGCGCTACCGTAAAGAGATCCGGCCCGAACGGCCTGAGCCGTCACGCCAGGACGGCGAACGACTTTAAGGAATGATGAAGCATGCAAACTGTTATTTCACAGCGTGTTGAGCAGCTACGGGCATGGTTGACGCGAAACCAGCTCGATGCCTTGCTGATCCCGCACGAGGACGAGTACCTGGGCGAATATATTCCCGCCCACAATGATCGCCTGCACTGGGCCACCGGCTTCACCGGCTCGGCCGGGATGGCAATTATCACCCGCGACAAGGCAGCGATATTTGTCGATGGCCGCTACGTGGTCCAAGTGCGCAAGCAGGTCCCGGGCGAAGTCTTTGAATATCGTCACCTGATTGACGAGCCGCCGATGCAGTGGGCCCAGGCCAACCTGGCCGCCGGCAGCAAGGTGGCAATCGATCCGAAACTGCACAGCAGTGCCTGGCTGGCACGCACCGAAGCGGCAGTAGCCGGTGATTTGGAACTGGTCACCGTCGATGCCAACCCAATCGACGGCCTGTGGCATGATCGTCCGGCACCGACCCTGTCCGATGCCAAGCTGATGAGCCTGGACTTTGTCGGCGTCAGCAGCACCGACAAACGGACACAAATTGCCGACGTGCTGAAATCACAGAAAGCCGATGCCGTCCTGCTGACCCAGGTCGACAGCATCGCCTGGCTGCTCAATATCCGCGGCAGTGACATTCCGTGCCTGCCGGTCCTGCTCTCCACCGCGATTCTGCACCAAGACTGCAGCGTCGATTTCTACATCGACCCGGCCCGTCTGCCGGAAGCGTTCAACGCCCATGTCGGTGACGGGGTGCGCATTGCTGCGCCGGCATCACTGGAAGCCGGTCTCAAAGCCCTCGGCGGCAAATCCGTGCTGGTCGATCCGGCCACCAGCAATGCCTGGGCATCACAGATCCTGACCGACGCCAAGGCCAAACTAATTGCTGCCCAGGATCCATGCATGCTGCCGAAAGCGGCCAAGAATCCGACCGAGATTGCCGGGATGAAGGCCAGCCACATCCGTGATGGCGTCGCGATCAGTAAGTTCCTGGCTTGGGTCGATCGTCAGGTCGCCCAAGGCAACCTACTCGATGAAGGCACCCTGGCCGATCAGCTGTGGGCCTTCCGCTGTGAAGACAGCAGCTGTACCGATGTCAGCTTTGACACCATCTCGGCGGCCGGCGGCAACGCAGCAATGTGTCACTACAACCACAAGAACCAACCGGCGCCGAGCGTGCTGGAAATGGACAACGTCTACCTGGTGGACTCCGGCGGCCAGTACCCGGACGGCACCACCGATATCACCCGAACGGTGGCGATCGGCGAACCGGGCGATGAAGTCAAACAAACCTTCACCCTGGTGCTGAAAGGTCACATTGCGCTGGCGACGGCCCGGTTCCCAAAAGGGACGACCGGCTCTCAGCTTGATGCCCTGGCCCGTCAGCATCTGTGGGCACACGGTTTTGATTATGACCACGGCACCGGCCACGGCGTCGGCCACTTCCTCAATGTCCATGAAGGGCCACAGCGGATCGCCAAAGTCTACAACCCGACCGCCCTGCTGCCGGGGATGGTGCTGTCGAACGAGCCGGGCTACTACCGCGCCGATGCGTTCGGGATCCGAATTGAAAACCTGGAGCTGGTTGTCGAGGTCGAAACCGCCGGCGACATGACCATGCTGGGCTTCGAGTCCCTGACCCGCGCGCCGATTGACCGCCGCCTGGTTAATCTGTCCCTGCTGACAGAGACCGAACTGGCCTGGCTGAACACCTATCACCAGACAGTATTTGAGGTGATCAGTCCGTCACTGAGTGGCGATGACCTGACCTGGTTGCAACAGGCAACGGCACCACTGAGCCGCTGAGCTCTCACTACAAACCAGCTCTGAAATAAAACGCCCGCAACTGCGGGCGTTTTTAATTTTGTTTAACTTTCTGACACTTGAACGCTTGGAAAGCGACCCGTTAACCGGAATAGGCCGGGTGCCAGTCTTTCCACACCACTTCGAAACCATGGCGCTTGACGGACTTAGCCACCGCCGCCACCGGGCGATCATCATGAATCGAAAATTGCTCCAGCTCCGGCTCGTTATCCGCATAACCGCCCGGCTGGGTTTTCGAACCTGCCGACATGCTGGTGACCCCGAGCGGCAGCACATTGTCGCGAAACTGCGGCGACTCCCGGGTCGAGAGCGAGAGCTCCACTTCCGGGTTCAGCAACCGGTAGGCACAGATCAGCTGCACCAGCTGGCGATCACTCATCACCGACTTCGGCTGCAGGCCACCTTCACAAGGCCTTAAGCGCGGAAACGAGATCGAATACCGGGTTTGCCAGTAAGTCCGCTCCAAATAGTCGAGATGGCTGGCGGCAAAAAAGCAGTCGGTGCGCCACTCTTCCAGACCGATCAACGCGCCAATCCCGATTTTATCAATCCCGGCCCGGGCCAGGCGATCCGGGGTGTCCAGCCGGTACTCAAAGTCGGTTTTATTGCCGCGCAAATGGTGCTCGGCATACGTCGGCGCGCTGTAGGTTTCCTGGTATACCATCACCGCATCCAGACCCAGGGTTTTCAGCTCGGCATAGTCGTGCTGATCCAGCGGCTGGACTTCCATCGCCAGATAACTGAAGTGGGATTTGATCCGCGGCAGTGCTTCACGGAAGTAAGCCATCCCGACCTTGCGCTCGTGCTCCCCGGTGACCAGCAAAATGCTGTCAAAGTGCATCGCCTTGATCGCCGCACACTCGCGCTCGATTTCAGCCATCTCCAGGGTCCGGCGCTTGATCCGGTTCTCCATCGAAAACCCGCAGTAGGTACAGGCGTTGGCACACAGGTTCGACAGATACAAGGGAACGTAAAACGAGATTGTATGGCCGAACCGCTTGCGGGTCAGCGCCGCAGAGAGCTGCGCCATCTGCTCCAGGTACGGCTCGGCCGCCGGCGAGATCAATGCCTTGAAGTCTTCCAGATCCCGCTTGGGCTTGCGCAGCGCCCGCTCAACATCGGCAGGCGCTTTGCTGTAGATCGACATCCGGATATCATCCCAATCCAGTTGCCGCCAGACATCCACATAACTCATGCGACCTCCTTAGCCGGTGTGATCCAAAAAGGCCGTCAGCGGGCTGGACGCAATTGCCTGATTCACAGTGCCGGCCAACCCGGCCTCATAAGCCATCCGGCCGCTTTCCACCGCCAGCTTAAACGCCCTGCCCATCGCGATCGGATCGGCCGCCGCCGCAATCGCGGTATTGACCAGCACGGCATCGGCGCCCAGCTCCATAGCTTCGGCGGCATGAGACGGCGCGCCAATCCCGGCATCCACCACCACCGGGACCCGGGCCTGATCGATGATAATTTCAAGGAAATCGCGCGAGGCCAGCCCCTTATTCGAGCCAATCGGCGCCCCCAGCGGCATCACCGCTGCACAGCCAACTTCTTCCAGCCGCTTACACAAGACCGGGTCGGCATGGCAGTAGGGCAGTACGATGAAGCCTTCTTTGACCAGCGCTTCTGCCGCGCCCAGGGTTTCGATCGGATCCGGCATCAGGTATTTCGGATCCGGGTGAATTTCCAGCTTGAGCCAGTTGGTCCCCAGTGCTTCGCGCGCCAGCTGGGCCGCAAAAACTGCTTCTTTGGCATTTTTGGCGCCGGAGGTATTGGGCAACAGGCTCAGCCCGGCCGCCTGGATCGGTGCCAGAATATCATCGTCGCGGTTATCAATATCGACCCGTTTCAGCGCCATGGTGACCAGCTCGGAGCCCGAGGCAATCAACGATTCGGCCATCACGATCCGGTTGGCATATTTACCGGTCCCGGTAAAGAGCCGGGATGAAAACGTCTTATCAGCAATCTTGAGCATTTAGCCTCCTGCGATGGCTTGAAACAGGGCGATACGATCCCCGGCACTGAGCGCCGTGGCATCCCAGGTACTGCGAGGAACAATGTCATCATTCAGTGCCACCGCAGTTGCCTCTAACGGCATCTCCAGCCGGGTGAGCAGCACTAACAAGGTATCGCCAGTTGAGATCTCAACCGGCTTATCATTGACTCGGATTTGAATCGCAGTTGTCGTTGTCATTCGTTATTCTCTCCTGTGCCGCAAACCGGGCACCTGTGATCGCGCGCGACACGAAAGGATTGCCACGTCATGTTCAGGCCGTCGAACTGCTTGAGGGTCGCAAAGCCAATGTCACCGGCACCAGTCAGCAATTTGAGCGTCTCCAGCGCCTGCAGGGTCCCGATGCTACCGACCACCGGGCCTGCAATCCCGCTGGTGCTGCAGTTTTGCGGCTCCTGCGGCGCATCCGGCTGCCAGGGGAACAGGCAGTGATAGCACGGCCCTTGCCCGGCGCGAAAGTCAAAGGCCATCAGCTGGCCCTGCCAGCGGATCGCCGCTCCGGCAATCAACGGCTTACCTGCCGAAAAGCAGGCCTGATTGACCGCATGGCGGGTTTCCAGGTTATCAGAGCAATCGAGCACCACATCGGCCAATGACACTTCCAGCGCCAGCTGCTGCGCCGCCAGCCGGGCCTCGACCGGGCGGACCCGGATCATCGGATTGAGCGCCCGGGTCTGGGACGCGGCGGCATGCGCCTTGCTCTGTCCCTGATCCGCTTCGCGATAGATCACCTGACGCTGGAGGTTGGAGCTGTCGACCTGATCATCATCGGCAATGACCAAATGACCAATGCCGGCTGAAGCCAGATACAACGCGGCCGCCGATCCCAATCCGCCGGCACCAACCAGCAAAACCTGCGCCTGCGCAAGCTGTGCCTGCCCGGCTTCACCGATTTCCGGCAACATGATCTGTCGGTTATAGCGGATAAAGGCCTGATCACTCAGCATAGGCAAGCTCCTTTTTCGGGACCGGGCGCTGCGACTCCGGGCGCACCAGGCGACGGTAAAAGTCATCCACCGCAGCCTGCGGATCATCGGCCTGGGTGATCGCCCGGACCACCGCCACACTACTCACCCCAGTCTGCCAGACGGCATCGGCACGGGGTAAATCAATCCCGCCGATCGCCACGGTCGGGAAATCCTGACCGATCAGGCGCTGATACAGCGCCAGCCGGCTGAGTCCCTGCGGCTTGGACGGCATTTGCTTGGTGGTGGTCGGATAGATATGGCCCAGGGCAATATAGCTGGGGCGAAACTCAGCTGCCCGCAGGATCTCATAATAACCATGGGTCGACAGGCCCAGCCGCAATCCGGCTTGCTGGATCGCGACCAGATCGGCGGTTTCCAGATCTTCCTGGCCCAAATGCACCCCGTAAGCCTGGTTTGCAATCGCCTGCTGCCAGTAGTCATTGATATAGACCTGCGCCCCGGCCTCTGTGCCGGCAGCTACCACCTGGCGGATCTGCAGATCCAGCGTCGGCTCTGCCGGGTCTTTGATCCGCAGCTGAGTCAGGGTGACGCCCATATCGAGCAGTCGTGCCACCCAGGCAGCCGAGTCGACCACCGGGTAGAGCGCCATCTGGGCCGGATCGGCTTTGGCAAACGGCGCCACCGCCACTTCCTTGCTCGCCCAACCCAGCGCCTCAGCATCGGGATGATTGGCCGTCAGCGGCCGTGGGAACAGCGCCCGCTCGAGCGGCCAGCTGTCCACACACCCTTCATCCTTATCATGGAGATAGCACCGGGCATAGGCCCGGGCTAAGGTGACTGCATCTTCCAACGGATAATCCAGGGCCAGAGCGGCCAGCAACATGGCGCGTTGCGGCTCAGCTGATCCAGCCTGACGGCAGTACACTGCGCGCGCTTCACCCTGGTGATGCCAGAGATCCACGCAACCCTGTTCGGTCGGTAAACCACACACCACCAGAGACGGATCCTGCGCAACCTGCTGTTGCATCTCACCGAGTGATGGATACGGCGGCTGCCATTGATCTCTCACCCGGTAGTCCAACACCTCCCTGGCTTCAAACTGAAATGCCAGATGAACAGCGCGACCATCGACTTCAATCGTTACCACAGATTCAGCTGTCCAGACCATCTCAACTGGCTGGCCCAGCTGATAACGTTGTGCTGAGGCAAACAGAGACCCTAAATAACGGCGCAACGGCGCCAGGGATTCCGGTACCGTGATCATGCCCATTAGCTTTCCTCTTGAACCGGGTGGTAAAGCTCGCTGCCGCGAGCCCGGAATTCGTCGGCTTTTTGCTGCATGCCTTCGAGCGGATCATCAAGTAACTTGATTTCGACTGCCTGCGCATCCGCCCCTTCAGGGAGCGCCTTGGCGTAGTCCCGCACTTCCTGGGAAATTTTCATCGAGCAGAATTTCGGGCCACACATCGAGCAGAAATGTGCGACCTTACCGGACTCCTGCGGCAGAGTTTCATCGTGGTAAGCCCGGGCAGTTTCCGGATCCAGTGCTAGGTTGAACTGATCTTCCCAGCGGAATTCAAACCGGGCTTTCGACAACGCGTTGTCCCGGACCTGAGCTCCCGGATGACCTTTGGCCAAGTCGGCTGCATGGGCGCACAGCTTATAGGTGATCAGCCCGACCTTCACATCGTCTTTGTTCGGCAGGCCCAGGTGCTCTTTCGGGGTCACGTAACACAGCATGGCACAGCCGTACCAGCCAATCATCGCCGCGCCAATGCCCGAGGTAATGTGGTCATAGCCCGGGGCAATATCAGTTGTCAGCGGGCCCAGGGTGTAGAACGGCGCTTCATGGCAGTGCCTGAGCTGCTCTTCCATGTTCTCTTTGATCATGTGCATCGGCACATGTCCCGGACCTTCAATCATCACCTGAACATCATATTCCCAGGCAATTTTGGTCAGTTCACCCAAGGTGCGCAGCTCGCTGAACTGAGCTTCATCGTTGGCATCGGCGACCGAGCCCGGACGCAAGCCATCCCCCAAGGAGAGCGAAATATCGTACTGGGCACAAATTTCACAAATCTCACGGAAGTGTTCATAGAGGAAACTTTCTTTGTGGTGGGCCAGGCACCACTTGGCCATGATTGAGCCGCCCCGCGAAACAATCCCGGTCACCCGCTTGGCAGTCATCGGTACGTAGCGCAGCAGCACCCCGGCGTGAATGGTGAAGTAATCCACTCCCTGCTCAGCCTGCTCCAGCAAGGTGTCGCGGAACACTTCCCAGGTCAGATTCTCAGCGATGCCGTTCACCTTCTCCAGCGCCTGATACATCGGCACGGTGCCAATCGGAACCGGGCTGTTGCGGATGATCCACTCGCGGGTTTCATGGATGTTGCGGCCGGTCGACAGGTCCATCACGGTATCGCCGCCCCAGCGGGTGGACCACACCAGCTTCTCGACTTCTTCTTCGATGGATGAGCTGACCGCGGAGTTACCGATATTGGCATTCACCTTGACCAGGAAGTTACGGCCGATGATCATCGGCTCCGATTCCGGGTGGTTAATGTTGGCAGGAATAATCGCCCGACCTTCTGCCACTTCCTGACGCACAAACTCCGGCGTAATTTCTTCCGGCAGATTGGCCCCGAAGTTTT
Organism: Photobacterium atrarenae; assembly: GCF_024380015.1. Classification (NCBI taxonomy): domain Bacteria; kingdom Pseudomonadati; phylum Pseudomonadota; class Gammaproteobacteria; order Vibrionales; family Vibrionaceae; genus Photobacterium; species Photobacterium atrarenae. The sequence goes on from NZ_CP101508.1 coordinate 3,382,648, forward strand.
GCCCCGGATGTTGCTGGGTTAGCAACGCATCGCGGTACTTGGCGCGACCCATATTTTCACGGATCGCGATATATTCCATTTCCGGGGTTATGATCCCCTGACGCGCGTAGTGAAGCTGAGTGACATTCGCCCCGTCTTTCGCACGGCGGATCCGGGCCCGCTCGCCAAAGCGCAAATCATCCAGCGTATCGTCAGCCAGACGCTCTTTGGAATAAGCCGAGCTCAGTTCATCCAGCTCGATGGTATCTTCGCGCTCAGCAATCCACTGCTCCCGCAGCCGTGGCAGGCCCGCATAGATATCGATTTCATGTTCAGGATCGGTATACAGACCGGAAGTATCGTAAACACGTACCGGCTCATTGGGCTCAAAAACCGGCGCATCTTTGGTACCGCCAACCAGACTATCCGCCAGAGTGATTTCCCGCATCGGGACACGGATGTCGTCACGACTGCCGGTGATATAGACCTTTTGAGAATTCGGGTACGGTTGGGTAGTGAGTGAATCAATGAATTGTTTCGCTTCCAGTCTCGCTTGTTTGCGATTCGACATAGCAATTTCCTTGTTCTGTATAAAAGGGAATTTGCTTATCGGTGGGTGCGTCAACAAGAGGCTACACGTAGGGTGTGTAACATCATCTGGAACAGCAGCTGCGGATGCAGCAATACAGAAGATTTTCTCTTGTTCCCTTCGCAGGTATTAGCCTGATCAGGTTCTACGGATCCCGCAATGCGGTCTCAGCCAATTGGCACTCCGACAAGTTACTCTCGAGTATATGGAAGTCCTGAACGATCAGCAACCATCCAATACCGCTTTCTGACTTCTTTGTTCAATGGCACATGAGCACATCACAGCCGCCTTGCTGCGACAATACCTGGCTGAGGTCGCCAAACCACTGAACACCGCTCTTATGCACCCCCAACACCACCAGATTCGCCCGAACCTGTTTGACCAGAACCAGCAAGTGCTTGGCAACGTCACCATCGGCAATATGCATAGCGCGGACTTTATAAGGGGAGCGCCGGGACAAGGCTGACAATTGTAGAATCCGCGTCGCCTGGGTATCCAAGTGCGCCTCTTCCAACCCCAACTCCGCATCGAGAAAGCTGACATTCCCCAGCCCTGGCTCCACAAACGCGACGTGTAGTTCAGCATGATTTTGCTCAGCAATAACAGCCGCCTTCACCATCAGCTGATGTGCATCCAGATTATCCGGGTTGACTGCCAGCAACACGATTTGATACAAGGCCATACACTTCCTCCCCATAGATAAGCGCAGCGGGTGACGTGCTTAAAACCAATGATCATGCCGTCGCTCAATCAATGATTGCATCAATACTGCCGGGCAAAGATGATCAACGTAGCAAGATCGTGGTATTAGTATGGCAACGTTCTCACAATCTAAAGTAGTGTAAATGAGCCAATTTCTCTTTCTTGGGCTAATTGCGTTAGGCGGAGCATTCGGTGCCTGTTCGCGGTACCTGATCTCTGAGCTATGCGTCAGCTGGTTTGGCCGAGGTTTTCCTTATGGCACCCTGGTGGTCAATGTGGTCGGTTCATTCCTCATGGGCATGCTGATGTCGGCGATCAACCAGGGCATGATCACAGCCATCCCCGCCCGTCCGATGATCGGCCTCGGCTTCCTCGGCGCCCTGACCACCTTCTCAACCTTCTCCATGGATAATGTCATCCTGATGCAACAAGGCGCGTTTTTAAAAGCCGGACTCAATATGCTTCTCAATGTCGCCCTCAGTCTGACGGCCTGCTTTATTGGCTATCAACTCCTGGTGAAAAGCTAAAGACCATTCTAATACCAATCAAAGTAAATCAGTGAGCAGACATAGTGCAGGAAAAACGTTTGAGAACAAGGCAGGATTTTTTGATCAGTAGTTATTCTACAATCAAAACTTCTAACGCAGTTATCGAGCATTTGAACAAGCTAGGATGACCAGTTATTTACTGCGATTGGTATCAGTCGGGGCGATTCAGGCTTCTTTCAGCCTGACAGGTTTGCCAGCTTCGCTGGGCAATCGAGTAGGAGGAGGCCTCACGGCCTCCGTCCTCTCACACCACCGTACAAGCGTGGGTCGCATACGGCGGTTCCGAATATATTTTCAGTGACTCGTACCCATCTCGCAACGAGTACAGACCCATATCCTTGAACCATTTCATTGGCATGGCCTGATTGAGCTGGGGCGATAAAGCCAAGTGCCACCACCCTTTATCTGACATCGCCAGCTTCCACGCATTGCGTTCGCTTACACCCTCTTGGCGTAACCATGTCGCTATGCTGTATCTGCGCTTGCGCTGCTTGAGGCGATAGCACCGTAAGCACCGCCTTATCCATTCATCCAAGCGCTGCATCGCGCTTTTCCGTATGGCAAGCTTGAAATAGTGTTGCCAACCTCTTAGGTATTGAGTGAGTTCGACTAGGACTGTCTTCAACTCTCGCCCTCGATTCCGCTTCGTTATTTGACGCACTCGCTTCTTCATCTGAGTTTGTGCTGTCTTCGAGATATGGATGCTTCCATCTCGTTGAAAGCGATGGCCTAGGTAAGTCCGCTCTGTCACTCTCGTTGCCGCACTTTTCTCACGGTTAACCCTGAGTTTCAGTTTCTGCTCCAAGAACTCCGTGATTGAGGCTTTTACTCGATTGGCGGCTTCCTCACTGTGCACGTAGATTTGGCAGTCGTCTGCATATCGGCAGAACTTATGCCCTCTTCGCTCAAGCTCTTTATCCAACTCATCTAATACGATATTTGATAGCAGCGGAGATAATGGTCCACCCTGTGGCGTCCCTCGTTGCCTCTGCTCAACTAACCCGTTTCGCATTATGCCTGCCTGTAGGTATGACCTGACCAGCTTCAGGACCCGTTTATCTGTGATGTCCTCCGATAGCCTGTGCATCAGTCTATCGTGGTTCACAGTATCGAAGTATTTCGCCAGGTCTATGTCGACTACATAACCCCGCCCCTCCCTGATGTAGTGGCTTGCTGCCACCAATGCATGGTGGGCACTGCGGTTAGGCCTGAACCCATAACTGTTGCTTGAAAACTGAGGTTCGTAGATATCTGTCAGTACTGAGGTAATGGCCTGTTGGACTACCCTATCAAGTACAGTTGGGATACCTAGCTGCCTCACTCCCCCGCTAGGTTTGGGAATTTCTACACCCAGAACGGGTTGGGGTTGGTAGCTCCCGTCCAGAAGGCTCTGGCGGAGCGCTTGCCCATTAGAAGACTGCCGAAGCATCGAGATAGTCGCTGTTATGTCGAGTTTATCAACCCCAGCACATCCCTTGTTCTTCTTCACTCTTCTCAGGGCTTGGTTCAGATTTGTTGAGGAGCAGATCCGCTCCATCAACTGAGTTGAGGTCACCAAGACTCGTCCTCCTGTCTACGCCGATCATGCTTGTCATTCTTCGTGGCCATGAGCGTCACTTGCGGTGTTGCCCAGTAGTACGTAGAGATGTTGTTCATCTTGCTATGACCCCACATGATTGAGTGTCTAGTGACTGCTTCTTGATATATTCAGTTCCGGCCTTCCCTTGGGTTGTACTTCCCCAAGGTACTATGCCTTCTGCTGACTTCTTATTACCCGTCACACAACATCACTGTTGTATTAGTCTCATCCGAGACAGGTCGTAAGATCTCCCGAGGTAAGACGTTGTTCTTTCCCTTGGCTGTGCCTGATTTACCCGTACACACTTCCCGTCGAGGCATTGGGCTGTTCTATATATTGCTAGGTTACCCAAGTTGTACTGGCCTACTATCAGGTTTCTGTTCGTCACACCCAAGTTTTGCCGTTTGCTTCCTTCAGATCCCACCTCACGGTGGGCACCCTTGCATAGGCTAACGGTTCTCGCTCGACTGAGCCCGTAGAGGACTTTCACCTCCTAGAACAACGCCATGCTCGGCGCACAACAAAAAAGCCCCAGTCTTTCGACTGAGGCTTTGAAGATGGCAGGGGTGGAGGGATTCGAACCCCCAACACGCGGATTTGGAATCCGCTGCTCTGCCAATTGGAGCTACACCCCTAGAAAGAGTGGCGGAGCGGACGGGACTCGAACCCGCGACCCCCGGCGTGACAGGCCGGTATTCTAACCAACTGAACTACCGCTCCACACGGCACTTAATCGAAGTCTTACTGTGATGGCTTCAATCAAGTTAATGTTCAAAGCCTGGCGATGTCCTACTCTCACATGGGGAGGCCCCACACTACCATCGGCGCTGTTACGTTTCACTGCTGAGTTCGGCATGGGATCAGGTGGGTCCATAACGCTATGGTCGCCAAGCAAATTCTGTTTATCTTGCGCCTTCGGCGAAAGATACAATCTCGGAAAATCTGACCAGTGTTCCCAAACACGTCATTCAAGTGCTTGCGGAGTCCGTACTTCGTAAACAAAACCCCTTGGGTGTTGTATGGTTAAGCCGCACGGGCAATTAGTACAGGTTAGCTCAACGCCTCACAGCGCTTACACACCCTGCCTATCAACGTCGTAGTCTACGACAACCCTTCAGAAGGCTTAAAGCCTTGGGGATGACTCATCTTGAGGCTCGCTTCCCGCTTAGATGCTTTCAGCGGTTATCGATTCCGAACTTAGCTACCGGGCAATGCGTCTGGCGACACAACCCGAACACCAGCGGTTCGTCCACTCCGGTCCTCTCGTACTAGGAGCAGCCCCTCTCAATCATCCAACGCCCACGGCAGATAGGGACCGAACTGTCTCACGACGTTCTAAACCCAGCTCGCGTACCACTTTAAATGGCGAACAGCCATACCCTTGGGACCGACTTCAGCCCCAGGATGTGATGAGCCGACATCGAGGTGCCAAACACCGCCGTCGATATGAACTCTTGGGCGGTATCAGCCTGTTATCCCCGGAGTACCTTTTATCCGTTGAGCGATGGCCCTTCCATTCAGAACCACCGGATCACTATGACCTGCTTTCGCACCTGCTCGAACCGTCATTCTCGCAGTCAAGCGGGCTTATGCCATTGCACTAACCTCACGATGTCCGACCGTGATTAGCCCACCTTCGTGCTCCTCCGTTACGCTTTGGGAGGAGACCGCCCCAGTCAAACTACCCACCAGGCACTGTCCGCAACCCCGATAAGGGGCCGACGTTAGAACATCAACACTACAAGGGTGGTATTTCAAGGACGGCTCCACAGATACTGGCGTACCTGCTTCGAAGCCTCCCACCTATCCTACACATGTAGGGTCAATGTTCAGTGCCAAGCTGTAGTAAAGGTTCACGGGGTCTTTCCGTCTAGCCGCGGGTACACAGCATCTTCACTGCGATTTCAATTTCACTGAGTCTCGGGTGGAGACAGCGTGGCCATCATTACGCCATTCGTGCAGGTCGGAACTTACCCGACAAGGAATTTCGCTACCTTAGGACCGTTATAGTTACGGCCGCCGTTTACCGGGGCTTCGATCAAGAGCTTCTCCGAAGATAACCCCATCAATTAACCTTCCGGCACCGGGCAGGCGTCACACCGTATACGTCATCTTTCGATTTTGCACAGTGCTGTGTTTTTAATAAACAGTTGCAGCCACCTGGTATCTGCGACTGCCAGCAGCGCCAAGAGCAAGTCTCTTTACCGCCGGCAGCGTACCTTCTCCCGAAGTTACGGTACCATTTTGCCTAGTTCCTTCACCCGAGTTCTCTCAAGCGCCTTGGTATTCTCTACCCGACCACCTGTGTCGGTTTGGGGTACGATTCCTTGCTATCTGAAGCTTAGAGGCTTTTCCCGGAAGCATGGCATCAATGACTTCAGCACCGTGGTGCCTCGACATCAGGTCTCAGCCTTGTAATCCCGGATTTGCCTAAGATTACAGCCTACACCCTTGAACCTGGACAACCGTCGCCAGGCCCACCTAGCCTTCTCCGTCCCCCCATCGCAATAGCAAGAAGTACGGGAATATTAACCCGTTTCCCATCGACTACGCCTTTCGGCCTCGCCTTAGGGGTCGACTCACCCTGCCCCGATTAACGTTGGACAGGAACCCTTGGTCTTCCGGCGAGGAGGTTTTTCACCCCCTTTATCGTTACTCATGTCAGCATTCGCACTTCTGATACCTCCAGCATGCCTTACAGCACACCTTCAACGGCTTACAGAACGCTCCCCTACCCAATACATAAAATGCATTGCCGCAGCTTCGGTGTATCGCTTAGCCCCGTTAAATCTTCCGCGCAGGCCGACTCGACCAGTGAGCTATTACGCTTTCTTTAAATGATGGCTGCTTCTAAGCCAACATCCTGGCTGTCTGAGCCTTCCCACATCGTTTCCCACTTAGCGATAACTTTGGGACCTTAGCTGGCGGTCTGGGTTGTTTCCCTCTCCACGACGGACGTTAGCACCCGCCGTGTGTCTCCCGGATAGTACTTACTGGTATTCGGAGTTTGCAAAGGGTTGGTAAGTCGGGATGACCCCCTAGCCTTAACAGTGCTCTACCCCCAGTAGTATTCGTCCGAGGCGCTACCTAAATAGCTTTCGGGGAGAACCAGCTATCTCCAGGTTTGATTGGCCTTTCACCCCTAGCCACAAGTCATCCGCTAATTTTTCAACATTAGTCGGTTCGGTCCTCCAGTGCGTGTTACCGCACCTTCAACCTGCCCATGGCTAGATCACCTGGTTTCGGGTCTAATCCCAGCAACTGCACGCCCAGTTAAGACTCGGTTTCCCTACGGCTCCCCTATACGGTTAACCTTGCTACTGAAATTAAGTCGCTGACCCATTATACAAAAGGTACGCAGTCACACCCGAGGGTGCTCCTACTGCTTGTACGTACACGGTTTCAGGTTCTGTTTCACTCCCCTCACAGGGGTTCTTTTCGCCTTTCCCTCACGGTACTGGTTCACTATCGGTCAGTCAGGAGTATTTAGCCTTGGAGGATGGTCCCCCCATCTTCAGACAAGATAACACGTGTCCCGTCCTACTCGTTTTCACCTTAAATGCGTTGTCGGCTACGGGGCTATCACCCTGTCTCGCGGCACTTTCCAGAGCCTTCACCTGACGCATAAAAAGCTTAAGGGCTAATCCGGTTTCGCTCGCCGCTACTGCCGGAATCTCGGTTGATTTCTCTTCCTCGGGGTACTTAGATGTTTCAGTTCCCCCGGTTCGCCTCAATACGCTATGAATTCACGTATTGATAACTGCTGCTGCAGCTGGGTTTCCCCATTCGGAAATCGTAGACTCAAGTGGCTCTTACTGCCTCATCTACGCTTATCGCAAGTTAGTACGTCCTTCATCGCCTCTGACTGCCCAGGCATCCACCGTGTACGCTTAGTCACTTAACCATACAACCCCAAGGGGTCTGTATCGCAAACAACCAAGGTTTCCATCAATGACTTGACGGATTAGTTTGTTTTGCCGGACTCTTCTTACACAAGACACTTGAATGTGTGTTGCTTGAGAACTCGTTCCATCTTTCGATGAAACTTTAGTATTGAATGTCAAACATTCAATTTACTAGTCAGCTTTCCAGATTGTTAAAGAGCATAACGCACAAAGCGTTAATCAATAACTGGCGTTATTGATTAGCGCTTTCGCGAGTTCTAAAACCATTTCACCAAGCAATCTGTGTGGACACTGCATCAAACAATGCGTCATATCGTTAAGGAGGTGATCCAGCCCCAGGTTCCCCTAGGGCTACCTTGTTACGACTTCACCCCAGTCATGAACCACACCGTGGTAAACGCCCTCCCGAAGGTTAAGCTATCTACTTCTGGTGCAGCCCACTCCCATGGTGTGACGGGCGGTGTGTACAAGGCCCGGGAACGTATTCACCGTGGCATTCTGATCCACGATTACTAGCGATTCCGACTTCATGGAGTCGAGTTGCAGACTCCAATCCGGACTACGACGCACTTTTTGGGATTCGCTCACTATCGCTAGCTCGCAGCCCTCTGTATGCGCCATTGTAGCACGTGTGTAGCCCTACTCGTAAGGGCCATGATGACTTGACGTCGTCCCCACCTTCCTCCGGTTTATCACCGGCAGTCTCCCTGGAGTTCCCACCCGAAGTGCTGGCAAACAAGGATAAGGGTTGCGCTCGTTGCGGGACTTAACCCAACATTTCACAACACGAGCTGACGACAGCCATGCAGCACCTGTCTCAGAGTTCCCGAAGGCACCAAAGCATCTCTGCTAAGTTCTCTGGATGTCAAGAGTAGGTAAGGTTCTTCGCGTTGCATCGAATTAAACCACATGCTCCACCGCTTGTGCGGGCCCCCGTCAATTCATTTGAGTTTTAATCTTGCGACCGTACTCCCCAGGCGGTCTACTTAACGCGTTAGCTCCGAAAGCCAGAATTCAAGACCCCAGCCTCCAAGTAGACATCGTTTACGGCGTGGACTACCAGGGTATCTAATCCTGTTTGCTCCCCACGCTTTCGCATCTGAGCGTCAGTCTTTGTCCAGGGGGCCGCCTTCGCCACCGGTATTCCTTCAGATCTCTACGCATTTCACCGCTACACCTGAAATTCTACCCCCCTCTACAAGACTCTAGCCTGCCAGTTCCAAATGCGATTCCGAGGTTGAGCCCCGGGCTTTCACATCTGGCTTAACAAGCCGCCTGCATGCGCTTTACGCCCAGTAATTCCGATTAACGCTCGCACCCTCCGTATTACCGCGGCTGCTGGCACGGAGTTAGCCGGTGCTTCTTCTGTCGCTAACGTCAAACAACCAGGCTATTAACCTGGCCGCCTTCCTCACGACTGAAAGTGCTTTACAACCCGAAGGCCTTCTTCACACACGCGGCATGGCTGCATCAGGGTTTCCCCCATTGTGCAATATTCCCCACTGCTGCCTCCCGTAGGAGTCTGGACCGTGTCTCAGTTCCAGTGTGGCTGATCATCCTCTCAGACCAGCTAGAGATCGTCGCCTTGGTGAGCCGTTACCTCACCAACCAGCTAATCTCACCTGGGCTAATCCTGACGCGAGAGGCCCGAAGGTCCCCCTCTTTGGTCCGAAGACGTTATGCGGTATTAGCCATCGTTTCCAATGGTTATCCCCCACATCAGGGCATATTCCCAGGCATTACTCACCCGTCCGCCGCTCGCCGCCCTTAACGTTCCCCGAAGGTTCAGTTAAGTCGCTGCCGCTCGACTTGCATGTGTTAGGCCTGCCGCCAGCGTTCAATCTGAGCCATGATCAAACTCTTCAATTAAAGTTTTGTTGTTTCCGAAGAAACGGCTCAGTGATTACTGATAAATTGACTGTGCTGATATAGCCGAAGCTATGTCGTTTTGGTCACTCAGTTCACTGATAAATCTTTTGACTATCATTTCACGAGTGCCCACACAGATTGCATGGTCAAATTGTTAAAGAGCAGATCTCTACTTCGCCAACCGGCTTGTTTGTCGCCGTGCTCCGTGTCGATGAGGTGGCATTATAGAGAGTTCGATCACATACGCAAGGGCTAAGTTGAAATAATTTTGTAATTTCAGCTCGAGCGTACAATTATCACTCAAAGCCTACGTTTTTCGATGTTAATTACATCATCGCGAGGCTATTCTGATTAAGTAAACTGTCAATTTCGGGGTTTTCTTTCCATGCAAACTGCATTTCGTTCCTACAAAGGTACTTTTCCCACCATCGCGCCAACCTGCTATATCGACCCCTCTGCCGTGCTGGTCGGTGACATTCACCTCGCAACAGATGCCAGCATCTGGCCCTTAGTTGCCGCACGCGGCGATGTAAATCGTATTTCCATCGGTGCTCGCACCAATGTTCAGGACGGCAGTGTGCTGCATGTCACCCGAAAAAGTCCGGAGACCCCGAATGGCCACCCACTAATTATTGGTCAAGATGTGACAATTGGCCACAAAGCCATGCTACATGGCTGCCAGGTGGGTGACAGAGTCTTGGTCGGGATGGGCGCGATTCTTCTTGATGGTGCTGTGATTGAAGATGACGTGATTATCGGGGCAGGGTGTCTGGTGCCGCCGGGAAAACGACTGGAAAGCGGCTATCTCTATATCGGCAGCCCGGCAAAGCAAGCGCGGCCACTGACCGAGCAGGAACGGGCATTTCTTCCCGTCTCTGCAGATAACTATGTCAGATTGAAAAACGACTATCTGGCTGAGGACTGATCCTCAGCCAATCTCAATGGCCCCTTCAGCGTTAAACGCTTCATCTTCAATCAAGTCCTCTGCCAGTTCTTCCAGGTCGAAGCGGCTGGCAGCAAACGCCGCCAGAATATCCGCCTCTTGATGGAGTGGTTGGGCAGCTCGTTGCTCTAACCAGGCCCGACTGACCCAGCATGTAATTAAGGCGCCGGCCTGCTGCGCCGGAAAACTTACCGCTTGCTTGGCATTGTCCCAGTGCTGAATGTCGGCAAATAATATATCTTGGTTCATGGTTATTCCTGCATTAAACGACGCAGCTCCCGCTGGACTTGCTTCGCGCCCGGACGAAGGCCGCGCCATAACATAAAGCTTTCTGCCGCCTGTCCCACCAGCATCCCCAGTCCGTCCAACACGACTTTTGCACCCAACTGTTGCGCCCATTGGTTAAATGTCGTGGGTCCACTCCCGTAGACCATGTCATAGCACACCTTAGACGGCTGGATCAGGCTTTCCGGGATCCCAGGCAACTGACCGCTCAAGCTGGCAGAAGTAGAATTGATGATCACATCATATTGTCCCCCCGCCAGTTCATCGAGGGCGACGGCGTTGACCGGGCCATGCGCCGCAAAGGCATCGACCAACGCCTCTGCTTTGGCAAGCGTTCGGTTAGTGATGGTGATGGATGACGGCTGCTGCGCCAGTAACGGCAGGATCACTCCCCGCGCAGCGCCCCCGGCCCCAATCAGCAGAATTCGCTGATCCGCCAGGGTGACCTGGTGTTGCAGCAGATCCTGCACCAGTCCTTCACCATCGGTATTATCGCCAAGCACGAGCCCGTCATCGAGTTTCTTCAAGGTATTGACCGCCCCCGCTAGTTTGGCGCGCTCGGTCAGCTGATCGGCATATTGATACGCATCCTCTTTAAAGGGCACCGTCACATTACAGCCCCGTCCGCCGTCGGCAAAAAAAGCATCCGCAGCCACCCGGAATTCCCCCAGCGGCACCAGTTGTGCTGCATAGTGCATCGACTGGCTGGTCTGACGGGCAAACAAGGTGTGTATCAGTGGCGATTTACTCTGCGCAATCGGGTTGCCAAATACTACGTATTGATCCATGTAGCGGGGTTCCATATATAAGAGAAAGGGTCGATATTTCGACCCTATCACTGCTCCCCGGCAAGCTCAATCACTTCCTGGGCCGACTACCAGATACGCGGTTTGAGGTAATGCTCATAAAGTGCAGCCTCCGGCGATCCCGACTCCGGCTCGTAGCAATACTCCCAGCGTACCAGAGGTGGCATCGACATCAGGATCGATTCGGTCCGGCCACCGCTCTGAAGGCCAAACAAGGTGCCGCGGTCATACACCAGGTTGAACTCAACATAACGACCGCGACGGTACAGCTGGAACTGGCGCTCGCGCTCACCGTACTTCGTGTCTTTGCGTTTCTCCACAATCGGCAGATACGCATCCAGATAACCATTCCCGACCGCCTGCATATAGGCAAAGCTCTTCTCGAACCCCCACAGGTTCAGATCATCGAAGAACAGACCGCCCACCCCCCGGGTTTCATTCCGGTGCGGCAGGAAGAAATAACGATCACACCAGGCTTTATGCTCGGTATACACCTCATCACCAAATGGCTGGCACAAAGCTTTGGCTGTGTCATGCCAGTGCTGACAGTCTTCCTCGAACGGATAAAACGGGGTCAGGTCGAAACCGCCACCAAACCACCACACCGGCTCTTCACCTTCTTTCTCTGCAATGAAAAACCGGACATTGGCATGGGAGGTCGGCACATAAGGATTGTTCGGGTGGATCACCAGTGACACCCCCATGGCTTCAAAGCTGCGCCCGGCCAGCTCAGGGCGGTGCGCCGTGGCAGATCCCGGCATCTCCGCCCCGTAGACGTGAGAGAAGTTTACCCCGGCCTGCTCGAACACCTGGCCCTGGCGCAAGACCCGGCTGCGGCCGCCGCCCCCTTGCTCCCGCTCCCAGGCATCCTGCTCAAAGGTTGCCTGACCGTCTTGCTGCTCAAGGGCCTGGCAAATGCGATCCTGAAGGTCTAACAAAAACGATTTTACGGCTTGCTTACTCACATCTTGCATCATTGATTATCCTTGGCGAAAAACTTTCCCTGTCAGAGCATCCCGGATCTCAGACGGATTGTCACGCCCGCCGGTCTCCCCTTGTAAAATAGCCGGCAGGTACTGACCCAGTTGCTGCTTCACCTCTTCGGCACTGCGCCCCGGCGCCTGGCCGGTCAAGTTGGCACTGGTTGAGGTCAGCGGCTTACCAAACTGGCGGCAGAGCTGCTGCACCAACGGATGATCTGTGACCCGAACCGCAATGGTGTCAAACTGTCCGGTCAGAAACGCCGGAATCCCCGGTTTGGTCGGCATCACCCAAGTCACCGGGCCGGGCCAGGTCTCGAATATCCGCTGCTTTTGCGCTTCGCTGAGCTGGCTGTCATCCACATAAGGCGCTAGTTGCTCATAGTCGGCAGCGATCAGGATCAGGCCTTTTTCAATCGGGCGCTGTTTTAGCGCCAGCAGTTTATGCACCGCCTGTTCATTATCCGGATCGCACCCAACCCCAAACACGGCCTCAGTCGGGTAAGCCACCACTTCACCTTGCTGCAGCGCAGCAACCACTTGCGTTAAATTTTCCACGTCACCCTCATTCAGGCATCGCTCCGATACCCGTATTAACCTCGTTGCGGGTATTTTACCCACTCCTGCCGAACAAGACCATGTCCGGCAATATCCCTTAACAAAAGCTGGCACAAACTCTGACGCAAACGTTTTCCTTCATAAAAAATCACCGTATAATGCGCGCCAAGCCTTGTTGCCTTCCATTAGCTAACCCAAAGGAGATCGGGATGAAAGTCGGGATTATCATGGGCTCAAAGTCAGACTGGCCAACCATGCAGCACGCCGCTGAGATGTTGGAACGCTTCAACGTACCGTATGAAACCAAAGTGGTTTCAGCGCACCGGACTCCACACCTGCTGGCTGAATATGCAGAAACCGCCCATGAGCGCGGCATTAAGGTAATCATTGCCGGTGCCGGCGGCGCCGCCCATCTGCCAGGCATGACCGCCGCATTTACCAGTGTGCCGGTCCTGGGCGTGCCGGTCCAGTCACGGGCACTCAAAGGCATGGACTCTCTGCTGTCGATCGTCCAGATGCCCAAAGGGGTTGCTGTCGGTACCCTGGCCATCGGTGATGCCGGTGCCGCCAATGCCGGGTTGCTGGCCGCCCAAATCATCGGCACCCAGGACAGCACCGTGATGGCAGCCGTCGACGCGTTCCGCCAGGAACAAACCGAGACGGTCCTGAGCAACCCGAACCCGGCCGAGGACGTATCATGAAGGTCTTGGTACTCGGCGCCGGGCAACTGGCAAGAATGATGGCCCTGGCCGGGGCGCCGCTCAACATTGAGGTTCTGGCCTATGATGTCGGCACCGGGCATGTAGTCCATCCGCTGACCCAACAGCTGATGATGAAAGGACTCAACACAGCGATCACCTACGCCCATGTGATCACGGCGGAATTCGAGCACATCCCGCATGACATTCTGGATCTCTGCGCCGCCAGCGGGAAATTTCGCCCGACTGCCGAAGCCATCAAAGCCGGAGGCGATCGCCGTCTTGAGAAGAGCCTGCTCGATCGCGCCGGCGTTGCCAATGCGACCTATCACCTCATTACAACCCGCGACGACTTTGAGCAGGCGATTGAGAAAGTCGGTCTGCCAATGGTGCTGAAAAGTGCCCTGGGCGGCTATGACGGCAAAGGGCAGTGGCGACTCAAATCGGCCGACGCCAAGGAAGCGATCTGGGCTGAGCTGGAATCCTTCCTGCAAGCGGCGCCGGAGCAGGCCATTGTCGCCGAGGCCTTCATCCCGTTTGATCGGGAAGTGTCGGTGATCGGCGCCCGCGGGCAAGACGGTAGCCTCGCCATTTACCCGCTGACCGAAAATACCCACAGCAATGGCGTCCTCAGCCTGTCGGTCGCCCAATCTGATTCGCAGGCGCTGCAAGCCGAAGCCGAGGCTATGTTCAAGGCACTGGCCGAAACGCTTGATTATGTCGGCGTGCTGGCGATTGAGTTCTTCGAGGTCAACGGTACCTTGCTGGTCAATGAAATCGCGCCGCGGGTTCACAACTCCGGCCACTGGACCCAGCAAGGCGCAGAAACCTGCCAGTTTGAAAATCATCTCCGCGCCGTGTGCGGGTTACCGCTGGGCAGCACCGCTTTGCTTCGCCCGACAGCGATGGTCAATATCCTCGGCGAGGATACTCTGGATGACGCAATCCTGGGTCTGCCGCACTGTCATGTTCACTGGTACGGGAAAGAAAAGCGACCGGGGCGGAAAATGGGGCATATCAATGTCTGCGCCAGCCCTAAGTGCGACCTGAAAGCCGCCTTAGACGAGCTGGCTGCACACTTAGACCCACAGGCATTTCCGGTAGTGCGGATTTAACCCCTAAATACAAACGCTAAAGATCAAAAAAGCCAGCAATCGCTGGCTTTTTTATTTCAGAAACTGAGTCGCTAGGAGGTCATGATTTAAAGCCCGCGGCGGATCACGCCTGATATGCATGACATTTACGCGCCGCACACTGCAATTTGATCCCGCTCGCCAGCTTTTTCTCTATCAACAAACCAAAGCCACACTGCTGGCAGGCTCCGGCCACCGGCTTGAAGTTCACCGCAAACCGGCACGCTGGATATTGATCGCAGGCATAAAACGTTTTGCCATAGCGAGACTTGCGCTCAACCAAATGACCCCGACCACAATCAGGGCAGGTGAGTTGGGTGTCTGCGGCTTTACGCTCTGGTGATTCAATATGATGACATGCCGGGTACCCGGCACAACCGATGAACATCCCGTAACGCCCCTGACGGAGCAGCAGCTCTTCGCCACACTCCGGACAAGGGGTACCTAAGCGTTTGACGATGTGGCCGTCATTGTGGCTGAGCGATTGAATAAAATCACACGCAGGGTAGGCCGAGCAGCCTAAAAAAGGGCCACGCTTACTGTTGCGCATCACCAATTCGGCGCCGCACCGGGGACAATGCTGCTCTAGCGCATGCTCTCGCGCTGAAAACAGTTGCTCGTCAATTTTTCCTGCCATACCACTTGGTCACGTTCATCCGAGGAATCAGTGAATATACCCGTCTTCCACGCCATAAAGAAGCTCTTCCATCTGGCTATAGGCACTCTCGTTGCCCGGTGCATTGAACAGCACCATCAGAATAATCCATTTCAGATCATCAAGAGAGAATTCCGCCGTTTCCAGTTCCATCACCCGATCAATCACCATTTCACGGGTATCGCCGCTCAACACGTGGATTTGTTCCAGGTAGGTCAAAAAACCGCGACAGGCGATATCCAGACGCGCCATTTCCTGGGCGGTGTAGATACGAATCGAGGTCACCGCACTATTATTCATGTACGGGGTATTTTCGGTATCTTGCAATGCAGCCAGTTTCTCTAACCATGTCAGAGCTTTATAGATATCTTCCTGATGGAAGCCGGCGCGTTGCAGCTCATCCGATAGCTCGTCCTGATCGACCAGTAATTCCACATCACTGTGGATGTAGGTCTCAAACAGGTACATTAGGATATCCATCATAACTAGCCTCTCCTCGTTCTGATATAGCCACCGGGCACTGTGGAGACAACACCTCGCAATTCCAGTTCCAGCAATTGCGTCATCACTTCATGTACGGGTTGTTTACAGCGTTCAGCAACTACATCTACGGGTGTTGCTTCATTGCCTACGTTAGCCAACACCGATGAAAATGGCAATTCTTCATTTTCAGGTTGTGGTCGCGGCAAATCTAACTGCTTACTTTTTACACACTCAGTCAGGCTGCCAATCTCCTCAAAAATATCGACCGGGCTTTCTACCAATTTAGCACCGGATTTGATCAATGCATTGCAACCCCGGCTACCAGGCACGTGAATAGAGCCGGGCAGGGCAAACACTTCACGTCCTTGTTCAAGAGCATAGCGCGCAGTGATCAGCGAGCCGCTTTTTTCGGCCGCCTCAATGACTAATACGCCCACCGACAAGCCGCTGATCACCCGGTTGCGGCGCGGAAAGTTTTGCGGCCGGGGCACTTCATCCGGCCAGAATTCAGACACCAGCGCGCCCTGCTCAATAATATGTCCTGCCAGCTCCCGATGGCGAGCGGGGTAGAGCTTATCCAGCCCCGAGCCCAATACCGCCACCGTCGCCCCGCCCGTGCTCAAGGCACCAGCATGGGCCTGGCCGTCAACGCCCAGTGCCAGTCCGCTGGTCACCACATAATCCGCGACAGCCAGCGACGCCGCAAATGCATAAGCCGACTCACGCCCGTCGATACTGGCCGAACGACTACCGACCACAGCCATCTGAGGCCGGTGCAGCCACTGGGGATCCCCCCGGACAAACAACAGCGGCGGGGCCGAAGCGATTTCCTTGAGCAAGGGCGGATAGTCGGGGGAGTCCAGCGTGATGATTGTCTGCAGCTCGCCTTCAGCCCATTGTAAACAGCGCTCAATACGCCGCTCATTCGGCCGAAGCAAGGCTTCAATTTGACGCGGTTTAAAGCCAATCGCATTGAGCTCCTCGGCGGACATCCGGCACAGCTGCCGGGGCGAAGCATGTGGCAGAAGCTGATAGATCTTGTGCCCGCCTAAATTCGGCACCGCTGCCAGCGTCAGCCATGCGACCAAATCGTCGTGATTCATGATTGTTCGGGTGAAGCCGGAGGCAACTGCGGCGGCAGGGCTGCCAGCCCCGGCTCAAACGGTGCCGTGGCCCGGGTCACCACCGCCAGACTGAAGTGTTCATACGGCCGGATCACCATCACATCTCCAATCACCGGGCCGGCAAGCTCAGTGGCGGACGTGTGCTGTTTCACCGCCCCGTAACGATAATTGCCGGCCTCATCCCGGATCGGCACCGCCGGGCGATGTAGCTGAAACACTTGTCCCGCCCGGGCACCATCGAGGTGCCCCCGGTCCAACACCACCACCATGGCTGTGGCCAGATATTGCTGCTGATTGGCCAGTCCCCCCAAGACTTGAGCGTGAAGCCCGCGCGGCGGTTCAGACGGCACAAAGCGCAGCGCCGACTCGCGTACCGGGGCAGGCGAGGGCAACAGGACATCATTCTGACGCACTTCCTGTAATAACGTGGTGATCGCTATCTGACTCCGCTCGTCCGCCTGACCGACAACCGACACCTTGGCAATCGCTTTCAGGGCGATCACTTCAACCGCCTCGCCATTGACCAGCGTCCGGGTAAAACTGGCATCCGGGCGATAAATCCCCCATTGTCGCTGTGGGCTGAGCGGCTCATCAACCCAAACCGCAGTCCCCGGGGAAATAAACTGCTGTCCCTGGCTGTCACCCATCACCCGGGGCAGACGCGAAACATCCGCAGCCGTCAGCAAGCGATGGTCTTCCACATAAGGGATCAACTGCTCCGCAGGTAACGTCAGGATCGGCGTCCGCTCAACCCGGACGCGCGGCGAAAGTTTCACGCTTCTTTTCAGGTGCAACTGCGGCCGGCCGTCGCGCCAGATCAGGTGCAACTGGTCACCGGGATAAATCAAGTGAGGGTTTTGAATGTAATCATTGGCTTGCCACAACTGCGGCCAGCGCCAGGGATCATCGAGAAAATGTTCCGAAATATCCCACAAGGTATCGCCTTTCTGGACGGTATACACCGACGGGGTTTCCGCTTTTACCGTCAAAGGTGCCGCATGCAAGCTGTTGCCGGCGAGACACCACGCCAACACCCACCATACCGTCCATCGCACCATACGCTACTTTCTCCCTGAGTCGCTTCCGTCACCGATAGAAGACAGGTTGGCATCCGACCCGGGACGTGTCTATGCTGGTGAACCAGCCCACCGCCGTTTTTCGGCACACGTCACTCCCTGCCCCGAGGGTTACATGAACGCCGGCAGAATAATGCTTGACCGGCGAAAAGTTACTCCCAGAGACCAGGATGTCAGCCTCGCTTGCCACCGTCGCGGCAACGCAAGGTGCAATTGGCTTCAGGTGCTGTTATTTGATCTTTAAAATGACTAGAATTAGAGCAAATAAGCGATAATCGTTTTTAGCACTATCCATTTGTACGAGTACCTATGTCTGTATTGCAAGTATTAACATTCCCTGATGAGCGTCTGCGCACGGTGGCCAAGCCCGTTGAGGCCGTGACTCCTGAGATCCAAAAAATTGTCGATGACATGCTGGAAACCATGTACGACGAGGAAGGTATCGGCCTGGCCGCTACTCAGGTCGATATCCACCAGCGCATCGTGGTGATCGATATCTCTGAAGAGCGCAATCAGCCGATGGTACTGATCAACCCGGAGATCATCGAAAAACATGGTGAAGACGGTATCGAAGAAGGATGTCTGTCGGTTCCGGGCGCCCGTGCCCTGGTGCCGCGTGCTGCTATTGTCACCGTCAAGGCCCTGAACCGCGACGGCGAGGAATACACATTCGAAGCCGATGATCTACTGGCTATCTGCGTTCAACACGAACTGGATCATCTGCAAGGCAAACTGTTTGTCGACTACCTGTCGCCGCTAAAGCGCAAGCGCATTCAGGATAAACTAGCGAAAATCAAACGCTTTAACGAAAAGCACGCCAACCAAGCCTAACCCCAGATTGTAAGGAAGTGACCTTGAGCAAGCCGTTACGCATTGTCTTTGCAGGTACGCCTGATTTCGCCGCCCGTCACCTGGCGGCGTTGTTGTCTTCAGACCATGAAGTGATTGCCGTCTATACGCCACCCGACAAACCGGCCGGCCGCGGGAAAAAAATCACCGCTAGTCCGGTGAAGCAACTGGCGCTGGCGCACGATATTCCGGTTTTTCAGCCGGAAAACTTTAAATCAGATGAAGCCAAGCAAGCGCTGGCAGCACTGAACGCCGATCTGATGGTCGTGGTGGCCTACAGCCATTTGCTGCCGCAAAAGGTACTCGACACCCCACGTCTCGGCTGCATCAATGTTCACGGCTCCATCCTGCCACGCTGGCGGGGCGCGGCACCGATCCAACGCTCCATCTGGGCCGGGGATGCCGAAACCGGTGTCACCATTATGCAGATGGATGTGGGCCTGGATACCGGCGATATGCTGAAAATCGCCACCACGCCGATCGAAGCGAGCGACACCAGCGCCACCATGTACGACAAGCTGGCCGAGCTGGGCCCGGTCGCACTGGTTGAGTGTGTCAACGACATTGCCGATGGCACAGCCGTCCCGGTGAAGCAAGATGATGCCCAGGCCAACTACGCCAAAAAACTCAGCAAAGAAGAAGCCCAGATTGACTGGTCGATGGACGCTGCCGCCATTGAGCGCTGCATCCGTGCCTTTAACCCATGGCCGATGAGCTATTTCACCGTTGCCGGGCAGAACGTCAAAGTCTGGCGCGCCGCCGTCGAAGCCGACAACCAGGGCCAGGCACCGGGTACGATTCTGGCCGCTGACAAACACGGGATCCTGGTTGCCACCGGTGAAGGCGCCCTGCGCCTGCTGGAGCTGCAGCCGCCGGGCAAGAAAGCCATGCCGGTGCCGGATTTACTCAATTCGCGCCGGGACTGGTTTGAAACCGGCACCGTACTTTAATCACCAAGCCAGTGTCTGCACTGGCTTTTCTTTTCCGTCCCGAAAACGAACGATTCAGCTCCCGGCGCTGCAACGCCTGCCGATGCGCCGGCAGCGATAACTCAGGAAATCCGAATGAACGTAAGAGCCGCTGCAGCCGAGGTGATCTATCAGGTTGTCGATCAAGGCCAGTCCCTGTCTACGGCACTGCCTGCCGCCCAGCAACACATCAAAGAGCGCGATCAGGCCCTGTTACAGGAAATCTGCTATGGCGTCCTGCGCTGGCTGCCCAAACTGGAATCCATCACCCAGCAGCTGATGGACAAACCGCTCAAAGGCAAGCAACGGGTGTTTCATCACCTGATCCTGGTCGGGCTGTATCAGCTCGGTTACATGCGCATTCCCGCCCATGCCGCCGTGGCCGAAACGGTCAATGCCACCAAAAATCTGAAAAAGCCGCAACTGCGCGGGCTGATCAATGCCGTACTGCGTAACTACCAGCGCCAGCAGGCCAGTCTGGACGAGCAGGCCCAAAGCCATGATGCCGGTCGTTACGGCCATCCGGGCTGGTTACTCAAGTTGATCAAAACCAGCTATCCGGACGACTATGAAACCATTCTGACGGCCAACAATACCAAGGCACCGATGTGGCTGCGGGTCAACCGTCGCCACCACAGCCGCGACGAATACCAGGGGCTGCTCGACCAGGCTGGTATTGAGAGCGAAACTCACCCACAAGCGCCGGATGCCCTGCGCCTGCTCAGCCCGTGCGATGTCAGTAAGCTACCCGGCTTTACCGAGGGTTGGGTCTCGGTTCAGGATGCAGCGGCCCAATTGTCGGTGGAATACCTCCAACCACAAGCCGGCGAGCTGATCCTGGACTGCTGCGCCGCCCCGGGCGGCAAAACCGCCCACATCCTGGAGCGCGAGCCGTCGTGTAACGTGGTCGCCATCGACTGTGATGACACGCGCCTGGCCCGGGTTCACGATAACCTGCAGCGCCTGAACCTCAAGGCCCGGACCCTGTGCGCCGATGCCCGCTACCCGTCACAATGGTGGCAGGGCGAACAATTTGACCGTATCCTGCTGGATGCGCCATGTTCAGCCACCGGGGTGATCCGTCGCCATCCGGATATCAAGTGGCTGCGCCGCGCCGATGACATTGCAGCGTTAGCCCAGCTCCAGGCTGAAATCGTCGATGCCATGTGGCAGCAGCTCAAGCCGGGCGGCACCCTGGTGTACGCGACCTGCTCGATCACGCCGCAGGAGAACCGCGAGCAAGTCACGGCCTTTTTGGATCGTACTACCGATGCCAAACTCATCGACAGCGATCCACAGCAGCCGGGACGTCAGATCCTGCCGGGTGAAGAGGACATGGACGGTTTTTACTACGCGGTGATCCGTAAATTGCCATAAAAAGCCCAGAATAGGGTAAAACAGGGGGCTACCTCAAGGTCCCCTGCGCTGAGCGTAGTAACCTAGAGCAGAACAACCAGACACAGAGATGCTATGAAGATAATCATCCTTGGCGCCGGCCAGGTCGGCGGCACACTAGCCGAAAACCTGGTGGGCGAGAATAATGACATCACCATTGTCGACAAAGATCCGGAGCGACTGCGCGAGTTGCAGGACAAGTATGATCTGCGGGTCGTGCAAGGATTTGCCAGCCATCCCCGTACCCTGCGGGAAGCCGGCGCCCAGGATGCCGATATGTTGGTTGCCGTCACCAACTCCGACGAAACCAACATGATTGCTTGTCAGATTGCATTTACCCTGTTTAACACCCCGAACCGGGTGGCCCGGATCCGCTCGCCGGAATACCTCAAGGAAAAAGAGCAACTCTTCCAGTCCGATGCGGTGCCGGTCGATCACCTGATCGCCCCGGAAGAGCTGGTGACCGGCTACATTGAACGTCTGATTGAATACCCGGGCGCACTGCAGGTGGTCGGGTTTGCCGAAGACAAGGTCGGCCTGGTGGCGGTGAAAGCCTATTACGGCGGCCCGCTGGTCGGCAATGCCCTGTCGGCCCTGCGCGAGCACATGCCGCACATCGATACCCGGGTGGCGGCCATCTTCCGCCAGGGACGACCGATCCGCCCCCAAGGCACCACGATAATCGAAGCTGATGACGAAGTCTTTTTCGTTGCTGCCAGCAACCATATCCGCTCGGTGATGAGTGAGTTGCAACGGCTGGAGAAACCGTACAAGCGGCTGATGATTGTCGGCGGGGGCAACATCGGGGCCGGTCTGGCCCGTCGCCTGGAGCAGAGCTACAGCGTCAAACTGATCGAGCGCAACCCGGCGCGGGCCGAAAGCCTGTCCGAAATGCTGGAGAACACCATCGTCTTTTGCGGCGACGCCTCCGATCAGGAGCTGCTGAGCGAAGAGCACATCGAACAGATCGATGTGTTTGTCGCCGTCACCAACGATGATGAAGCCAATATCATGTCGGCAATGCTGGCCAAGCGAATGGGGGCCAAGAAGGTCATGGTACTGATCCAGCGCGGTGCCTATGTCGACCTGGTTCAGGGCGGCACCATCGATATAGCGATCTCACCGCAACAGGCCACCATTTCAGCCTTGCTGACCCACGTGCGCAAAGCTGACATTGTCAACGTCTCCTCGCTACGCCGCGGCGCGGCCGAGGCGATTGAAGCCATTGCCCACGGCGATGCCAGCACCTCAAAAGTGGTCGGCCGGGCGATCGGGGAGATCAAACTGCCGCCGGGCACCACCATCGGCGCGGTCGTGCGGGGTGATGAAGTCTTGATTGCCCATGACCGCACCGTGATCGAGCAAGATGATCACGTGGTAATGTTCCTGGTCGACAAGAAATATATTCCTGACGTTGAACGCCTGTTCCAACCAAGCCCGTTCTTCCTGTAACTGCTATGGTGAACTACCGTCCCATTTTATTTGTGATCGGGCTGGTCCTCTCCAAGATCGCCCTGTTCATGTACGTGCCCACGCTGCTGGCTTTTTTCACCGGCACCGGGGGCTTTATCGACTTTGCTACTGCGGTGCTGATCACCCACCTGGTGGCGTTTCTCTGCCTGACGCTCGGCCGCACCGACGAGTTCAAGCTCGGGGTGCGGGACATGTTCCTGATCACCACCCTGGTGTGGACCATTGCCAGCGCCTTCGCCGCCTTGCCGTTTGTATTCATTAACCACATCAGCTTCACCGATGCCTATTTCGAAACCATGTCGGGGATCACCACCACAGGTTCAACCGTGCTCAGCGGCCTGGATGACATGGCGCCGAGCATCCTGCTGTGGCGCTCGACTCTGCAGTGGCTGGGCGGGATCGGCTTTATCGTGATGGGCGTGGCGATCCTGCCGATGCTCAACGTGGGCGGGATGCGGCTGTTCCAGACCGAATCGTCCGACTGGTCGGATAAAAGCTCACCGCGAACCAAAAACGTGGCAAAGAATATCGTCAATGTCTATCTGATCCTGACCGGGCTGTGCTTTATCGGCTACCTGCTGGCCGGGATGAACACCTTTGATGCCATCAACCATGCATTTACCACCCTATCGACCGGCGGCTATTCCACCTCCGACGGCTCGATGAACCACTTTTCCAACCGGGCCCACTGGGTGGCGATTGTGTTCATGTTTGCCGGGGGACTGCCATTCCTGCTGTTTGTGCAGGCGCTGCGCAAGAAAAAAGCCACCGCGCTGCTCAAGGATGCCCAGGTACGCGGGTTCACCCTGCTGGTGCTCTCTGCCGGACTGGCGGTGGCGCTGTGGCTGACCTGGCAGCAGGACTATACCTTCAACGATGCATTTCGGGTGGCCCTGTTCAATATCATCTCGGTGGTTACCACCACCGGCTTCGGGTTATCCGACTTCTCGGCCTGGGGGCCGTTTCCGACCATTGTCTTCGCCTTCATAATGCTGGCCGGTGGGTGCTCCGGCTCCACTGCTGGCGGGGCAAAAATCTTCCGTTTCCAGGTGGCGCTGGCGCTGCTGCGCAAGCAGATGATGCAGCTGATCCACCCATCGGGTATTTTCGTCCAGCGCTACAACGGCCGCCCGGTAACCGACAATATCGTCCGCTCGGTGGTGGCCTTTGCCCTGACGTTTATCCTCACCATCATCGTGGTCGCGGCCATCTTAGGCGGGTTGGGGCTTGACCCCATCACCAGCATCACCGGCGCAATGACGGCAGTGGCCAATGTCGGACCGGGGATGGGCGAGGTGATCGGGCCGACCGGTAACTTTGCCACCCTGCCGGATCTGGCCAAATGGGTCTTGAGCTTCGGAATGTTGATGGGCCGGTTGGAAATTCTGACCGTGCTGGTGGTGTTCTTCCCTGCATTCTGGCGCAACTGACTGGGCCTTGACAACCGAACCTGAGAAGCCCGGTCTCCCTGGGACGCACCAGGGAGGCTGCATCAGATCGGCTTAACGTAGAGGTAAATCGAAAAGAAGTGGCACACGGTGCCGCCGAGCACGAACAGGTGCCAGATGGCATGGTTGAACGGCACCCGGTCCCAGACATAGAAAATCACCCCGAGCGAATAGACCACGCCACCGACGGCCAGCAAGACCAGCCCCCCGGTCGACAGCGACAGGGCCAGCGGGTAAACCGCAACCAGCGCCAGCCAACCCATCACCAGATACGTGATCAGGGACAAGCGTTTAAACCGGTAAACGAAGGCAATCTTGAGGATAATGCCGACCAGGGCGATGCTCCAGATCACCGCCATCAGGGTGATGGCCAGCGGCGTGCGCAGGGAGATCAGCAAGAAAGGCGTGTAAGTCCCGGCGATCAGCAAATAGATAGCACAGTGATCGAAGGTTTTGAGCGCCCGCTTGGCGCGCTCAAACGGGATCGCATGATACAGAGTCGAGGCCAGATAGAGCAGGATCATGCTGCTGCCGTAAATACTCAGGCTGGTTATACTCAGCCCGTCTGCGCCGGCATCAATCGCCTGGTTGAGCAACAACACCAGGCCGACAATCCCAAAAATCATCCCCAACCCGTGGCTGATACTATTTGCTACCTCTTCGGCCACCGAATATTCTGAGCAGGCTGCCGTTTGCTTCGCCATGTGTGCGGCTCCTCATTAGAGTGATCACTCAATTGATTCCAGTATGGCACACTTTAGCTTACAGATGTAAGCTGAAATAAATAATTCCACCATCAGGTGTGCAGATCCAGGTACGTCAGCACCTGCTCGCCGGCCTGCACCGGCGGTGTGTCGGCCGGGATCACACAATGCCGTTCCAGCTCGCCTTGTCCGAGCAATCCAGCCAGCATTCCCCGCAGGCCGTGATGACGGCGATCGATCTCAAACCAGAGCGCCAGTTCCGTCTCATGGCGGTAGGCCACTATCTCCAACTCCCGCCAGCGACCATGGAACGGCCCGTCGACCGGCACCAGCTCAAACTCCTGCACAAAGGGCAGGGGAAAACCTTGCGCCGCTTCACACTCAACCTGACGGATCCGCAGACCCGCCTGCTCCAGTGCCGTGAACACCCCGTCCATCAGCGGATCCGGGCGCACCGTCAGCCGATCATTATCCGTCGGATCCAGCGCCAAAGGAATATCCAGATGCGTCTCGAGCCAGACCTTGACATCACCGATGGTGATCGGCGTATTGAAGGGTAGGGTGAGCTCCACCTCAAACTGCCGGGTATCCCCGGCCGCCACGGTAAAGGCTTCATCCAGCGACCAGCTCGCTAACGTGCACGTCTGGCGGATGGTTTCCGTCTCGGGTGTCTCGCTCTCGCTGTCCGTCTCAATCTCTTCCAGGTACTGGCAACACAGATAAAGCTGAATCCGCTCCACCGTCTGCTCCGCCTTGCCCCCCTGCACGACCACGGTGACCGGCAGGGTTTCTCCCGGGATCAGGACATCCCGCTGCAACACCGCATCGACTTTCGCCGCACCAATGCCGAGACTGGCCAGGCTTTTTCGTAACAAAGACATCCCCCCTCCTTCATCCATCAACCGTTTATGCAACAAGTGTAGTTTGCAAACAATTGTGCCTGGTCGCAAGCATGAATCGGGGGGCGTGCAAAAAGAAAGACGAAGCCTGGGCTCCGTCTCGAAAAATGCCGAAAAGTGTCGAACGTTATTTCAGCAAATCTATGGTTGCCTGGCGGGCTGCTTCCGGATCCCGGGCCAGGATCCCGTCGACAATACGCTGGTGGATATCCAGCTTCAGAATGCGATCCCGGGTGATGATCCGGAAATAATTTTCAAAGACCGCTTTGAACAGGTTCCCGAACGGGCTGATAAAGTGATTCCCTGACGCGAAGTAAATCAGTTGATGAAAGCGGGTATCGACATCGATCCACTGCTCCTGATCAAAATTCTCGCCCAGCTGATACATTGCATCCATCAGTGCTTTGAGCTCGGCGCGATCTGCTTCGCTGGCATTCTCTGCCGTCAGCGCGGCAGCCTGCGGCTCCAGTGTCATCCGGACCTGCTGGAATTCAGTCACTAGCTCCTGATGCTGCTCGCTGCTAAGCCAGACTAACAGATCCTGATCCAGGTAGTTCCAGTTGCGTTTGGGCAGCACCCGGGTCCCGATCCGGGGACGGGGCAGCACCATCCCTTTGGCAGCAAGCATCTTGATCGCTTCGCGAACCGCTGTTCGGCTGACGCCATACATTTCGCCCAGCTCAACTTCACCCGGTAAAATATCGCCCGGTACTGTTTCCCCACGCAAAATCCGCTGGCCAATCGACTCGGCCAGTTTATAAGATAGATTACGGTTGGTAACTAACCGCTGCTGATCCCGTTCCATTTTCCCTCCCAGGCTATTTTTATAATAGTTGCCAGCTAGAGGCATTAGACCACAAAGCACCCACCGAGAAACGGTTTATCTTCACAGATGCCGATAAGGCTAACAGTTTCTTGCTGTTATTCCCCACAGACCGCACTGGAAACCACCAAAAAATATTCGCTCGACTTCATATTTGGTTGCTGCTATATTCGCCGCCGAAAAATACCCGCACTGCTGCACAGGATAGGTCTCGCCAGCGATAACGGCAGCAGTGAATTGATTGATTTGGCCACGGACGCGCCGCCTCACGACAGGTGAACCATGCGCTCAACAACATTTGCCAGAATGGCCCCCCGCAGCCCGGCACGCTTGCGTACAACCGCCCATGCCACACGCTGTAAAGCCAAACCCAAACCAACCGCAACCCTGCATACCCTGACACCAGCGGCAGATGACCCGCAGGTCATGTCAGCCCCAGCACCAGAGCACGAAGGGCAAGCGGCATAGCATCACAGCACCCGGTGGCTGCCTCCCGCGGCCGCCGGATACACCGATATTTGTAACCCTAGTCGGTTTGAGGTAATTTACCCGGATAAATACTAGGTCTACTCAGACCCACTAATACCCACTTGATTGATCAATCACCAGAGATGAATTCGGTGGGTATGCGTCCGCCGAACTCAGGGAGTCCCCATGAAAGCCCACCGCGTCAACGAACTGATCGAACTTTTGCATCCCGCCTGGCAGCAATCACCGGATCTCAATTTGGTCGAGTTTTTATTACAGCTGGCTAAAGAGGCCAAATATGAGGGGAATCTGGCTGATCTGACTGATGATGTGCTGATCTACCACCTGAAAATGCGCGAAAGCGATCCCGATGCCATGATCCCGGGCATCGCCAAGGATTGCGAAACCGACTTCAAAACCGCGATCCTACGCGCCCGCGGGATCATCAAGTAATGCTCCCCGACCCAGGCTTCTTTGTCCCATGACGCCGGCCCTGTCTACCGGCGTCATCTGTTCTACCCCGTCAACCCTTCATCTGTATCTGTTCGCCAAACTATGACCTTGTTAGAGTTATGGAAAATGCGTCTGTAATATAATCAGCCCACCATATGTGTGCATATAAAAAGATCAACGGTCAGGCAACGTACCAGCCGTCAGCCCTAGCTATAGTTATAAATGGGGTCACCCAAGGAAAGTAATGTCATGAGCCATGAAAGAATCAAGATAAAGGATGTAACACCGCAAGAGTTCAATCCCAAAACCCACAAAGGCACTTCGGATCGCTTCAATCCCAGCAACCGCATTTATGTCCGGGCGATGTATGGTGTCTACCAGAAGCTGCGCCGCAACACGGGCTGGTTTCTGATGCTCCTGTTTCTGGGGCTGCCCTGGATCCCTTATGGTGATCGCCAGGCCATTCTGCTCGATATCGGCCGCCAACAGTTCAATTTCTTCGGGACCACTCTCTGGCCCCAGGATCTGACCCTGCTGGCCAGCTTACTGATGATCGCGGCCTTTGCTTTGTTCTTCATCACAACCTTTTTGGGCCGGGTCTGGTGCGGCTACCTCTGCCCCCAAACGGTCTGGACCTTTATCTATATCTGGTTTGAAGAAAAACTCGAAGGGCCGGCCAACAAACGCCGCAAACAGGATAGTATGAAACTAACCGGCAACCTGCTGGCCAGAAAAACCGCCAAACACGCCGCCTGGTTCGCGGTCGCCCTGATCACCGGCCTGACCTTTGTCGGCTACTTCCTGCCAATCAAAGCGCTGTTTGTCGACTTCTTTACCTTCAATGCTAATTTCTGGCCCGGCTTCTGGGTGCTGTTCTTTGCCGGCTGTACCTACGCCAACGCCGGCTGGATGCGCTCGATCATGTGTATTCACATGTGTCCTTACGCCCGTTTCCAGTCAGCCATGTTCGACAAAGACACCTACATTGTCGGCTACGACGTCGAACGCGGTGAAGCCCGTGGGCCGCGATCGCGCAAGAAAGATCCGAAAGAGCTCGGCCTGGGCGACTGTATCGACTGTAACCTCTGTGTTCAGGTCTGCCCGACCGGGATCGATATCCGCGACGGCCTGCAATATGAGTGCATTAACTGTGGCGCCTGTGTCGATGCCTGTGATCAAACCATGGATCGGATGGGCTATGAAAGAGGCCTGATCAGTTATACCACCGAGCATAAACTGGCAGGCCACAAAACCCATGTCATGCGACCGAAATTGCTGGGCTACGGCGCGGTGATGGTGGTGATGATCGGCCTGTTCTTCTATCTGCTGAGCACCATTCAGCCGATGGGACTGGACGTGATCCGCGACCGTAACCAGCTGTTTAAGGTCAATACCGAAGGGTTGATTGAAAACACCTATACCCTGAAGCTGCTCAATAAAACCCAGCAACCAGCCGTGTTTAACCTGCATGCCGAAGGGCTGGAAGAAATTGAGTGGTACGGCCAGCAACAGGTCACGGTCGCAGCCGGGGAAATCTTTACCCTGCCGGTCAGCCTGGGCGTTGACCCGTATCTGCTCCAGAAGCCGATTGCCGACATTACCTTCGTGATGGAAAAAGAAGCAGACGGCGAAGTCCTGGAGCTGCGCACCGAAAGCCGCTTTATCGGGAATTTGCGCTAAGCCTCAAAGCCATCCACATAAATCACGGGCCGGAAACGGCCCTTTTTTATGAAAGTGTTATACTGACAAGCCACATACAGGCGCGGAATGTTCACATGACACAACAAGATGGTTTTAGCTTTTCTGATCTGACCCCCGACTTGCTGCTCGATGCCCTCGACAGTATCGGGGTACGTGCCGAGTCCGGCCTGCTGCCCCTCAACAGCTACGAAAACCGGGTCTACCAGTTCAGTGCCGAAGACGGTGCCCGCTATGTCACCAAGTTCTACCGCCCGCAGCGCTGGAGCGACGCGCAAATCCAGGAAGAGCACGACTTTGCCCATGAGCTGAGTGAGCAGGAAATTCCGGTCGCCGCCCCGATCATCCACGATGGCCAGAGCCTACATCACTACCAGGATCACCGCTTTGCTTTATTTCCCAGCCTGGGCGGACGCCAGTTCGAAGTCGATAATTATGACCATTTAGAATGGGTCGGCCGTTTTCTCGGCCGGATCCACCGGGTCGGCCAGCGCCAGCCCTTCCGGCACCGCCCGACCATCAGCCTGACCGAATATCTGGAGCAGCCCAGAGCCTTGCTGGAAAACAGCCCGTTTATTCCGGACCACCTGAAAGCGGCGTTCTTTACCGATCTCGATCGCCTGATCGACGAGCTATCCCTGCGCTGGCACACTGATTGGCAGCCCCTGCGCCTGCACGGCGACTGTCACCCGGGTAATATTCTCTGGCGTGACGGACCGCTTTTTGTCGATCTCGATGATGCCCGCAACGGCCCAGCGGTGCAGGATTTGTGGATGCTGCTGAGCGGCGAGCGCAGCGAGCAGCTGGCCCAGCTCGATACCCTGCTCGAAGCCTACGGCGAATTTGCCGATTTCGAACCGAAAGAATTGCAACTTATTGAGCCATTGCGCGGTCTTAGAATGGTCTACTATATGGCCTGGCTGGCCAAACGCTGGCAAGACCCGGCGTTTCCGCGGGCTTTCCCCTGGTTTGCCGACAGCAAATACTGGGAAGGGCAAGTCCTGGCGTTCAAGGAACAACTGGCCGCTTTAAATGAACCACCCCTGCAACTGATGCCGCAGTGGTGATATTGTCATAACCTCAACCGAATGACCGTGCAGGTTATTCACTTTTTCTCAGGGAGAATCTCGTAACATGTTTAAAAAGCTATTTGCACTGGCGACCGCAGCTTTGCTGTCATTCTCGGTTCAGGCTGCCAAATTCACTGAAGGGGATTATTACAAGGTGTTGGAGCTGCCGAAGTCCAGTACCCCGATCGTAACTGAGTTTTTCTCCTTTTACTGCCCGCACTGCCACCGCTTTGAGCCAATGATCCAGGCACTGAAGAAAACTCTGCCGGACAATGCCAAGCTACAGAAAAGCCACGTCTCTTTCATGGGCGGCGCGATGGGTAAATCCATGAGCAAAGCCTACGCGACGGCTGTGGTCCTGGGCGTTGAAGACAGAATGATCCCAGTACTGTTTGCTCGCATTCATGAGATGAACAAGCCACCACGCAACGACC
Organism: Photobacterium atrarenae; assembly: GCF_024380015.1. Taxonomy (NCBI): domain Bacteria; kingdom Pseudomonadati; phylum Pseudomonadota; class Gammaproteobacteria; order Vibrionales; family Vibrionaceae; genus Photobacterium; species Photobacterium atrarenae. The sequence goes on from NZ_CP101508.1 coordinate 3,413,242, forward strand.
AGGAACTGCGTCAAATCTTCATTGATGAAGGTGTCACAGCCGAAGATTTCGACGGCGCCTTCAACAGCTTTGCCGTGAACTCTATGGTCAACCGCTTTGACAAAGGCTTCCAGGACAGCGGCCTGACCGGCGTCCCGGCGCTGATCGTCAACAACAAGTACCTGGTGCAAACCGGCAAAATTGCCACCACCGAAGAGTACTTCGAGCTGGTCAACTACCTGCTGAAAAAGTAAATCCGTTGCCATCAACGACAAAAGGGCCGTCAGGCCCTTTTTTGTATTGCTGACGTCTTCAACCAAACAACCATCTCACCAGCAAACAGCCATCTAAATCCGAAGCTGTTTACAAACCCAATCGCAGACTCTTAAAGATAAATATAATAAGAGGACAAATATCACACCAATCAAAACAATCAGGATCAAAGGTACCCATTTTTGTTCCATATTTTTGATCGGCTCATAAATATCAACCCCAAATAAATCCGGGAGCTTGTGCTTTAATATTGTGATCAGAACACCATCAATCGCAAATGTTATCACCATCATCGTCAGACGCAAAAATCGGTGGAACTTTGTTCGGCCTGCTGCGATAGAAAATGGGTAATCTTTCATTTCATCTCTAATCAAGAACGACGATAAATCGGTATCATTATGACTTGCTTCTTGATCATCACCGGAGCGAGATAAGCATCAGTCACCATTAGGTTTGACCTGAATGAGGGCATAACATGCCCCTGGATACAATTAACTTTGAGCATCTCTTAATCGTTTCAGATCTTTCTTAAAATCAACCATCAGGCGTTCTGCTTGCGGTTGAAGTTTGTTGACTTCAGACGCAAAAAATAATTGCAGCTTCTGTTGCAGCTGAGGGAGTTCATTAATCAGCTTTTGCCCCACAGGCGTTTGATAAAATTCAACTGCGGCGTCCAGCTCTTCGATGGTAAACGACTCTTTATAAAAATCGACAGTCGCATTTTTTACCTTTTCGGAATGGTAAAAATCGGTCAGTATTTTCGTTTGCATATGACTATAACTCACCGCCATTAATGCTTCTTCTCCATTTTCTTTATCGATGAATCGGACGTACTGACTCAACATGCTAGGGCGAAGGTCTTCCACCGTTCTTATATAGGATCCATAAATATTCAGTATATCAATCAGCTTTTTAGCTGAAGCTGTATGCGCCGCATCATCAGCCAATACCGAAACAGGCAAACACAACACCATCAACAACAACGTTTTTTTCATACAACGAACCATCACTCTCTTCACCTCGTTCTGTTTTCAAATTTTCATGACCAGATACCGCTGAGCCGGGTCACCCTGCGAGGTCCCCCCTCATCCCATCTGGCTGGTCAGCTGCTTCATCAACCGATCCATCGCCCGGTAACCCAGCGCTTCGGCCAGATGCGCCCGCTCAATCTGGGCACATCCCGCCAGATCGGCGATCGTCCGCGCCACCTTGATGATCCGATGATAGGCGCGGATCGATAAACCGAGCTGGTGCAGCGCGGTTTCAAGAAAATCAGCATCGGCCCGCACCAGGGCACAGTGGCGCTCCAGCTCACGGGTCGACAGCAGCGCATTCACTTTCCCGGCGCGCGCCACCATCGCCGTGCGTGCCTGCAGCACCCGTTCACGGATCACCGCAGTTGAATCGCCGCGATCGCCACCTTCAGCCAGCGTGCCGCGGGGCAGGGCGGGGATCTCAATCGACATATCAAACCGGTCCAGCAAGGGGCCGGACAACTTGCCCAGATAGCGCAGAATAGCCTGCGGATTGGTCCGGGCCTGGTTGCCCTCATAGTAACCGGTCGGGCTCGGGTTCAGCGCGCCCACCAGCTGAAAGCGGGCCGGGAAACAGGTTTTGCTGGTGGCGCGGGAGATCACAATCTCGCCGGACTCCAGCGGCTCGCGCAGTGAATCGAGTACCTTGCGCTCGAACTCCGGCATTTCATCGAGAAACAAAATGCCGTTATGGGCCAGGGAGATCTCTCCCGGCCGCGGCACCGAGCCACCGCCGACCAGCGCCGCCATCGAGCTCGAATGGTGCGGGGTGCGAAAAGGGCGCTGGCGCCAGTTGCCTTCGTGCAGCGCCTGCTGGGTCAGCGAGGTCACTGCGGCTGTCTCCAGTGCCTCCTCGATGCTCATCGCCGGTAGCAGATCGCACAACCGCGAGGCCAGCATGGTTTTCCCGGTGCCGGGCGGGCCGAGAAAAAGCAGATTGTGGCCGCCGGCGGCGGCAATCTCCAATGCCCGCTTGCCCTGCTGCTGACCGATAATATCCTGCATGTCCCGTCCGGAAGCGGGCGCAGTTTCTTCCGTTGGCGAGGGCTGGCGCAGCGACAAACTCAACTGCTGCTGACCACATAACTGGCCGCACACCGCCAGCAGATCCGGCGCCGATTTATGGCATTCGCTCCCCACCAGCGCGACCTGATCACCATTGCGATCCGGCACCACCAAACACCGTCCGGCCCGTTTGGCCGCCAGCGCTGCCGGCAACGCGCCCTTGACCGGACGGAGCTGGCCGGACAGGGCTAATTCACCTAAAAACTCATAATCTTGCAGACTTTGTGTCGGAATTTGTCCGGAAGCGGCGAGAATTCCCAATGCAATCGGCAGGTCGAAACGGCCGCCTTCTTTGGGCAAATCAGCCGGGGCCAGATTCACCGTAATACGGCGGGAAGGAAACTCAAAATTGGCGTTCACAATCGCACTACGGACCCGATCCCGGGCTTCCTTGACCGTAGTTTCCGGCAACCCAACTAAGGTCAGCGCCGGCATTCCGTTGCTGATATGCACTTCCACCGTCACCGGCGGGGCGCCGACGCCGACACTGGCGCGGCTGTGAACTATGGCTAATGTCATCCTGTTACACCCTGAGCAGAGCGACCGTCACCGGCCCGTCTCTGGATAAAATTCATGCAAGAATGGGCTCAACGTAGCCTATTTATGCAGGCAGGATGAAAAACAATCTGAATTTTTTTCTTGTCATGCGAGTCATGTCTGTGTTACCACTAATGACGCACAACAAATGAACAACAAAACTGGACAGACAGTCAATGCAATTGAACGCCAACATCCTCGTACTCATTATCAACATTATCGTGGTGATTCTTACACCGCGAGAGGGGCTGGCAGGCGTAAAATAGCAACAAACACAACATACGCAAAATAGCCCCCGCACCAACCGGTCCGGGGGCTTTTTTTTAACATTTGGAAGTCAAATCATGCTGAGCAGGTCATCGGAACCCGTTTCAGCAACTCGCAGGACAGATGAGGAGCTGAAATGACAGGAGCAGAGTTAGTAGTCAGTGCACTACAGCAACAGGGGATATCGACCGTATTCGGGTATCCGGGCGGGGCCATCATGCCGATCTATGATGCGCTCTACGGCAGTAAGGTCGAGCATGTCCTGTGCCGCCACGAGCAGGGGGCTGCTATGGCTGCGATCGGCATGGCCCGGGCGACCCAGGACGTCGCCGTCTGTATGGCCACCTCCGGCCCCGGCGCCACCAACCTGGTCACCGGTCTGGCCGATGCCTTCCTCGACTCCGTTCCGCTGGTCGCCATCACCGGACAGGTCGCCAGCTCGCACATCGGCACCGATGCCTTCCAGGAAATGGATGTGATCGGCATGTCACTCTCCTGTACCAAGCACAGCTATCTGATCACCGATATCAACGAATTGGCGCCCACCCTTGCTGAAGCTTTTGAAGTTGCCAAAACCGGCCGTCCCGGTCCGGTGATCGTCGATATCGCCAAGGATGTCCAGCTGGCCCAGGCACCGGTCACAGTTCTGCCCGAGTTTACCCCGCCGGCGATGCCGGTGGCCGAGCCGCAAGCCCTGCAACAGGCCCAGGCGCTGCTGGCCGAAAGCCAACGCCCGGTACTGTATGTTGGTGGCGGTGTTCAGCTGGCCCACGCCACCCACACGGTGCGCACCTTCCTGACCATGAACCCCATGCCAGCAGTGAGCACCCTGAAAGGGCTGGGCACCATCGATCGCCATCACCCGCATTATCTGGGCATGCTGGGGATGCACGGTACCAAGGCCGCCAACCTGGTGGTGCAGGAAGCCGACCTGCTGATCGTTGTCGGGGCCCGGTTTGATGATCGGGTGACCGGCAAGCTGGAAACCTTCGCGCCGCATGCCAAGGTGATCCACTTAGACATCGATGCTGCCGAGTTCAATAAACTGCGCCACGCCCATGCAGCGCTGCGCGGCGATATCAACACCATCCTGCCGCAACTGGAGCTGGCCGGCGATGTTTCCCCCTGGCTTGAGCACTGCCGGCAACTGCGCACCGATTTCAAATGGCGCTACGATCATCCGGGCGATCTGATCTACGCCCCGCTGATGCTGAAACAACTGTCAGACATGATGCCGGACAGCACTATGGTCTCGACCGATGTCGGCCAGCACCAGATGTGGGCGGCGCAGCACATCCAACCCCGGGCACCGCAAAACTACATCACCTCGGCCGGTCTCGGCACCATGGGCTTCGGCCTGCCGGCGGCGATGGGTGCCAAACTAGCCCGGCCGGAAGATGAATCCGTGCTGATCACCGGCGACGGCTCGTTCATGATGAACATCCAGGAGCTGGGCACGCTGAAACGCAAACAGATCCCGGTCAAGATGGTCCTGATCAACAACCAGCGCCTGGGCATGGTCCGCCAGTGGCAATCGCTGTTCTTCGACGGCCGCCACAGTGAAACCATCCTCGACGACAACCCGGACTTCATCACCCTGGCCAGCGCGTTCGGGATCCCGGGCAAAACCATTACCCGCAAAGCAGAGGTCGAGCCGGCCCTGCAGGAAATGCTGGCCAGCGACACCCCGTACCTGCTGCATGTGCTGATCAGTGAAGAAGAAAACGTCTGGCCCTTAGTTCCGCCCGGCGCAGCCAACCAAGATATGCTGGAGAACACATAATGGACAGATATTTACTCGACATCAAAGCCGATGATAAGCCAGTATTACTAGAGCGCGTGTTACGCGTGATCCGTCACCGCGGTTTTGTCATCAAGCAGGTGACGGCGACGCAAAATCAAGAAAGTAAAATTGCCAGTATTGAAATTATCGTCGACAGCGATCGCCCGATCAGCACCCTGATTAACCAAATTGAAAAATTGTGGGATATTCGGACGGTCGAGACAACCAACATTGGATTACAAAATTAGAACATAAGGAAGGTACCCAGAATGGCAAACACAGCAGATTACATTTGGTTCAATGGTGAGCTCGTTCCCTGGCAGGATGCCAAAGTCCATGTCCTGACCCACGCGATGCACTACGGCACCTCCGTCTTCGAGGGGATCCGTTGTTACGATACCCCGCAGGGGCCAATCGTCTTCCGCCACCGGGAGCACATGCAGCGCCTGAAAGACTCCGCCAAGATTTACCGCTTCCCGATCCCTTACTCCGTCGATGAACTGATGGCAGCCTGCCGAGAGACCCTGCGCGAAAACAAACTCTCTTCTGCTTATATCCGCCCGCTGGGTTACGTGCCGAATGTCGGCCTCGGTGTCTGTCCGCCAAATGATACCGAAATGGACCTCATCATCGCCGCCTTCCCCTGGGGTTCTTATCTGGGTGAAGAAGCGCTAGCCAACGGAGTGGATGCAATGATCTCCAGCTGGAACCGCGCCGCGCCGAATACCATTCCGACCGCAGCCAAAGCCGGCGGCAACTACCTCTCATCACTGCTGGTGGGCGGTGAAGCGCGTCGCCACGGCTACGCCGAAGGGATCGCTCTGAGTGTCGACGGCTACCTGTCCGAAGGGGCCGGGGAAAACATCTTTGTCGTGCGCAACGGCGTGCTGTCCACCCCACCGGCCACCAGCGCCATCCTGCCGGGGATCACCCGCGACTCCATCATGACCCTGGCAACCGAGCTGGGCTATGAGATCCGGGAAGAAAATATCGCCCGTGAAGCGCTGTACCTGGCCGATGAGATCTTCATGACCGGCACCGCCGCGGAAATCGTCCCGGTCCGCAGCGTCGATCAGATCACCGTCGGCACCGGCACCCGCGGCCCGATCACCGAGAAAATTCAGTCCGCCTTCTTCGGCCTGTTCAACGGCCAGACCGAAGACAAATGGGGCTGGCTGGATCCGGTGTATCCGGCAGAATCGAACCCTCAATAAAGAATCACCCTCCGCTGCCCGGATGCATCCGGGCAGCCCGAAAAGGAATTTGAAGTTATGCCAAAGTACCGTTCAGCCACCACCACCCACGGCCGTAATATGGCCGGTGCCCGCGCCCTGTGGCGTGCCACCGGCGTCAAAGATGAAGATTTCGGCAAGCCGATCATCGCGGTCGTCAACTCGTTTACCCAGTTCGTGCCAGGCCACGTCCACCTCAAGGATCTGGGTCAGCTGGTTGCCCGGGAAATTGAACAGGCGGGTGGGATCGCCAAAGAATTCAATACCATCGCGGTTGATGATGGTATCGCGATGGGCCACGGCGGTATGCTGTACTCCCTGCCTTCCCGCGAGCTGATCGCCGACTCGGTCGAGTACATGGTCAATGCCCACTGTGCCGATGCCATGGTGTGCATCTCCAACTGCGATAAAATCACCCCGGGGATGCTGATGGCCTCCATGCGCCTGAACATCCCGGTGATCTTCGTCTCCGGCGGCCCGATGGAAGCCGGCAAAACCAAACTCTCCGATCAGATCCTCAAGCTGGATCTGGTCGATGCCATGATCCAGGGCGCGGACCCAACGGTCTCAGACGAGCAAAGCGAGCAGATCGAGCGATCCGCCTGCCCGACCTGCGGTTCCTGCTCCGGCATGTTTACCGCCAACTCGATGAACTGCCTGACCGAAGCCCTGGGCCTGAGCCAGCCGGGCAACGGCTCACTGCTGGCGACCCATGCCGACCGTGAGCAATTGTTCCTCAATGCCGGCAAGCGGATTGTCGAGCTGACCAAACGCTACTACGAGCAGGACGATGCCACCGCCTTGCCACGCAACATCGCCACCAAGCAGGCATTTGAAAATGCCATGGCGCTGGATATCGCCATGGGCGGCTCAACCAATACCGTGCTGCACCTGCTGGCCGCGGCCCAAGAAGGGGAGGTCGACTTTACCATGACCGACATCGACCGGATGTCGCGCCAGGTCCCGCACCTGTGTAAGGTCGCGCCATCGACCCAACAGTACCATATGGAAGATGTCCACCGCGCCGGCGGCGTCTACGGTATTCTGGCCGAGCTGGACCGGGCCGGGCTGCTACACAACGGCTGCCACAATGTGCTGGGTCAGACGTTTGCCGAGACCCTCAAACAATTTGATATCATGCAAACCGATTCAGAAGAGGTAAAACGCTTCTACCGTGCCGGTCCTGCCGGGATCCGCACCACCCAGGCCTTCTCACAGGACTGCCGCTGGGACACCCTGGATGACGATCGGGAAAACGGCTGTATCCGCCGCAAAGAGCGCGCCTTCAGCCAGGATGGCGGCCTCGCGGTGCTGTCGGGCAACATGGCCCTCGACGGCTGTATCGTCAAAACCGCCGGGGTGGACGAGAGTTGCCTCAAGTTTACCGGCCCGGCCATTGTGTTTGAGAGCCAGGAAACCGCCGTCGAAGGGATCCTGGGCGGCAAAGTCAAAGCCGGCGATGTGGTCGTCATCCGCTACGAAGGCCCGAAGGGCGGGCCGGGGATGCAGGAAATGCTGTACCCGACCACCTACCTCAAGTCGATGGGGCTGGGCAAAGACTGTGCGCTGATCACCGACGGGCGTTTCTCCGGCGGTACCAGCGGCCTGTCGATTGGCCACGTTTCCCCGGAAGCGGCCAACGGCGGCACCATCGGCCTGATTGAAAACGGCGATACCATTGCCATCGATATCCCGAGCCGGACCATCGAACTCCAGGTCGACGACACCACCCTGGCTGCCCGCCGTGTCGCGGCCGATCAGCGCGGCTGGAAACCGCTTGATCGCCAGCGCAACGTTTCCTTTGCCCTGCGCGCCTACGCCAACCTGGCCACCAGCGCCGATAAAGGGGCGGTCCGCGACAAGTCCAAGCTGGGGGAATGATACCGATGAACGAAGCCAAACAGGCCACTGATGCCCCGCTCTTGAGCGGGGCGGATTACCTGCGCGACATCCTGCGCGCCCCGGTCTATGAAGTGGCGCAGATCACCCCACTCCAGCCGATGCAACGCCTGGCTGAACGGATTGGCAACCAGGTTCAGCTCAAGCGCGAAGACCGCCAGCCGGTCCACTCGTTCAAGCTACGCGGGGCCTATACCATGATGGCCCAGCTCAGCCAAGCCCAGCGCCAGGCCGGGGTGATCGCCGCTTCCGCCGGGAACCACGCCCAGGGGCTGGCGCTGTCGGGCCGCCAGCTGGGCGTCAGCACCGTGATCGTGATGCCCAGAACCACTCCGGATATCAAGGTCGATGCCGTCCGCAGCTTCGGTGGTAACGTCGTGCTGCACGGCAGCAACTTCGATGAAGCCAAGGCCCATGCCGAGAACCTGGCAGCCAAGCACGGCTATACCTTTATCCCGCCGTTTGATCACCCGGCAGTGATTGCCGGGCAGGGCACCATCGGGATTGAGCTGCTGCAGCAAAACGGCCACCTCGATTACGTCTTCGTCCCGGTCGGTGGGGGCGGTCTCGCGGCCGGGGTATCGGTACTGCTCAAACAGCTGATGCCGGACATCAAGGTGATCGGCGTGGAAGCTGAGGATTCAGCCTGCCTGCGGGCGGCACTGGATGCCGGTGAGCCGGTGACTCTGGATCAGGTCGGGATGTTTGCCGACGGGGTGGCAGTGAAGCGGATCGGCACCGAGACCTTCCGTCTTTGCCAGCAGTATCTGGATGATGTGATCACCGTCTCCAGTGACGCCATCTGCGCTGCAGTCAAAGACATCTTTGAAGATACCCGGGCGATTGCCGAACCCTCCGGCGCGCTGTCCCTGGCCGGACTGAAGAAATACGCCGAAGCCCATCAGCTCAAAGATCAACAGCTGGCCGCCATCCTCTCCGGCGCCAACCTCAACTTCCACGGCCTGCGTTATGTGTCTGAGCGCTGCGAGCTGGGTGAGAAACGTGAAGGTCTGCTGGCCGTCACGGTGCCGGAGCGCCCCGGCGCTTTCCTTGATTTCTGCCACATTCTGGGCGGCAGGGCGGTCACCGAGTTCAACTACCGTTACAATGACGACACCCTGGCCAATGTGTTTGTCGGTGTACGCTTGATGCAGGGCCAGGAAGAGCTGGAGAGCATCATTGCCGATCTGCGCCAGGGCGGCTACCCGGTGGTCGATCTATCCGACGACGAAATGGCCAAGGTCCATGTCCGCTATATGATCGGCGGCCGTCCCTCCAAGCCACTGCAGGAGCGGCTCTACAGCTTCGAGTTTCCGGAGTACCCGGGGGCATTGCTCAAGTTCCTCACCACCCTGGGCACCCGGTGGAACATCAGTCTGTTCAACTACCGCAACCATGGTGCCGATTACGGCCGGGTGCTGTGTGGTTTCGAACTCGAAGAGCATGATCTGTTGTCATTTACCAGCCACTTACGTGAACTGGGTTACCACTGGAAAGACGAAACCGACAACCCGGCTTACAAGTTTTTCCTCGCCCAATAATCCACCCGGATCAGACAACTGTGTTCGGAGAAGTGCAGCCTGCGGGCTGCGCTTTTTTATCGGTCCTTCTGGGTTAAAGCCCGGGTGTATTCGGCCATAAATCCAGCCAGATTAATGCTTTGCTGCAAAATCACATTCCGTGCCGAGTGGGGCAGGCGGCTGAAATACTGCAACAGCCGATCAATTTCTTCTTTATATTCGCTTTCCAGGATCTCAATCCCTTCATCGCCATAGACAAACCAGGTCAGCGGACGCTCAGTGATCGCCGCGATTTCCGACAGCAACCGAACTTTCGGCTCGGTCTTCCCGGTCTCCAGATCCAGATACGTCTGGCGCGCGACACGCAGCTGCTGCGCCATGTGGACCTGAGTCAGCCCTTTCCATTCCCGCGCTTCCTTGATACGCGCTGCAATTTTCGCTTTGGGATCTGTCATCTCTAACCTCCGGCACAGATTGAATTGAAGACTGCTTGGTGCTCTCCCCCTTTCGTTGCACAACACGCGCCAACTTTACGCACTGGTAACACAGCCAAACAAATCAATAAGTTAAAACGGGATCGGCGAGAATATTCTTATTTTGAGTCGCAGTTAGTTAACTGCAAAGCCGGTTTTTTTCATTTCGCAATAAATACGTCATTCTTGTCTAGCGTAGCTTTTCCTGGCCGCCACAAACAAAAAAGGCGCCGGAGTCGGCGCCTTTTCTCATTTTTGAGAAATGTAGTGCGGCTTATTCAACCGTCACGGCTTTTGCCAGGTTGCGCGGCTGATCCACATCCGTCCCTTTAATCAGGGCAACGTGGTAAGACAGCAGCTGCATCGGGATGGTGTAGAAGATCGGCGCGATGATGTCATCAACACACGGCATGGTAATGATCTTCATCCCTTCGCAGGCTTCAAAACCCGCCTCGCTATCGGCGAAGACATACAGCAGACCACCACGGGCACGCACTTCCTCGATATTCGACTTCAGCTTCTCCAGTAGATCATTGGTTGGCGCAACCACAATGACCGGCATATCGGCATCAATCAGCGCCAGCGGGCCGTGTTTCAGCTCACCGGCAGCATAGGCCTCGGCGTGGATGTAGGAGATCTCTTTCAGCTTCAGGGACGCTTCCATCGCGATCGGGTAGTACTCACCACGGCCCAGGAACAATGCGTGGTGCTTATCGGCAAAGTCCTCCGCCAATTGCTCAATCGGCTTGTCGAACGCCAGGGATTTCTCGATTTGCGTCGGCAGGGCATGCAACGAGTCGACAATCTGCTTCTCTTTGGCCACATCAATCAGGCCTTTCTCTTTCCCCAGCGCGGTCACGAACATTAACAGAGTGACCAGCTGGGTGGTAAAGGCTTTGGTCGATGCCACACCGATTTCAGTGCCGGCCCGGGTCATGAACGCCAGATCAGATTCACGTACCAGCGATGAGCCAGCCACGTTACAGATCGTCATCGCCGACATGTAGCCTTTTTCTTTCGCCAGGCGCAGGGCAGCCAGCGTATCAGCCGTCTCGCCCGACTGCGACAGGGTGATCAGCAGGCTGTTCGGACGAGTGACGAATTTGCGGTAGCGGAACTCGGAGGCAATCTCGACATCACAGCTGACCCCGGTCAGGGCTTCAAACCAGTAACGGGCGACCATCCCAGCGTTGTAAGATGTCCCGCAGGCGACGATCTGAATGTGCTCAACTTTTTCCAGAATATCTTTGGCACCGTTGCCGATACTCTCGACGATCACAGAATCACTGCTGATCCGGCCTTCCATGGTGTTGATCAACGCGCTTGGCTGCTCGTAGATCTCTTTTTGCATATAGTGGCGATACTGACCTTTATCAGCCGCATCATGCTGCAGGTTCGACTCGTGCACTTCACGGCTGACCGGCTGGCCTTCAGTATCGAAGATGTTTACTTCACGACGGGTAATTTCAGCCACATCACCTTCTTCCAGGAAGATAAAGCGGCGGGTCACGTTGAGTAGGGCCAGCTGATCCGAAGCCAGGAAATTTTCACCGACACCCAGACCAATCACCAACGGGCTGCCTGAACGAGCCACCACGACGCGTTCCGGATCGCGGCGGTCCATGACCACCGTGCCGTAAGCCCCTTCCAATTGTGCGACCGCTTTTTGTACCGCAGCCAGCAGGGTATCGGCACTGCGCAACTCCCAATCAACCAAGTGAGCAATCACTTCGGTATCTGTTTGCGACAGGAACTCATAGCCGCGGGCCACCAGCATGTCACGCAGCGCTTCGTGGTTTTCGATAATACCGTTGTGCACCAGGGCAATATGCTCACCAGACATGTGCGGGTGGGCATTGGCCTCCGACGGCTCACCATGCGTTGCCCAGCGGGTATGGGCAATCCCGGTACCACCGGCAGGCGCAGCGCTGTCAACCGCATCCGCCAGCTCCTGAACCTTGCCCAGGCGGCGAACACGCGTCAGGCTTCCTTCGCTGTCAACCACCGCCACACCGGCAGAGTCATAGCCGCGGTATTCCAGACGGCGCAGGCCTTCAACCAGAATTTCAGCCACATCACGTTGTGCTACTGCACCAACAATCCCACACATGTTTCTCTCCTCAGATCCTAAAATTGTTCTAAACTTGGTCATCCGGCGCGCAAATCACCTGCACGCCGTAGTGTTCGATTTCCTGCCTGGCCTGATCACTCAAACCACTGTCAGTGATCAGTGTGCTGATGCTGTCCCATGGCAGCTCCAGGTTCGGGATTTTTCGCCCGATCTTGCTCGACTCGACCATTACCACAACTTCCCGCGAGACTTCCGCCATCACCCGGCTTAAGCCAATCAGCTCATTGAAGGTCGTAGTGCCCCGAGCCGTGTCGATACCATCAGCACCGATAAACAACTGATCAAAGTCGTAAGATCGCAGTACCGTCTCGGCCACCTGGCCCTGAAAGGCTTCCGAATGCGGGTCCCAGGTGCCACCAGTCATCAGCAGCGTCGGCTCGTTTTCCAGTTCATTGAGGGCATTGGCGACACTGAGCGAGTTGGTCATCACGATCAGCCCCTGCTTGTCACCCAGCAAGCTGATCAGCCCGGCCGTGGTGCTGCCGCTGTCGATGATGATACGGTTATGGTCACGGATCCGTGCCGCCGCCGCTCTGGCGATTGCTAACTTTCGAACCGAAACATGCTCTTCGACTTCCGTCACCATCTCCGACGGCATCGCAATGGCGCCGCCATAACGGCGCAGCAACAGCCCGTTCTTTTCCAGGGCAGCTAAGTCTTTCCGGATGGTCACTTCAGAAGTGGCAAAGAATTTGGCCAGCTCATCAACGCTGACCTCGCTCTTCTCGGTCACCATAGTGACAATCGCGTGGCGGCGTTGCTGAGTGTTTCGCTTCGACATAAATTACGAAATGATCTAGTTAAGTTTCGATTTGAAAGAAATGGTAGCAGATCAAAACTTTTTCGATCAAGATTGTGCAATTAATTTTTTATAAAAAAGAAGCAGGGTGGGGCCGTGGTTCCGCGCAGGGCATAAAAAAGGCAAGGGAAGCCCCCTTGCCTTGTCGGTTTCGCCAGAGAGTTTATTTCTGTTTCACCGGACGCTTCCAGCCTTTAATTGTGCGGGCTGGTGCGCGAGTGATAACTAACTCACCTTCACCGATATCACGGTTGATGGTCGCGCCGGCCCCCACCGTCGCACCCTTGGCAATCTTGACCGGTGCAATTAACTGGGTATCCGAGCCGATAAACACATCATCAGCAATCTCGGTTTTAAACTTGTTGGCGCCGTCATAGTTGCAGGTAATGGTGCCGGCACCGATGTTGACCCGATCACCAATCTCGGCATCTCCCAGATAAGTCAGGTGATTGGCCTTCGACCCTTGACCCAGACGCGCTTTCTTCATCTCCACGAAGTTACCGACATGCGAGTCCCCCACCAGCTCTGCACCCGGACGCAGGCGGGTAAACGGACCGACAGTGCAGTCTTCGCCAACCGTGGCGCCTTCGATGATGCTGTAAGGACGCACCAGGGTATTATCGTCAATTTCACAGTCTTTCAGTACCGAGCCAGCACCGATGAATACGTTGTTACCCAGTGAGACACTGCCTTCGATGATGACATTGACGTCAATTTCAACATCGGTGCCGCACTGCAGCTCACCGCGCAGATCAAAACGGGCCGGATCGCGCAGCATCACACCCTGCTCGAGCAGTCGCTCTGCCTGCATCGCCTGGTAAGCACGCTCCAGCTTGGCCAGCTGTACCCGGTTGTTAACCCCTTCGACTTCAATCGCCTTGGCCGGATGAACCGCTTCAACCGCACGGCCTTCGTCATGGGCGATTTCAATAATATCGGTCAGGTAGTACTCGCCCTGGGCATTATCATTTTTCAGCGCCGCCAGCCAGCGTTTCAGATCGCCGCCATTGGCGACCATCACCCCGGTATTGATTTCTTTGATCAGCTTCTGCTCTTCCGTCGCATCCTTCTGCTCAACAATGGCCACCACCGGACCGTTGCGGCGCACAATCCGGCCATAACCCGTCGGGTCGTCCAGCACCACCGTCAGCAGGGCAATGCCGCCGTCCGGTTGCGCATCCAACAGGTTTTCCAGGGTTTCGCTGCTGATCAGCGGCACGTCCCCATAAAGGATTAGCACTTTTTCATTATCCGCCAGGTCCGGGCAGGCCTGATTCACCGCATGGCCGGTGCCCAGTTGATCAGCCTGCAGCACCCAGTTGACCGACTCATCCGCCAGTGCCGCTTTCATCTGATCACCGCCATGGCCATAGACCAGGTGAATATTTTGGGCCCCGACACCACTGCAGGTATCAATGACATGCTTGACCATAGGTTTGCCGGCCAGGGTATGCAATACCTTCGGCAGATTCGAGTACATGCGGGTTCCTTTGCCCGCCGCCAGGATCACAGCACTGAAGCTCATGGTGGTCTTTATCCTTATTGATGCATAGTTAAACGTTGATGGAGGGCATTGTATCGGCTTCAATTGACCGGGTTAAGGAAAAAAGCCTCTTTTTGCAAACTGCTCACACTTCCCGCACCCACCCCAGACATAAAAAAAGCGACCCGAGGGCCGCTTTTTTGCAAGTATGCGCCTGATTAACGCGCTTTCTTCGTCAGCTCGATCACACGCAGCTGAGCAATCGCTTTAGCCAGGTCACTGGCCGCTTGAGCAAAGTCGATGTCGCCATGCTGATTGTGGATACGCTCCTCAGCTTGACGTTTCGCTTCTTGCGCCTTGGCGCTATCCAAATCTTCACCACGGATCGCGGTGTCAGCCAGTACGGTCACCGTACCCGGCTGCACTTCCAGCATGCCGCCGGAGAGGTAGATCACCTCTTCTTCGCCATGCTGCTTAACGATTCGAACCATGCCAGGCGTGATAGCGGTCAGCAGCGGTGTGTGTCCTGCGTGAATACCCAGTTCACCTTCGCTACCGGTCACCTGGATGTTTTCAGCACGGCCTGAGAACAGTTTTTTCTCAGCGCTTACTACATCCAGATGGAAGGTTATCGCTGCCATGTCGCCTCCTACTTAGCTTAAAGCTTCTTCGCGTTTTCCAATACGTCTTCGATCGCGCCGCAGTACATGAATGCCTGCTCTGGGATGTCGTCGTATTCGCCCGCCAGAAGACCTTTGAAGCTACGCAGCGTATCTTTCAGCGATACGTAGATACCCGGGTCGCCCGTGAAGACTTCCGCAACGTGGTAAGGCTGAGTCAGGAAACGCTCAATCTTACGTGCACGGGATACGATTTGCTTATCTTCTTCAGACAGCTCGTCCATACCCAGAATTGCGATGATGTCTTTCAGCTCTTTATAGCGCTGCAGGGTGCTCTGAACGCCACGCGCGATGTCGTAGTGCTCTTGGCCAACCACCAGTGGGTCCAGCATCCGAGATGTTGAATCCAGCGGGTCGATCGCCGGGTACAGACCCAGAGAAGCGATTTGACGAGACAGTACAACGGTTGCGTCCAAGTGGGCGAACGTGGTTGCCGGAGACGGGTCAGTCAAGTCATCCGCTGGAACGTATACCGCCTGAACAGACGTGATCGAACCAGTCTTGGTTGACGTGATACGCTCCTGCAGCACACCCATTTCTTCCGCCAGCGTCGGCTGGTAACCTACCGCAGATGGCATACGACCCAGCAGGGCCGATACTTCTGTCCCCGCCAGGGTATAACGGTAGATGTTATCAACGAACAGCAGGACGTCACGACCTTCGTCACGGAAACGCTCAGCCATTGTCAGACCTGTCAGAGCAACACGCAGACGGTTACCTGGTGGCTCGTTCATCTGGCCGTAAACCATGGCTACTTTCGATTCCTCAGGATTCTCAACGTTTACAACGCCCGCTTCCTGCATCTCGTAGTAGAAGTCGTTACCTTCACGGGTACGCTCACCCACACCGGCAAATACAGACAGACCGGAGTGTTTCAGCGCGATGTTGTTGATAAGCTCCATCATGTTAACGGTCTTACCTACACCCGCACCACCGAACAGGCCGATTTTACCACCCTTAGCGAATGGACAAATCAGGTCGATAACCTTCACACCTGTTTCCAGCAGTTCAGTCACGTTGGACTGCTCTTCGTAGCTTGGCGCCTTACGGTGAATCGCGTAACGCTCTTCTTCACCGATCTCGCCACACTCGTCGATTGGTTGACCCAGAACGTTCATGATACGTCCCAGCGTCGCGTTACCGACTGGTACTTCAATTGGGCGGCCTGTGTTCTCAACAGACAGACCACGGCGCAGGCCGTCAGAACTACCCATTGCGATACCACGTACAACACCGCCACCTAGCTGCTGCTGAACTTCCAGTACCAGCGTACCGTTTTCTTTTGCATCAACGTGCAGGGCGTCGTATACCTGCGGTACAGAGTCCTGTGGGAACTCTACGTCGACTACCGCACCGATGATCTGTACGATCTTACCTGTAGCCATCGTTAATCCTCTAAACTTAAAAAATCTTTGCCTTAAACAGCGGAGGCACCAGATACGATTTCCGACAGCTCTTGCGTAATCGCCGCCTGACGGGCTTTGTTGTACACAAGTTGCAGTTCGTCAATCAGGTTACCTGCATTATCTGTTGCTGCTTTCATCGCAACCATTCGAGCGGCCTGCTCACAGGCCAGGTTCTCGACCACACCCTGGTAGACCTGAGATTCGGCATAGCGAACCAGCAGGGTATCCAGCAGGGCTTTTGGCTCAGGCTCATAGATATAGTCCCAAGCGTGGTTGCGCTGCATTTCTTCGTCTTCCGACTTAGGCAAAGGCAGCAATTGATCAATCACTGGTTGCTGTACCATGGTATTTACAAACTTGTTGTAAACCAGGTACAGGCGATCCAATTGGCCTTCATCATATTTCTTCAGCATCACACCAACGGTACCGATCAGCTCATCGACTGATGGCTTGTCGCCCAGGCCAGAGACCTGTGCTTCGACATTACCGCCGTAGCTGTTAAAGAATGCTGTGGCTTTTGCCCCAACCAGGGCCAGATCCACCTCAGCACCTTTGTCTGACCAACCTTTAATGTCTGCCAGGGCTTGCTTGAACAGGTTAATGTTCAGGCCACCACACAGACCGCGGTCAGTTGAAACAATGATGTAACCAACGCGCTTGGCTTCACGCTCCTCAAGATAAGGGTGTTTATACTCGAGGCTACCAAGGGCGATATGACCGATCACTTTGCGCATAGTTTGTGCGTATGGACGCGATGATTCCATGGCATCTTGCGTTTTACGCATTTTAGATGCAGCAACCATCTCCATCGCTTTGGTGATCTTCTGTGTGTTTTTCACACTACCGATCTTGTTACGAATCTCTTTTGCGCCGGCCATCGTTACTCTCCGTTAGTAGGTGATCGCAAGCGATCACCAACCAATTACCAAGTCTGGGTCGCTTTGAAATCTTCAACCAGTTTTACAAACTGAGCTTCGATTTCGCTGTTCCACGCACCCGTTTCATCAACCTGAGATACCAGCTCAGCAAATTGAGCTTTGGCATAAGAAAGCAACGCGGCTTCGAAGTCTGCCAGCTTGTCCAGCTCAACATCGTTCAGGTAGCCTTTTTCCGCAGCAAAGATCACAACCGCCTGCTCAAACACAGACATCGGTGCATACTGCTTCTGCTTCATCAGCTCGGTCACTTTCTGACCGTGGTCCAGCTGCTTCTTGGTTGCATCATCAAGGTCAGACGAGAACTGGGCAAACGCCGCCAGTTCGCGGTACTGTGCCAGGGCAGTACGAATACCACCGGACAGTTTCTTGATGATCTTGGTTTGGGCAGAGCCACCAACACGCGATACAGAGATGCCCGGGTCAACCGCAGGACGGATACCGGCGTTGAACAGTTCTGTTTGCAGGAAGATCTGACCATCGGTGATGGAAATCACGTTGGTCGGTACGAATGCCGAAACGTCACCCGCCTGCGTTTCAATGATCGGCAGAGCCGTCAGAGAGCCGGTGCGGCCTTTCACTTCACCGTTGGTGAATTTTTCTACGTAGTGTTCGTTCACACGCGCAGCACGCTCAAGCAGACGAGAGTGGAGGTAGAAAACGTCACCCGGGAAGGCTTCACGGCCTGGTGGGCGGCGAAGCAGCAGAGAGATCTGACGGTAAGCAACAGCCTGCTTAGACAGGTCATCGTACACGATCAGGGCATCTTCACCGCGGTCACGGAAGTATTCACCCATGGCACAACCTGAGTATGGTGCCAGGTATTGCAGGGCGGCAGCTTCTGAAGCAGAGGCAACAACAACGATGGTGTTTTCCAGCGCGCCGTGCTCTTCCAGCTTACGTACAACGTTGGCAATGGTCGACGCTTTCTGGCCGATCGCAACGTATACAGAGTAGATACCAGAGTTCTTCTGGTTGATGATCGCATCGATCGCCAGCGCCGTTTTACCGATCTGACGGTCACCGATGATCAGCTCACGCTGGCCACGGCCGATTGGGATCATTGAGTCAACCGCTTTGTAGCCGGTTTGAACTGGCTGATCAACCGATTTACGGTCGATGACGCCCGGTGCAATCACTTCAACTGGAGAGAAAGTCTCCGTTTCGATTGGACCTTTACCATCAATTGGCTCACCCAGGGTGTTGACCACACGGCCAAGCAGGGCAGGACCGACTGGTACCTCAAGGATACGGCCGGTACCGGTGACTTTCATGCCTTCCTGAAGGTCAGCATATGGGCCCATCACAACGGCACCAACCGAGTCACGCTCAAGGTTCAGTGCCAGTGCATATCGGCCACCTGGTAATTCAATCATTTCACCTTGCATTACGTCTGCAAGGCCATGGATACGAACAATACCGTCGCTTACCGAGACGATGGTACCTTCGTTACGCGCTTCACTGGCAACGTTGAATTTCTCAATACGCTGCTTGATCAGTGCGCTAATTTCCGTGGAATTAAGTTGCATGCTCCAATTCCCCAAATCAAGACTGCAAAGTATCGCTCAGGCGGGCCAGCTTGCCGCGCACAGAGTTATCGATGACCAAGTCTCCAGCTCTAATAACAACCCCGGCAATCAGGGCCTCGTCTACACTGCAATTCAGCTTAACCTTACGCTCCAGACGCGCTTCTAATTTTGCGCTGATCGCGGCAAGTTGACTATCGTCGAGGGTAACCGCAGAGGTTACTTCGGCATCAATAGTCTTTTCATGTTCATTTTTCAGGAACAGGAACTCGTCGCAGACATCAGGTAGCGCTTTCAGGCGTCCGTTTTCAGCCATGACCTTGATCAGGTTCTGACCGAACTCGTTGAGTTGCTCGCCGCAAACTGAAATGAAGATTTCAGTCAGCTTGTCAGCCGCATAACCGCTATCCAGAATATCGCGGATAGTTTCATCGTTAGCGACTTCGGCAGCAAAGGTGAGCATTTCAGCCCATTGGGCCAGCTCACCTTTCTCAACCGCAAAATCAAAGGCTGCTTTAGCGTAGGGGCGTGCGATAGTAGTCAAATCAGACATGTGCTTGCCCCTTTAATTACAGTTCTGCAGTGACTTTGTTAAGAAGATCAGCGTGCGCATCTTTATCGATAGAACGCTCAATGATTTTCTCAGCACCAATCACAGCCAGAGTCGCAACTTGCTTACGTAGATCATCACGAGCGCGGTTACGTTCGGCGTCGATCTCAGCAAGACCTTGGGCCAGAATTTTGTCACGCTCGGCTTGGGCTTCCGCCTTGGCCTCTTCGATGATTTGAGCTTTGCGTTTATTCGCTTGCTCAACAATGTCAGTTGCAGTTTGTTTTGCTTCTTTTAGTTGTTCAGAAGCATTCGCTTGCGCCAGGTTCAGATCTTTGGCAGCCCTGTCAGCGGCTGCCAAACCGTCAGCAATTTTTTTCTGACGCTCTTCAATCGCTTCCATGATCGGTGGCCATACATATTTCATGCAGAACACGACGAACAGGAAGAACGCGATAGCCTGACCCAGCAAAGTTGCATTCATATTCACAACGGCATCTCCTTAAAAAGGGTTGCTATGGGTCCGTTCGTTTTTAATTAACCAGCTAGTTGGCCAACGAATGGGTTCGCGAATGTGAATAGTAGAGCAATAACGATACCGATCATTGGAACCGCATCAAGCAGACCTGCAATGATGAACATCTTAACTTGCAGCATTGGCGCCATTTCAGGTTGACGTGCTGCGCCTTCAAGGAATTTACCGCCCAGCAGTGCGAAGCCAATCGCAGTACCCAGTGCAGCAAGACCTACAATGATGCCCACGGCAATTGCAGAAAAGCTTAGTAAAGTTTCCATCACTATCTCCAGTTTATAGTTGTCGGCTAAAGTGCCAGTAAAAAATTGAATAATTTACAAAAAATCGTTAATGATTGTCTTCATGCGCCTGAGACAGGTACACAATAGTCAACATCATAAACACGAATGATTGAATTGTAATGACCAGGACGTGGAAAATAGCCCACGGGAGCGAGCCCAGCCATTGTGCCCACCACGGCATCAGTGCCGCGATAAGGATAAACACCACCTCACCGGCAAACATGTTACCGAACAGACGCATACCCAGTGAAATCGGCTTCGCTAGCAGCGATACAACTTCAAGAAGCAGGTTGAACGGGATCATGACCGGATGATTGAACGGGTGAAGTGCCAGTTCTTTGACAAAGCCACCCAGGCCTTTCACTTTGATGCTGTAGTAAATCATCAATGCGAATACACCCAGTGCCATTGCCATGGTGATGTTGACATCAGCAGTTGGTACTACCTTCAGATAAGGAATACCTAACCAGTGCTCTGCCGGATACGGGAGGAAATCGATAGGCACAAGGTCCATCGTATTCATCAGGAATATCCAACAGAAAACGGTCAGAGCCAGAGGAGCAATCAGCGGGTTGCGGCCATGGAAGGTATCTTTGACGTTAGTGTCAACGAACTCTACCAAGATCTCCACAAGACACTGCAGCTTGCCTGGAACTCCTGACGTTGCCTTCTTCGCGACCGAACGAAACAATCCTAAAAAGATCATCCCGGTCAGGACAGAGAAGAAAAGGCTATCTATGTGAACCGTCCAGAAACCACCATCACCCACTGCCAGATTGGTCAGGTGGTGGGTAATGTAGCCCGACGGCGTAAGCGCTTCACCTGGCGCAGCCATAACTCATCCTATTTGTTGTTGTTAATGAATAAAACCGGCCCAAAGATGTTAATTCCGAGAGCCAGCAAATAGGTCAGTTTGAGGGGAACAAGTTCCACCTCGACATACAGGTAAACAACCGCAAAAAGAATGACCGTGATGAGAATTTTGAGCACTTCGCCACCATAGAAGGACGCCATGATCAGCCGTGCCTTGCGGGCACCGCTGAACAAAAACGCACAAGTCGCGAAGACGGTATTGGCGATCACAAAGATGCCACCACCGATGAGTGCGGAGATTCCCCAGTCAACACTGACAGCAAACACTGCCATGATTGCCGTTGTCAAAACGACGCCAGATTGTAGTAACAACAACCGCTTCGCCAATTGGCGGCCCGGTCTTACCAGCGCCGATACCATGTATTCATTCCTCGAGTCCGTTCCACTGCACATACGTCGTGCTGGGAAAACTGCGAAAATTATACGGCTCATCAGGCTGAATGCAATCTAATCACAGCAAAAAAAAGTGTTAGATTTTACAACACAATAACCTGATCACGCCGTGGTAATTTTTGCAACAATATCTCTACGTTTCAGGTCACATTTCGTGACCAAACATTGCAATAAATTGCTCTAGTTTGTGGCCTTCATCAAAACTGAAAGTGATTTTTCCTTTACCGTTTTTCTGTCGATTAATCGCCACTTGGGTGCCGAAATGTTCACTCAGATGATTTTCGGCCGCCTGCAGTTTCGGATCCGGCGTGTGAGACGCCGGCACGGTCTCCGGTTGCAGCAATCGCTTGACCAGCTTTTCAGTGTCACGCACCGTTAACGTTTTGGCTACAACCATCTGCGCCGCTTCCAGCTGCTGCTCATGTGCCAGCGCCAGTAACGCCCGGGCATGGCCCATTTCCAGCTGGTGCTGCTCAACCATCCGCTTCACCGGCTCGGCCAGCTGGTTCAATCGCAGTAAGTTCGAGACTGTTGCCCGTGATTTACCGACCGCTTCAGCGACCTGCTGATGGGTGAGGGAAAACTCTTCCTGCAACCGCGCCAGTGCCTGGGCTTCTTCCATCACATTGAGATCTTCGCGCTGGATATTCTCAATCAGCGCCACGGCAACCGTCGCCCGGTCATCTATAACCTTAATAATACAAGGGACTTTCTGAAGCCCCGCTTGACGGGCGGCGCGCCAACGGCGCTCACCGGCCACAATTTCAAACTGCTGCGGCGCAACTTCCCGCACCACAATCGGCTGAATCACGCCCTGAGCGCGAATCGAGTCGGCCAGCTCAGCCAGCGCCTCATCCGCCATGGCTTTGCGCGGCTGAAACTGTCCCGGTTGCAGCTGGTTCACCGCCAGCTCCTGCAAACGACCATCGGCCGATAACGTCTGTGCCTGATCGGCACGTTGCTGTTTAACTTGAGCTACTGAGCTGGTTGCCAGCAATGCATCCAGGCCTTTGCCCAGGCCCCGTTTACTCATGTTCATGCTTTACCCTTTATGCATCCACCGCACCGGCACGGCGCTCGGTTTCGTCACGGCGAATCATTTCTCCGGCCAGGGCCAGATAAGCCTTGGCACCGCTCGAATACTTGTCGTAATACATGGCCGGTCGGCCATGGCTCGGCGCTTCTGCCAGCCGGACATTACGCGGGATCACTGTGCGATACACCTTTTCACCAAAGTGTTTTTTGATCTGCTCCGACACTTCATTAGCCAGGCGGTTGCGCGGATCATACATAGTCCGCAGCAAACCTTCGATTTTCAGATCACTGTTGACCACCGCGGTCAGCTTGCTGATGGTATCCATCAGGGCGGTCAGTCCTTCCAGCGCGAAGTACTCGCACTGCATCGGAACAAGCACGGAATCAGCTGCAGCCATCGCATTGATTGTAAGAAGGTTCAAAGCGGGGGGACAATCGATAAAGATGAAATCATAGTTATCACGAACTACCTCTAAAGCATTACGCAGACGTACTTCGCGGGCAAACACTTCCATCAGCTTGATTTCTGCTGCAGTGACATCACCATTGGCGGCAATCAGGTGATAGCCGCCAGTGGTGTCGGTGCAGACCACCTGATCAAATGGGGTTTCTTCGACCAGAAGGTCATAAGCTGTTGCATCGACCTGGTATTTATCGATCCCGCTGGCCATGGTGGCATTCCCCTGCGGGTCAAGATCAATGACCAGTACTTTCCGTTGTGTCGCAGCCAGTGAGGCCGCGAGATTGACGCAAGTGGTGGTTTTACCCACACCTCCTTTCTGATTGGCTACAGCTATGACTCTTCCCACGAACAATCCTCATCGTTAATCCTTTGCCGTCAAGATTACTAGATGGCGTTCACCTTCCAGCTCCGGAACTTGCAAAGATTTGACTTCGGTCACAGAACACCAGTCCGGCAGCTCAGTGACCTCTTGTTGGTTAAACTGCCCCTTGAGGGCCATAAAACAGCCATGCTCGGCCGGCAGGTGACGACACCAGGACACCATATCGGTCATCGACGCGAAAGCCCGGCTCAATACTGCATCAAAGCCCTGCTCAGGCTGGAATTCTTCCACCCGGCTTTGGATCGGCGTCACATTGGTGATGGCCAGCTCATGGATCACCTGGCGAATAAAGCGGATCCGTTTGCCCAGGCTGTCGAGCAGGGTAAAGTCCTGCTCCGGGTTCATGATCGCCAGCGGGATCCCGGGCAAGCCCGGGCCAGTGCCGACATCGATAAAGCGCTCGCCCACCAGGTGGGTGCTGACCACGATACTATCGAGAATATGTTTCACGAGCATCTCATCGGGATCGCGGACCGAAGTCAGATTATACGCTTTATTCCATTTGTGGAGCAGGGCGACATACCCCACCAGTTGCTCCAGTTGTCGATCTGTGACCTGTAGATCAGTCTGGGCAATCAGTTGTGCCAAACGCTGTTTCACTGCTGTCTCCTATTCGCCTTTTCTCAGCATGCCTTGTTTTTTCAGATACACCAGCAGCAATGAAATCGCTGCCGGGGTGATCCCGGAAATCCGGGATGCCATGCCGATGGTCTCCGGCTTAGCATCATTGAGCTTGCTGATCACCTCATTGGAGAGGCCTTTGACCAGGCTGTAGTCCAGCTCGAGCGGCAGCTTGGTTTTCTCATGGCGCAGGGATTTCTCCACTTCTTCTTTCTGACGCTCGATATACCCCTGGTATTTGACCTGAGTTTCAACCTGCTCTGCCGCCTGGGCATCTTCATGCGCCGGGCCGAACATCTCGATGTCCATCAGTTGCTTGTAGTCCACCTCAGGACGACGCAACAGATCTTCACCGCTGGCTTCGCGGACGATCGGCGTTTTGAGGATCGCATTGACCTGATCCACCTGATCCGAATTCGGGGTGATCCAAATCCCCTGCAGGCGCTGACGCTCCTGCGCGATGTTTTCCATTTTTTGGTTAAAGCGTGCCCAGCGCGTGTCGTCAACCAGCCCGAATTCGCGGCCGATTTCCGTCAGGCGCAGATCGGCATTGTCTTCGCGCAGCAGCAGGCGGTATTCGGCCCGGGAAGTAAACATCCGGTACGGCTCTTTGGTGCCCATAGTGGACAAATCGTCAATCAATACGCCCATATACGCCTGATCGCGACGCGGGCTCCAACCTTCTTTATCCTGTGCCTGCAACGCAGCGTTCATCCCGGCCAGCAGGCCCTGGGCAGCAGCTTCTTCATAGCCTGTGGTGCCGTTAATCTGGCCAGCAAAGAACAGGCCATCGATAAATTTGGTTTCAAAGGTCTGCTTGAGATCGCGCGGGTCGAAGAAATCATACTCAATCGCATAACCCGGACGAATGATGGCGGCATTTTCAAAGCCCTTCATCGAGCGGACAATCTGCATCTGAACATCAAACGGCAGGCTGGTGGAGATCCCGTTCGGATACAGCTCATGGGTCGTCAGGCCTTCCGGCTCGATGAAGATCTGGTGGCTGTTCTTATCGGCAAAACGCATCACCTTGTCTTCGATCGACGGACAGTAACGCGGGCCGATCCCTTCGATCACCCCGGAGTACATCGGGCTGCGATCCAGATTGCTGCGGATCACTTCATGGGTCTGCTCATTGGTATGGGTGATAAAGCACGGGATCTGGCGGGGGTGATCCGAGGCTTTGCCCATAAACGAGAACAGCGGCGTCGGGTTATCGCCGTGCTGTGCCTGCAGCTGGCTGAAATCCACCGTGCGCGCATCAATACGTGGCGGTGTCCCGGTTTTCAGACGATCCACCCGAAACGGGAGTTCGCGCAGGCGGTTCGCCAGGGCGATCGATGGCGGATCCCCGGCACGGCCACCGCTATAGTTATCCAGGCCGATGTGGATCTTGCCGCCGAGGAAAGTCCCGACCGTCAGTACCACAGTTTTGCCGCGGAATTTCAGTCCCATTTCGGTGACGACACCGACCGCACGATCATTGTCGACGATCAAGTCATCTACGGCTTGCTGGAACAGCATCAGGTTTGGCTGGTTTTCCAACTTTTCGCGGACGGCTGCCTTGTACAGGGCACGATCTGCCTGGGCACGGGTGGCACGAACGGCCGGGCCTTTGGATGAGTTCAGGGTCCGGAACTGGATCCCGCCCTTGTCGATCGCCTGGGCCATCAGGCCTCCCAGGGCGTCCACTTCTTTAACCAGGTGTCCTTTCCCGATCCCGCCAATGGCTGGGTTACATGACATTTGCCCCAGCGTATCGATGTTATGCGTTAAAAGTAAGGTTTTCTGTCCCATTCGGGCAGCTGCCAATGCGGCTTCAGTACCGGCATGGCCGCCACCAACGACGATGACATCAAAGTTATCCTGGTAAAACATGAAACTACCTCAGGTATTCAAAATCGCCAGCGCGTATCTACGAGCAAAGGTGGATCATTCTATCCTTTTTCTGAGGCTGAGAGAATCTTTCCTGACGATCATTTGATCCGGGAAATCGAAGCACTTAAATATATATAAGATCTTTTTAAAGATCTTTTATTGGATCTACTATTAGGATCATCGGATCGTGTGGATAAGCGTCAAATGATCCTAATGATCATGGTGTTAGAGAGGATCATTTGTTGTGGAGCGGCATGGATCTTCGTAAGGATTAGCTGGGATCAAAAAGCGTAGTTATCAACAAGCCCTCGGGCACCTGGATCTTATTCAATGGATAACTATGGGTTGATCACCGTTTAGATCTATAGTTATCCACAGAAAAAAGTTTAATTTTGACCTGTTTTGGGTGTATTTTTTGCCGCCTTTTTAATCGCCAAGGTTATTTTTCCAGGCTTCCAGCCAGGTTTCCGCCGGATCTTCCGGGACCGGATCCTGCGACACATCAATTTCCAATCGCTCTCCCAGGCGGCGGGCGCCTAAAGATCCCAGCAACTGATCGATGTTTTTCGCGGCGGCGCAGAAGGTGTCATAGCTGCTGTCCCCGAGGCCGATGATTCCGTATGCCAGTGGGCTCAGGTCGGGTTGCTCGCCGGCCAGCTGCTCGGTGAACGGCACAAAGTTATCCGGATACTCGCCAGCGCCATGGGTGGAGCAGACCACCAGCCAGGTGTTGTCGGTGTTGAGCGTTGCCAGATCGGCCTGGTTGACTATCTCGGTGCTGTGGCCGTCTTGCTCCAGTAGCTCGGCGAGGTGGTCCGCAACGTATTCGGCGCCCCCCAGGGTGCTGCCGGTAATTAGCGTAATGTGGCTCATGTTGCCCTCTCTCCATCAATTATTCACAGGCATTGTACTGGCTTTGACGCCGGAGAAAAGCGGCAATTGGTGGGTTTTTTCAGCTTTCAGCCACAGTGTTATACACAAGCGATCCGGATCGGATGGCCGCGCGGATCCCTGAGGCGGGGTCTGGCAGGATCCGCCCCTCGAGCTGTATGCGTGGATGGGAGGATCCTGCTTCAGGGATCGTTGCAAAGGGGATAGGGGCCAGATCCACGAGCGGGGAACTGGCGGTCACTCGGCAGCAGGTGCTGTTTCTTTCTGGACGGAACTGAAGGGGCGTTTGGAGATGGCCTGTGAGCAAGAGTGCTTTTGGGTTGCTTTTCGGTTGGTGGGTTTGATACTCGCGCTGGAATTTGAATCAAAAAGCCATCGAAATAATGTCTTTTGATGAACTATCCGGAATTTCCGGATAGTTCACTTTATATTGGGAGGTAAACGGCCGAGCGTTCTCTGCTTGAAAATTGTTGTCGCGTGTTAACCAAATTGGATCTGGCAGTTGTTCGGAATAATCGAACAACTCAATTTTCGTCCGCTTGGCCTTGAGCAAATATGCTATCGTAGCTGTCGCTCATGGCTTATTGCTGCTTGTTTTCCTCAGCTCGTTGAACGGCCTCATAAATTTCTAGTTTCAACGCTATAGAATACTCATCGTCATACAGAATTGAGCTAATGATTTTATGCAGTAGCTCTTTATCAATAACGTTATCGGCGACCCAAACCGCGATGTTTTCCATTTCGCGAACAAAATGCTGCACGATGTAGTCAAATCCGTTGAGCTCTAAAAAGTAGGCTCCGAGTGCCAGAGATGAGCGTTTATTGCCATCGTTGAAGGCATGGTTTTTGTTGATGGAAAACACTAAGTGCGTCAGCTTGTCTTCGATTTCAGGGTAATACCAGTCGTTTTGAATATGCTCTAGTGGGCTTTCAAGTTGACCGATATCTTTTGTTCCCGTTAAACCGCCTGATTTTTCGATGATCCAATCGTGGGTACTCACTGCGTACGTCACATCGAAGTAAAAGTACCGTGGCTGAGCGTCGTCGGTCATATCAGCGGTCCTTCAAACGTTTGAATACGGCCAATGTTTCAGGATCGCTGAGCTGCTCTTCAAGAGACTTGCTTTTCTCGCCAAGGAAGCGTTCAAAGTCTGCTTCCGGTACGGATTTAATGTAAGCCTCCAGCTTTTCATGCAAAGCATCTCTAAAGCACAAGTCTCTACTGGCCATTTTTGTTCTGGCATCGGTTATCAGCGGCCTAAAGAGAGGATGCTGCTCAAAACTGGCAAACAGCAGCTCAGCTTCTTTTTGCGTCAATGGACGGCCCAGGCTGGTACTCTGGCGCTCTAGCTCGTGAGCGATGCCTGATTCAAAACTTGCGATAAGCGTGAGCACTTCAGAGTACATGGTTTCACGGATCTTATCCTTTTCGGCCAGCTTGAGTATTTTCTTATACTCCGCTGCATTCTCATGGAAAATGCTTTGGTAGATCAGGTTAGTAAAGCGGCCATACTTCCACTTATTACCGTCTACGTATTTGTCCAAGGCGTCTGTAAACTGTTTTCGGTAGTTTTCCTCCTGGAACGCCGCCATCAAGTAATCTTGATCGCGCTGGTTGATGAACTTGGTATGACCCCCTGCGCGTTCTGCGAGTACATCAATCACAATATCGAGTACACGAGAGCGCAGTTCTTTGGCGCGTTCACTGTCAGTGAGCAGCATGCCAAGGTTCAAAATGGCACGAAAAGAGAAAATCCCTAACACGCTGGTTTTGGTACCGTCATCGATGTCGGTACCATGGCTTAAAGCTTTGAATTCTCTAAGTTTTGAGCCTCTTAATATTTGGTAGCCATTGTTTTTCAACTCATCTGCATGGCTGGATAAATAGCGTTCAATCGTACGTTCACTGATTTCAAACAATTCCATGACTTGTTGCTTAGTGAACACCGCTTCACCATTAAACTGAACACCACCTAATGCGAGGTGTTGCTCTGCTTTTTGCAGAGCGTAACGGTTATTCAGAATGTTTTGCCTGTCATGCAAAGACTCAGTGAGATCTTTAGCCATGCTGGTTCTCCTGTGGTCCAGTTGTACCTTGCTTCATCATGTCAAAAATCAGCTCAACATAACTTGCCATTACCTGTGGGTCTTTGAGTAGCGTTCGGGCGATATCGCCTTCTTTCAGCAGAGCCTGCACGACAGCTTGCTTCACCGCCTGTGGCAAGTCGCCCTTGAGGGCAATCGACTTCTCATGTTTCTCTACCTGCTCAACTACAATCGGGTTCTCTGTCACGCGGGTAATAGTACCGTTGGCAAAGTTTCGGCGGCCTGGTTCATCGCCGACATCGCCAAATAGTTCGTTGAGGCGGCGAATGATATCGGCAAGAAACGCCTGTTCGCGATCGGTTGGGTCGTTGTAATTGGGGCGGATAGGCTCAAGTACCTGATTAACCGCTTCTGGAATTGGCTCTTTGTCATACTTGATTTTGAATTTCTCTAACACCAGAGCACTGAGGTCGATGTTTTCTGGTGTTACCCCTTTCAATCGACGTGATAGCAAATGGGCAAATGCGGCAAAGTTTTCCAGTTCAGGATCACCAAACTCAATCAATTGCGCCATATAGCTGTAGTGCTTCACAAATCGAGCCAAATCTGACTTAAAACGCATCAGTGCTTCGCGCTGCTTGGTGAACTCGCTGCGTTGCGACTCTGCGTAGTTCGCCGCTTTTTCATCACCCGCAAGGTGCGCTTTGTTGTATTGCTGATCCCAATGGTTTGCAGCATCAACCAGCTCTTTCAGCTTAACGTTGAACACATTGGTAGGGCGTTGTGTGGCAGCTAGCAGCTTTTTGTGCGCGTGTGACTTTTTGTCGGGAGCTTGGCCGAGAATAGATTTACCACGCGCTTGTTTAAACAACTCTAAATCTTGATGGTTGTAGATGCTTTGCTCATCCAGAATCCCTTTGATGTCATAGATGACGTTTACATCTTGCACTTCGTTGAGCTGCGCGCCTTTGTCGTACTTTTTGAACGCATTGAGAATGGTCTGCGGTTCATTTGCAAAATCAATCACGTAAGTGGTGTCTTTGCCCGGGTAGGTGCGGTTCAGGCGCGATAGAGTTTGTACCGCTTCTACATCTGAGATCTTCTTATCCAAATACATGGCAACCAGTTTTGGTTGGTTAAAGCCCGTTTGGAACTTGTTGGCGACTAGCATGACGCGATATTCGGTTTTCTCGAACTCGTGGCGCAGATCAGCCCCATGTGTGTCGGGATTTAAGTTGTACTCGGTGTACTCTTTGTCGAAATCAATCCCCAGTGGGTCTTGGCTGTCTTCATCACCCAAATCTTTACCGGGTACTTTGCCTGAGAAGGCAACCAAGGCTTGAATACCTTCGATACCATGTTTTTTGATGTACTTATCAAAGGCGAGCTTGTATTTCACTGCCTGCGGCCTGCCTGATGTCACCACCATGGCTTTGGCTTCACCTTCCAGAAGGTGAGCGATATTGGCTTTGAAGTGCTCAATAATGAATTCGACTTTTTGGCTAACCGTGGTTGGGTGCAGTGACATCCAACGAGCCAAAGCGCGACGGGCTTGTTTGCTGTCTACGCGCTTCTCATCCAGATTGTTCTCACCAATTTTGTAAGCCGTATCGTAGTGGGTGTAATTCTCCAGCACATCGAGAATAAAGCCCTCATCAATGGCCTGACGTTGGGTGTAGAGGTGGAACGATTCTGGTTTGTTTTCATCTGACACTGGCTGGCTAGGGTCTTTCGGGCGACCAAACAGCATCTTAGTGCTGTGCTTGGGTGTTGCCGTAAAAGCAAAGTGCGAGACGTTCTTGGGCATGGCACGCGCTTCTTGCACCTTAGTAAGAATGTCCTCAATACTCATTTGCTCCAACTCTTGAGGGCTCAGGTTTAGCGTAAGCGCTGCGCGTAAACCTTTGGCGGTAGAGCCAGTTTGCGAGGTATGAGCCTCATCAATGATCACAGCAAAGTTACTTTGCGCCAAAGATTGATTGGTCAGAATTGCCTCTAATGCATATGGGAAGGTTTGAATCGTCACCACAATGATCGGCGTGCCTGTTAGCAGTGCTTCTGTCAGCTGTTTTGATTTCGACTCGCTACTCTTTTCGCGGTCAATGGCCTTGATCACCCCATATTGATGATCGAGCTGCTGCACCGCATCTTGCAACTGCGAATCCAGCACGGTGCGGTCGGTCACAATGATCACGGATTTAAAGACCGCTTTACCATCGGTGCTGCGTAAACGAATCAAATCATGGGCTGTCCATGCGATGGTGGAGGTTTTGCCTGAGCCTGCGCTGTGCTCACAAAGATACTGCATGCCTGCGCCATTCTGGCGGGCATCGTCAATCATCTTGTTTACCGCATCAAGCTGATGGTAACGGGGGAAAATTTGCGTCTCTTTACGCTGAACCTTGCCATTGCTATCGGCGACTTCTTTGGTTTCGACATACACGAAGCTGTAGAAGATACGCAGCCAGTTATCTTTTTGGGCGATCTCTTGCCAGAAATAGCTGACCGGATACTCTCCATCTTCACCCGGCAAGTTGATGTGCACGGGCAAATCAGAGGTAGAACCGTCATGACCTTTATTGAAGGGCAGAAAATAGGTGTTTTCTCCCGCTAGTTTGGTCGCCATGGCGATTTCTGTATCAGACATGGCAAAATGCACCACTGCACCGCGTTTAAAGGTTAACAGCGGCTCTTTGCGCTTGGTTTTTGGGTCAACGGGCAAGCGGTCTTGCTTGTACTGTGCAATGGCTGATTCTATCGATTGAGTGAAATCGGTTTTTAGCTCGGCGGTGGCTACGGGTAGGCCGTTGATAAAGAACACCAAGTCAATTTCCCACTCGCGAGTCGGGCAATATTTCAGTTGGCGCACCACGCGCAAAATGTTGTGCTCATAACGGGCAATACGCTCTTCATTGCGCGCATCTTCGGGTTTGCGTTGGCCCATGGCAATGGTGCCGCAACCTGCAATGGTAAAGCCTTTACGCAATACATTAATGGTGCCACCTGTTTTACTGGCAAGTGCTTTTTCTAAGCGCTCCAGTAGCACCTGCTCGGCATTCGCACCATGCAGTTTACTCAGCTTGTGCCAGGCATCTGGCTGGGTGGCCTTTACCCAAGTTATGACATCTTGCGGGTAAATGGCGCTCTGCTGGTCATAGTGGCTGGAATGGCCTTCTTTCCAGCCATTGCTCACCAACTGCTCGGTAATATATTGTTCAAAATGTACTTCGTGATGTGCTGCCATTACACCGCCTCCCTGACGTCGATTTTCCCTGTTACCACTGCGCTGATCAGCGATGTGCGGTGTTCTTTGAGTAGTTCTATTGAATCTAAAACTTCAAGCACCAAACGATCGATTTGACTGGTTTTATTCTTTATACCTCGCACTATAGATTGTTGTTCCGGAAGCTCTGGAGCAGGTATAGGCATGTTTAAAATGGTGCCTTGTCCGATATTCAACATAGAACTACTGGTGCCAGTAGCGTCAATTTCAATTTGTTCTCGTGCTTGGTCAGAAGCTAGATAAAAAGCAAAAAACTCTGGGTCAGCTTTCTCTAGGTCCAATTTGATTCGGTAAATTTTGTCGCATAGCAGTAGGTTATCGTAATCACGGTCAGGAACAGCTGCGCTACCCACCCACTCCTTAGCATTTGCCCTTGAAACGAGTAAATCACCTTTTTTGATGGTGTACTCTTTCCTTGGCTCAAGTTCTTCTGGCAGTTTTTTGTTCTGTTCTGGATTAAAAATCCCACGATTTACACAGCCAACTTTAACTACCCCCCAAGTGTGATCGTCCGGTACTGGTGTACTTTCACATTGAGGGCTCCAGCCTTGTTCTATGCTGAGTACATCATATTTAATTTTTTTCACCACCCAATGCTTCGGCACTTGCCCAATCCACTCAATGCCAGAATCCTGCATCTCCACATTAGGGTTAAGCCCCTTAGTGACCACATGGCTGATCAGTGCTTGGCGTTTTTCTTTCAGTAGCTTAATAAAGGTCTGCTTTTCTTCGATCAGACTGTCGATGCGCTGGGTTTCGCGATCAAGGAATGTCGCTATGGCTTTTTGTTCCGAATCGTTTGGGATGTAAACAGCACAATCTGCGATATCTTTGAAAGAAATGGTTTGTCTTATCCCTGCGCCCAATGTTTTCATATGGCGCACATCAAACAGATAAAGCAACCATCTGAGGTAGGCTTTATCAACAACACCTAACGATTTGAGGACGATATAGCCTGAGCTAACGATAACGTCGATATCTGCCAATGCTGTTCGCAAACTCTTCAAGTCATAGTTCAGATTCAGAGGGTTGACGAGAAACTCTCCGGACAATACCTCTTGGTATGCAGCCTTTGTCTCCTCGCTTAAACGTTCTGAATCTTTGAACACGACGTGCCCAAAACTAATAGAACCACAAGGTAGTTCTAAATTATGTGTCTTCGTTTTTTCGTTGAGTAGGAACTTGAATTTATTCTTGGTCCAATGCTTAGGAACCTTCCCTAACCAACTAATATCACTTTGCTGATACTCAGTGTACGGACGCATCATTCCGCCACCTCATTCAGCAGTGCCTGAATACGCGCTTCACATGCTTTTAGCTCACCGTCAATTACACCCAACTCGCGTGGCGGTACGTACTGGTAG
Source organism: Photobacterium atrarenae (assembly GCF_024380015.1). NCBI lineage: Bacteria > Pseudomonadati > Pseudomonadota > Gammaproteobacteria > Vibrionales > Vibrionaceae > Photobacterium > Photobacterium atrarenae. The sequence goes on from NZ_CP101508.1 coordinate 3,446,859, forward strand.
AAATAGCGGTTAAAGTTAATTTCATAGCCGACAATGCCCACTTCACCGTCTTTTTCATCACGCACTGAGTGATCGATAAAGGCATCCGGCACATGTGGCAGCACTTCTTGCGCAAAGTAATCTTCAACATCACGATCAAAGGGAATGCTTTCAGTGTCTTTGAGTTTCGGGTCAGCGATCACTTGGCCTTTTTCATTTAATGCTGGCTCGAATTGCGGATCAACTTTTACAAAATGCGCGGTTAAGGCCGTAGCCAGTGCCTTCGGGCACTTACCAAAGTCACCTTTATTGTGATTTTGTTTCGTTGCCAAATGTGCCCATTCATAAGATTGAAGGCCAAGGTTATCTTTAAGGTATTGTGCCCAAGCGGTTTGTTGCGCTGGTTTGAGCTTTTGGAACGCCGCTAAGTCTTTCAGCTGGGCGATACCCTCCTCGGTAATATTGAGCTTGGCGCGCAGCGGACGTTGAATGGTGACTTTGCGGTAGGCAAAATCGGTGGTGCTAAAGAGCTTGCAGTTATCACTGGCTTCAAAGCCATCGTACGCACGGACAATATCGTCAATCTGTTCATCACTGAGATATTTGCGCTTACTGCCTTGCGATTTACGCATTGGCGTCCAGATGTCTGCCAAGTTAATCAGTTGTACTTGGTTCTTGCGTCTTGCCTCTTTATGGTTAGACAAAATCCAGATGTAGGTGCCAATTCCGGTGTTGAAGAACATATCGGTTGGCAGGGCAACAATCGCTTCTACCAAGTCTTGTTCTAGCAGCCAACGGCGGATTTCTGATGGGCCTGAGCCTGCATCACCGTTAAACAGCGGCGATCCAGAGAGCACGATGCCGACGCGGCCACCGCCGTTTTCGGGCGTTTCCATTTTTGATACCAAGTGCAACAAGAACAGCATGGAGCCATCAGAGATACTTGGTAGACCAGGACCAAAACGACCAGCGTAGCCAAGGTTTTTGTGTTCTTTAGTCACTTCGGTTTTGGCTTTATCCCACTTAATGCCAAAAGGCGGGTTGGCAAGGCCGTAGTGGAACTTATCGGCACGTAACTGATCGTCGGATAGGGTGTTGCCTTGCTTGATGCTGTTGGCATCAAAGCCACGGATCATCATATTTGTCAGCGCCATAGCATGGGTCGCGGGGTCGAGCTCTTGACCAAAAGGCACGACTTTGGCGCTGCTGCCCATTTCTTCAATTTGGCTGATAGCATCGGAAAGGAAGCCGCCCGTACCACAGGTTGGGTCATAGATGGTGCGGATCACGCCCTTTTCACTAAAGATGTCTTCGTCTGCCGCTAATACAAGTTTAGTGGCAAGGCGAACGGCATCGCGCGGGGTCATGAATTCCCCGGCCTTTTCATTGACTGAGCTGGCGAACTTAAAAATAAGCTCTTCATAGGCATCTGACAAGACGCGATCAGACACCACATCAGGATGTAGGTCGAGATTGGCAAAGTAGCTCACCATGCGATAAAGCAGCTTGGCTTTTTCCAGATCTTCTATGGTTTGACCAAATTTAAACTCATCAAAGATCGTACGAACGTTTTTGCTGAACTGGCTGATGTAGTGTTTTAGGTTGTCGCCTGTGTCTGATGCACCTAAGGTTTCTAGGCTGTATTCACTGGTGTTGTAAAAGGCGAATCCCGCAACTTCTGGCAACACTAAACCAAGGTCAATGCCCGATTGTTTCTCGGCCAGATAGAACTTGCGTACTTCTTCACGGGTGGGTTCCAACACGCATTCAATACGACGCAGTAGCAAAAAAGGCAGGATGATGCGTGCAAAGTCGGTGTGTTTGAAATCACCCCATAGGTCATCTGCCATACGCCAAATAGCACTGGAGAGTTTGGCGCTTTGTTCTTTGTCTTGTAAGTTCATTGATACTGCCTAAATAAAGTTAAATCGTTAAAAATCAGTTTGTTGCTTTGTTGTTGTTTTACCAGCTAGTTAAGCATTTCGGCTAAAGATGGCTTGCCAACGACAAAACGCATTGCGGTGCCTGTCGGTCCATTGGGTGCAAATCACGTAGGTTTTTTCATCTCGCTGGGCCACTTTAGTGGTGGAGTAGCGGTTTCGCTCTTTGGCATCTTTGGCTGCACTGCGAATGTCTTCTGGCCGTGGTGATTTAGCCAGTTTAAGCACCGGGAATGACAACCCAAAGGTGTTGCGACAATAGGTTAGCTGCGTGAGGTTTTCTATTTCACTCTGTGGTAGAGCGTGTTCAACCAGGTCTTGGATAGCTTCGGTTATCTCGGCATTGCTGATTTTGTTTTGTGCTTGGCTGTGTGAGGCCTCCTGCGCTTCTGCTTCATTTTCAAGGGCAACAGAAAACGGAAAGCCTTTGGCCTGAACGGACATTGCTAAAAACACGTTAATGGCCTGCTCAATCGGTAAACCTAATTCAGCAAAGATACTCGTTGCTTTTTCAAGTAGTTGAGGGTCTATCTTGGTTGCTATCATATGGTTCACAAAACCTACAAATTGTAATTTTTGTATCTTAGCGGGTTTGGTGTGTAGTGGCGAGTGCTTGGGTCAAAAAAGCGAGAATAAATGGGTGTAGGGATTGTTTTGGATGAGGGAGATGTACTGTACCGTTTTGTACCGTTTTAACTGTACCGGATAATCGCGGTACAGTTGTTTGTTTGAATCCATCTAACCAGTCTTTATCCAGCTCATCAAAGCTAAGATCATGTTTCCCGCAGTAGAACAGCAGGTGCTAACGAGCTGAAAGCCATATCGAATGGTTGGAAGTTGAGGTGGTTTGTTCTTTGATATCAACTTGCCGTTGAAAGTAATCAATGAAGCTAGCTGAACGCTTGGTTCGATCCTCAAAACCGTGCTTTTGGGATTGCCACTCAACCAGCCGTTTACTCTTAATGGTTTCGGCGAGAAGCATATGTTCTTTGTTGTGTTGGCGCTGGGTGGGTGTTTTAGGTTTGTCGTGAACGTACAGGTCTAAGGTTTCGTAGCTGCGCTTACGTTTATTTTGGCGTCCACCTTGCGTATTTGTGGTGTAGCCATAGTCATAAACTAAGCGTAGTGAGCGTGTGCCGTCAGTTCTAAGTGTTCGTTTTTCAATGGAAATTTTCATTTTAGCCCCCAATTGGTCCCCAATACGGCATTTATCATGTCATTGGGGGCCAACTGGGGACTAGATTTGGCAATTAACGGCAACGGATGGAAATAAACGGCAAATGACGATCTAATAAAATCAGCGTGTTATCTGCCGTTTCTTGCTGTTGTTTTCCGTTATTTGCCTACTTTACTTGCCGATACAGAAGGAGGTAAAGATCCGGCCGAGCAGGTCGTCGGAGGTGAACTCCCCGGTGATCTCACTGAGGTGCTGCTGCGCCAGGCGCAGCTCTTCGGCCAGGATCTCGCCGGCCATGAAACCTTCGAGCTGGTCACGGCCGGTTTCCAGGTGGCTTGCAGCGCGCTCCAGCGCTTCGAGGTGACGACGCCGGGCCATAAAGCCCCCTTCGGTGGTGCCGCTAAAGCCCATGCACTCCTTGAGGTGTTCACGCAGGCTGTCGACCCCGTCGCCGGTGCGGGCGGAGAGGCGGATCAGGGTTGGATTGTTGACATGGCAGATCCCACTTGGCTCGCCGGTCAGCTCGACCTTGTTGCGGATCACCGTCAGGCCCATATGGTCTGGCAGGCGCTCGATAAAGTCCGGCCAGATTTCTGCCGGGTCGGTGGCCTCTGTGGTGGTTCCGTCGACCATAAACAACACCCGATCAGCCTGGCGGATTTCATCCCAGGCGCGCTCGATCCCGATTCGTTCCACTTCATCCGAGGCTTCACGCAGGCCGGCGGTATCGATGATGTGAAGCGGCATGCCATCAATGTGGATATGCTCGCGTAACACGTCCCGGGTGGTGCCGGCAATGTCGGTGACAATGGCGCTGTCTTTCCCGGACAGTGCGTTGAGCAGGCTGGATTTGCCGGCATTGGGGCGGCCGGCGATGACCACCTTCATCCCTTCGCGGATAATTGCGCCCTGGTTGGCTTCGCGCCGCACGTCGTCCAGGCGTGAGATGATGTCATGGAGATCGCCGCTGACCTTGCCGTCGGAGAGAAAGTCGATTTCTTCCTCCGGAAAATCGATGGCGGCCTCGACATAAATCCGCAGGCGGATCAGCGATTCCACCAGGTCATTGACCCGGGTCGAGAAGGCCCCCTGGAGCGACTGGAACGCGCTTTTCGCTGCTTCCTCGGAGCTGGCATCAATCAGATCGGCAATCGCCTCGGCCTGGGCCAGATCCAGCTTGTCGTTCATAAAGGCGCGCTCGGAGAATTCCCCCGGACGTGCGGCGCGAATGCCGTCAATTTGCAGGATGCGGCGGATCATCATATCCATCAGCACCGGGCCGCCGTGGCCTTGCAGTTCGAGGACATCTTCACCGGTAAAGGAATTCGGGCCCTGGAAGAACAGGGCTATGCCCTGATCCAACGCGCTGCCGTCTTCGTTTTTGAAGGGGAGGTACTCCGCGAAGCGGGGTTTGAGCGCCCGTCCGGCGACGGCCTGGGCGACGTCCTTCGCCTTGGGGCCGGAGACGCGAATAATACCGACGCCGCCACGTCCCGGTGGGGTGGCTTGGGCAACAATGGTATCCGTATGTTCGTTCATCATGAGAGCTTGGCTTAACAATAGCGTGGTTATGATGCTGCAATTGTAATCAGAGTTGGGGGGATTGCCCAGTGATCGCAATGAAACAGGCATCTTCGAAACGAAAGAAGGCGACCCCGGGGCCGCCTTCTTGGTCTTGCGCGAGGCTAGATTACTTGGAATGCAATCCCTGCTTCTCCAGCGAACGGTAGATCAGCGTTTGCTGGATCAGCGTCACGATGTTCGAGACCAGCCAGTACAGCACCAGGCCGGACGGGAACCACAGGAAGAAGAAGGTGAACATCACCGGCATGAAGGTCATGATCTTCTGCTGCATCGGATCCGTGATGGTGGTCGGGCTCATCTTCTGGATCAGGAACATGGTCACACCCATCAGCAGCGGCAGGACATAGTACGGATCCTGGGCTGACAGATCGTGAATCCAGGCGAAGAATGGCGCGTGACGCAGTTCAACCGACTCCATTAGGGCCCAGTACAGGGCGATGAAGATTGGCATTTGCAGCAAGATTGGCAGACAGCCACCCAGCGGGTTGACCTTCTCTTTCTTGTACAGCTCCATCATTTCCTGGCTCATGCGCTGGCGGTCGTCGCCCAGACGCTCACGCATCGCCTGCAGTTTCGGCTGCAGCATGCGCATTTTCGCCATCGAGGTGTACTGCGCCTTGGTCAGCGGGTACATAGCACCCCGGACAATGAAGGTCAGGATGATGATCGCGACACCCCAGTTCACCACCAGTCCCTGAATGAAGGACAGCAGGCTGTGCAGCGGGCTGGCGATGAACCACAGCCAACCGTAATCGACGGTCAGGTTCAGGTTCGGCGCTGTGGCTTCCATTTGATCCTGAAGCTTCGGGCCCACCCACAGGGTTGAAGTTAGTGTTTGCTCACTACCCGGTGCGATGGTGGTGACCGGCAGGCGGACACCGATGTAACCCAGGCCGTTGCTGGTACGGGTGTAGAGGTTTGTTGCTTCGTCTGTGCGCGGGATCCAGGCAGACACGAAGTAGTGCTGCATCATCGCAGCCCAGCCTTGCTGAGCGATCGTCAGATTCAGGTTTTTGTCCTGCATATCTTCGAAGCTGTACTTCTCGTATTTGGTGTCATCCGCCGAGTAGGCACCGCCACGATAAGTCGGCATCGCCAGGTTACCGCCGTCATCGAGCAGGTTCTGCTTCAACTGGGCGTACATCTGCACGCTGGCGGCGTTGTCTGTTGTGTTGTTGATGGTGTAGGTGACATCCACCGCGTAGCTGCCGCGCTTGAGGATGTAAGTTTTGGTGTACTCAATGCCGTCTTTGCTGTAGGTCATCGGCACGCGCAGCTCGTCCTGGCCGTCCGCTAGGGTGAAGCTGTCAGCGCTCACGCGCAGTTGGGCGCGGCCGGCCGTGGTGTCAATCCCGTTGGCACCAATCAGACCCGACTGGGCATTAAAGATGTGGCCAGCTTCGTTTTTCAGCAGGACAAACGGGTCTTCGGAATCGAGTTCGTTGTCATAAGCCAGCAGTTTGGCTTCAAGAACGTCACCGCCAAGCGTATCGACTGTTAGCGCCAGTACATCGGTGTTAATGGTGATCAGGTTATCAGATGTGTCTTGGTCAGTAATTGGCTGGCCATCACCGGAATGTGAAGGTACATCACCACTGTTGTTGACTTGTTGCGCTACACCCTGTCCTTGTGGTTGAGGGGCATTGTCCATGGTCCACTGCTGATACAGCAGGAACGAGACAAACAGTAGGGCAATTAACAGAATATTGCGTTGGGAATCCATCGTTACTTATCTCTGTCGTTATGCTTGGTTGGCGGAACGGGGTCATAACCCCCGTTAGTTAAAGGATGACATCTTAATAGACGTTTCGTCGCGAACCAACAACCTTTTAACGCTCCATGCGCTTTTATTGATTCAACCGCGTACTGGGAACAGGTCGGGGTAAAACGGCAGCGTGGTCCGATAAGCGGACTGATGGCCAGTTGGTAAAAGCGGACTAGTCTAATGACTAGCCACGCGAGCGGCGAGACAGGCGATGCCATAGCTTATCTAGCAACTTATAGAGCTCTTCATTGCTCAGCTCCTGGGCACTTTTCTTGGCAATAACGACAAAATCACAGGCTGGCAGATCGGCTTGCTTGCAGCGAAAGCTTTCGCGGACAAGGCGTTTGAACTTGTTTCTGCCGACAGCAGTTTTGATCTGTTTTTTCGGGACAGCCAAACCGAGGCGTGGATGGTCAAGGCCGTTAGGGCGGGCAAGAATGGTTAAGTGTGGAGAGCCAGCACGGTGAGCTTGCTGGAAGACGTTTTTATAATGTTCGGGAGTTAACAGACGTAACTCCCGAGAGAAAGCGTGCTTACTCAAAATAATCAAAGATTACTTAGACAGACGCTTACGGCCTTTCGCGCGACGTGCGTTGATTGTTGCGCGACCGTTCTTAGTAGCCATGCGTGCACGGAAACCGTGAGTACGCTTGCGCTTTAGAACTGAAGGTTGAAAAGTGCGTTTCATGGGTTTTACCTTAAATTAACTGATCAGTTTTTAAGTTTTTGTTTCCGAGTTCCGACGGCAAAGCATCGGGCCTCTTTACAAAGAGGCGGAATTGTAATCACTGGCCTGAAAATAGTCAATGATTATGCCCGCAGTTAACTACGGGCGCTGAATTATACTGCTTGTGACGTTGAGTGCAAGGATCCTTCGCGGATCCCGACCTTGTTCAGGAACTTTTTCAGCCGCGGATCCTGTGGGTTGGTGAAGATCTGATCCGGCTTGCCCTGCTCGACAAACTCGCCGTCGGCCATAAAGATCACCCGATCGGCGACTTCACGGGCAAACTGCATTTCATGGGTGACCACCAGCATGGTCTGGTGGCGGGTGGCCAATTTCTGCATCAGGGTCAGCACCTCGCCGACCCATTCCGGATCGAGCGCTGAAGTCGGCTCGTCAAACAGCAATAGCTCGGCTTCCAGGGCCATCGCCCGGCCAATGCCCACCCGTTGCTGCTGGCCGCCGGAGAGGGCGGCGGGGTAGTGATCGCCCTTATCACTCAGGCCGATGTCATCGAGGATCTGCTGGGCGCGCGCATAGGCGTCCTGCTTGGCCCAGCCTTTGACGGTGATCAGCCCCTCGGCAATGTTCTGACGCGCCGTCAGATGGGCAAACAGGGCGTAGTTCTGAAACACGAACCCGGTCTTGCGGCGCAGGGCCAGGATGTCGCGCTTGGCCGCCTGCGGGCAGTCGACGGTGACATCGCCGATGCTGATTTGGCCGTCATCGGCGGTTTCTAAGAAATTGAGACAGCGCAGCAGAGTTGATTTGCCGGTCCCGGACGGGCCGATCACCACCACAATCTCGCCTTTTTCGATCGTTAAATCAATGCCGGAGAAAATCGTAGTCTCGCCAAAGCGCTTGGCCAGGTGACTCATTTTGATCATCGTGTGTATGCCTTATTGAGTTTGGTTTCCGCCCAGTTCTGGACCCGGGTCAGGACTAGCACGATCCCCCAGTAAATCAGGGCCACGGCGAGGAAGGCTTCAAAAAACTTAAAGCTGGATGAGGCTTCCATCTGGGCCTTGGCCATGATTTCGGCGACGCCGAGGGTAAAGGCCAGCGACGTCGACTTGATCATATCGATGAAATAGTTCATCAAGGAGGGCAGGGCCACCCGGCTGGCTTGCGGCAGGATGATCCGGCGCATGGCCTGGAGTTCGGTCATCCCAATCGACAGGCTGGCTTCCATCTGGCTACGGTCGATACCGATAATCGCCGCCCGGATGGTTTCGGCCTTATAGGCGGCAAAGTGCAGGCTCAGGCCGATGACCGCAGCACTGAAAGCATCTAAGCCGACAAATACCGGAAAAACCTGCGGCAGGCCGTAGTAGAGCAGAAACAGCTGGACCAGTAGCGGCGTGCCGCGAAAGAAACTGATATAGAGCTGGCTGAGCTGATCCAGTACCGGGACCCGGTAGATACGTAGCAGGGCCAGCACCAGGGCCAGCACCAAGGCAAACAGCAGCCCCCAGACCGCCATATTCAGGGTTGTGCCCAAATATTTCAGCAGGATCGGCATCAGCGACAGCATGTAGTCAAAATCAAAACCCATAGCAGACAGGTATTCCGTAATCAATTGGGTGAATAGAAGCGACAAAAGACCCACCTCGCGGTGAGCCTTCTAGTATATGGAACTTTGAGGGGAAATGTCTTGAGCGAATTTTAGCGGGTAATATCGGCGTCAAACCACTTCTGGGAAATCTCGGCCAGGGTGCCGTCTTCGCGCATGGATTTCAGGGCTTGATTGACGTCATCACGCAATGCTTCGCCTTTTTCATTGTTCATGAACGGCCAGGCATTTTCGATGCGCTCGAACGGTTCGCCGGCCAGTTGCAGCGGCAGGTTGGCTTTTTTGATCAGCTCAACCGACGACAGGCGGTCCATCACGAAGGCATCGGTCCGGCCCAGAGCGACATCGTGCTCTATGCCGGTTTCATAAGTCTTGATGTTGATCTTGCCGTCTTTGTCCAGTTCGCGCAGCAGTTGCTCGTAGTTCGAGCCCAGGTTCACCCCGACGGTTTTACCGTCCAGATCGGCGGTGCTCTTGATGCTGTCGTTACCTTTACGAACGACCAGTTGGGCACCGTCAATCACATACGGATCGGCGAACAGGTATTTGGCCTGACGCTCTTTGGTGATGGTGATCTGGTTGGAAATGGTGTCGATCCGGCCGGTTTCCAGCAGGCCGAACAGGCCGGAGAAGTTGGCGGTCACGAACTCGACATTGTAATCGTTGCGCTTGCCGATTTCGTTCCACAGATCGACTTCAAAGCCTTGCAGCTGGTCTTGTTTGACGAAAGTAAACGGGAAGTAGCGGCCTGACATGCCGACTTTGACATCGGTTGCCGCCATGGCCGCCTGGCTGGCGGTCAGCGTCAGTGCCACCGCGGTGAAGGTTGTTTTAATCCAGCGTTTCATCCAGCTTACTCCTCAGATGCTGTCATGGATGGCTTGTTTATTGATAATCCTATCTTTTTACACCGGGATCGTTTAATAACGAGGAGTTATTACTCATAACGAAAGGTTCGGATGAGGATCCGCGATCTTCTCCCTGTTGTGAATAGTATTGTGGGTAAGGGGCGATGACATTGTGTTGATCTTTGGAATGGGTGTGCGATCAGTGTGTATAAGTCGGATCTTATTCACCGGATCGCGATCTCTTTGCTGGCGATCCGAAGCCAGCAGGTATAAAATTGCATCCCTTTCGTGTTTTACTTTTCAGTGTGGAGTCGAGC